>CAKRQU010000005.1 GCA_934394585.1 uncultured Eubacteriales bacterium | reverse complement strand
GAAAAGGCGTGGTCGTAAACTACGCACCATGCCACATTGCGATATGAAAAAAGCGAGTGTTCTACAACATTTCAAATACTGTAAGAACACTCGCCATGGTGCGGGTAGCAGGACTTGAACCTGTATGACAGTGAAGTCACTAGAACCTGAATCTAGCGCGTCTACCAATTCCGCCATACCCGCGTATGCAATTTTGACCGTTAATTTTTACACGGAGCGATCTCTCCGAGGGCGGGAATGAAAAAACATTCTGAATCCGCGAAATAAAAAAGCCACTGCAGAGCAGTGGCTTGGTGCGAGAAACGGGACTTGAACCCGTATGGAAAAACCACACGCCCCTCAAACGTGCGCGTCTACCAGTTCCGCCACTCTCGCAAAACTCAGGAGCGGTACATCGCAACCACAGCGATATCTATTATACACGATTTTCGGAAAAAGTCAATAGAAAAGAGAAAAAATATGAAAAAAATTTTTCTTTTTACAAATACTTGAAAAATAGGATTGATTTGTAGGCTCTGTTGTGATATAATATACAAAGTAAAAAAGCGGTATAAACCGTATATTTTCGGAGGTAAATTATTATGTCTTATCCGGCAATCGGTATTCGTCCTATTGTTGACGGACGTCGCGGTCCGATGAAGCTTCGCGAAAGTCTGGAACCTCAGGTCTGGGCTATGGCTGAAGCCGCAAAAAAGCTTTTTGAAGAAAATCTTTGCTATTCCGACGGCAGTCCCGTAAGAGTTGTTCTCGCGGATACGACTATCGGTCGTGTTCCCGAAACCGCCGCATGTGCGGAAAAATTCAAAAAAGAGAATGTCGCTGTTACGCTTTCCGTTACACCTTGCTGGTGCTACGGCGCGGAAACGATGGACATGGATCCCACTACGGTAAAAGGCGTATGGGGATTTAACGGTACGGAACGTCCCGGCGCCGTATATCTTGCATCCGTTCTTGCCACACATGCACAGAAAGGACTTCCCGCATTCGGCATTTACGGTCATGAAGTGCAAGATGTTTCCGATGTTGCAAATATTCCGGAGGATGTAAAAGAAAAACTGCTTCGCTTTGCACGTGCGGGTCTTGCCGTTGCCACCATGCGCGGTAAGAGCTATCTCCAGATAGGCTCCATGTGTATGGGTATCGGCGGCTCTATAATCGACCAGAACTTTATGGAAGAATATCTCGGCATGCGCGTGGAATCCGTAGACGAAGTGGAAATTCTCCGACGCATGGAAGAGGGCATATACAATAAAGAAGAATACGAGCGCGCTCTCGCATGGACAAAAGAGCATTGCAAAGAGGGAAGAGATGACAATCCCGATTTCGTCCGTTTCTCCCGTGAGCAGAAAGACAAGCAGTGGGAATTCACTGTAAAGATGTACATCATCATAAGAGATCTTATTCGCGGAAATAAAAATCTTCCCGATGCTTTTGAAGAAGAAAAGGTCGGTCACAATGCTATATGCGCGGGCTTTCAGGGTCAAAGACAGTGGACAGACCACTGGCCGAACTGCGACTATCCCGAAGCGCTTCTCAATTCTTCATTTGACTTTGAAGGTGCACGCGAGCCTATGACATTTGCCACGGAAAACGATGTGCTCAACGGCATCAGCATGCTGTTCATGAGATTGCTCACAAACCGCGCACAGATTTTTGCCGATGTAAGAACATACTGGTCACCCGAAGCTACAAAGAGAGTTGCCGGATATGAATTTACGGGCAAGGCAAAAGAAAACGGCGGCATCATCCATCTGCTCAATTCCGGCGCGGCTTGTCTTGACGCCTGCGGCGAATGCAGAGATGAAAACGGAAACGCCGTGATGAAAAAATGGTGGGAAGTTACCGACGAGGATATAAAGAAGATGACGGACGCAACAGTATGGTGCGAAGCCGGATTTGACAATTTCCGCGGCGGCGGTTTCTCTTCTCATTATACCACGAGAGCCGAAATGCCCATGACGATGATCCGTCTTAATCTCGTAAAGGGTCTTGGTCCCGTTATCCAGATAGCCGAGGGCTGGTCCGTAAGACTTCCCGATGAGGTTTCCGATATACTCATGGAGCGCACAAATCCCACATGGCCGTGCACATGGTTTACACCCCGTTGCGACGGCAAGGAAGGTAGTGCATTCAAGGATGCCTATGAAGTTATGAACCACTGGGGCGCAAACCACGGCGCTATTTCCTACGGTCACATAGGTGCAGATCTGCTCACGCTCTGCTCCATGCTCCGCATACCTGTTTCCATGCACAATGTTCCCGAAAAGGATATCTTCCGTCCTGCCGCATGGAATGCTTTCGGTATGGACAGTGAAGGCAAAGATTATCGTGCCTGCGCAAACTACGGTCCGCTTTACAAGAAATAATTCACAAAATAAACATTCGGCACCCGCAAAAAACGGGTGCCTGAATTTTAATGGCGGATATTTTTGAAAAATATCAAATCAGCCATGCTTTTTTGCAACCAATAAGGCAGAAGGGACGGTAAATACCTTGAAAAAATTCGATGAGGCTTTTGAGCGGAAATGTGAAGAATATCTCGCATATCTCTATTCGCTTGCGGCAAGAGAATACGGCGACTGCCCGGAAATTGACGCACTCGTGCAGGATACGCTCGCGGCGTTCGTTTCGGAGATAAACAAAGAGAGAGAGATAAAATATCCGAAAGGATTTCTTTCTGCCGTGATGAAAAACAAATACAATTCGTATCTTCGCAAAAAATACCGCGACAGGATAATCGAATATACCGATGTACTGCCGGAGAGTATCGATGACACTGACGAATACACGGAGGAGGAAAACCTTCTTTCCGAAGAATACACGGCTGTGCGCAGGGAAATCGGCAGATTGGTATATATTTATCGCGAGGTAACCGTGCGTCATTATGTGCATGGGCACAGCGTGGAGAAAATTGCCGCCGAAATGGGATTGCCGCGCGGCACGGTGCTCTCGCGCCTTTCCTCTGCACGCACACAAATAAAGGAGGGACTGAAAAGCATGGAAAAATATTCAAAAGCAAGCTATGAACCAAAGACCGGAAACATAGGAATAATGGGAAGCGACGGAATAGGGCACGAGCCTTTTTCGCTTATTTCGTCGGATATTGAGGTAAATATCCTGTTCATTGCCTATAAAAATCCCGTTTCCGTGCGCGATATTGCCGATACGATGGGCATGCCGTGCGCTTATATCGAGCCTTTGATAGACAGGCTCGTATCCGGCGAGCTCATGGGGAAAACAGCGGGCGGACTTGTTTATACGCGCTGTTTTGTGTGCAGATATGAGGATTCTTTCGGAGATATTCCCGCGCAGGAAGCTGTTGCGGAAAAATATGCGCCTGCAGTATGGTCGGCGGTATGGCGTCGGTTTGAGCCGCTGAGCGAAAACAGCTCATTTGCCGCCATGACTGAAAAGCAAAAAGCGACGCTCATGCTTTTTTACACGAGGCATATACTCGGAAAAGTCGTTTGGGCGGCGCTTGGCACGGAAGTGGATAAGATAGAAATTCCCGACCGCCCCGATGCGGGAAAATGGCTGGCTTCGCTCTCGGTATGCGAGCGTGGGCAGGAAAAAGGCGGAAAATACGCCGTATCGGGTTCCGTTATAGTAAGCTACAGCGAAAACAGCGGGAAAACAAAATGCAGAATGTATGATTGCCAGTCGGTTTTCGGCGATGCGCATTGGGTTTACGGCAAATTAAAATACAAATGCACGCTGCGGAGCATACTTCGCTTTTATGCGTCTTTTCTTGAAAGCGGCGTGAAGCCGGAAAATGCCATGATATATGAGCTTATCCCCGAATTTGAAAAGCTGCATATCCTGCGCCGCGATGAAAACGGCGAAGCAAAGCTTGATATTCCCGCGCTCACATTTGAAGAAGCCGCCGGATTTGATGCCGCCGCAAAGGAAGCGGAGGCTGATGTGCGCGACATTTTGCTCGGTGAACTCAAAAAGGTAGTGGAAAATCACAGAGTGAAAGTTCCGGGGCATGTGGACGGGGCACAGTATTACGGGCACGACGGCGCGCTCGGAGTATATACCATGGCGCAGATTATCGCCATAGCGGAGCAGAAATTGATGCCTTACCGCGTGGAGATAGGAAAAACTCCGCTGATATATCTGAACTATAAAAGAGAAGAGAATGATTGAATGGGGCACGCTTTTCTCAGCAGGAGAACGGGAAAAGTTACTTTCCGTCAGTGAAAAAAACACCCTTTTCTCGGTATAGAAATTATAATTCATCATACAAAAAACAGACCGCCGCGAGCTTAAATCCAAGCTCACGGCGGTTTATTTTATATTTCTTCGATTTTTATCAGATTTGTATTGCCGGACTGACCGTTTGTCACGCCGCCCGTTATCACAAGTTTATCGCCCGTACGGAGATTCATCTGCTGCTTTGCCAGCTTTTTCGCCGTATAGAAGAGAACCTCAGTGGAAGGAAATTTCTCGCATATCATAGGCGTTACGCCCCATGAAAGGGCGAGTTTGCGCCATGTGCTTTCCTCTGTGGTGAGTCCTATTATATCCACGGGAGAACGGAAACGGGAAACCATCCGCGCCGTCATTCCCGAAATGGAGCAGGCGACTATCGCTTTTGCGCCGATGTCTATCGCCATTCCGCAGGTGGCATGGGATATCGCATCCACGGTATTTTTTATTTTGAATTCGGATGTGGAGAAAAGATGCCTGTAATCGATACTGCTCTCGGCATATTCTGCTATTTTTGCCATGGTTTCCACGGTTTTAACGGGATATTTGCCCGCCGCCGTTTCGCCGGAAAGCATTATCGCGCTCGTTCCGTCATAAACCGCATTTGCCACATCGGAAATCTCGGCTCTCGTCGGTCGCTGATTATATATCATGGATTCCAGCATTTCCGTCGCGGTTATCACGCGCTTGCCGAGCAAACGGCATTTTGTTATCAGCGTTTTCTGTATTGCGGGAAGCTCCTCAAAGGGAATTTCCACGCCCATATCGCCTCTGCCTATCATTATGCCTTCGCAGGCGCTGCATATTTCCTCTATATTGTCTACGCCCGACTGATTTTCAATTTTTGCGATAAGCTCTATTTTCTTATCGGCGCCGTGCTCGGAAAGAAATTCATGAATATCGAGCAGATCCTGCTTTACGGAAACAAATGAGCAGGCTATATAATCCACACCCTGCGCTATGCCGAAAAGAATATCGCTTTTATCCTGCTCGGAAAGAAATTTCTGACGCAGTACTTTGCCGGGGAAACTCATGCTTTTTCTGTCGCGAAGCTCGCCGCCGCAGATAACTTTGGTTTTTACGAGTGGAGGCTCTACTGCGACCACGCGAAAGCTCATCAGACCGTTGTTGAGCAGGATCATATCACCTACGGAAAGCTCGTCTGCCATGCCGGCATACGAAACCGCAACGATTTTTTCGTTTCCGACGGTGTCTTCAGTAGTGAATGTGAAATCATCGCCGTCCGCGAGATTTATAAATCCGTCCTCAAATGTTTTTATGCGGTATTCCGGTCCTTTTGTATCGAGCATTATCGCGATGGGAAGCCCCAGCTTCTCACGCACCTTTTTTATCATATTTATCTTTTCAAGATGCTCAGCCTGAGCGCCGTGCGAAAAATTCAGCCTTGCCACATTCATTCCGGCAAGACACATTTTCGATAAAGTTTCTTCGTTTGCGCTGGCTGGACCTATTGTACATACTATTTTGGTCTTTCTCATAAATTACTCCGAAAATTTGGTTTTTGTTTTATTTTAGCACATAATGAAGGATTTTTCCATAGGAAATTAAAATATTTTCGGATTTTTATATAATAAATCCGAAAATGGCAGTATACTATGTGAAACATCCATAAAAAAATCGCTTTGCTTTTATTGAAATATATCAAAAACGGAGAAATACGGAAAAACTATTGACAAATTTCTTTGTGCGTGCTATAATGGCAACAAAATTGAATAGTCGAATCAAAGAATTGATAGAGGCGCGAAAGTAAAGAGTAGCGCGGTGCAGGCACTCAAATGCCGTATGCCGCAGCGAAAGGTGCTTTTGCCGAAACTTTCCGTTTTTGAGGGCGGAATTGTTGGGCGTCGGGATAATATCCCCTCGACTGTCGCAAGGTTTTTGCGGAGTGCTACAATCGATTGAATTTTATATATTTCTTTTTCGGATTTATAAAAACGGTCGGAGCACTTGCTTCGACCGTTCTTTTTTGAAAAATTTTTCGGAGGAAAAGAAAATGAAAAAAATTTTATCGGTTATTCTGGTACTCGCCGTGCTTATGACGGCACTCGCTTCATGCGGAGGCGGAAGAGAAAAGGTTGATCTCTCCGGCGCAAAAAGTCTTTCGGACATAAACGGCTCCGGCGCGATAATAGCGGCGCAGAGCGGCACATTTCACCTTCAGGCGCTGAATGAGCAGCTGAGCGGCGTGACAAAAACGGAATACAAGGATTTCACATCGCTTCTCATGGCGCTCAAAAGCGGAGCAATCGACGGCTATATCGCGGAGGAACCTACGGCTTTTACGGCTTCTCTCAAGGATAGTACGATAGCTTATCTTCCCCTTGTGAACAATAAGACAGGTTTTACCGTTACGGGTGATGATACTGGCATTGCCGTGGCATTTGCAAAAGGTTCGCCGCTCGTGGCAAAGGTAAACGAGATACTCGACGCGGTTCCCGAGGATACTAAAATAAAGCTGATGAATCAGATATTCGATGTATGCAAGGATACGGAAAATGAGCTTAATCTCACTTATGCGCTCAGCTCCGATAAAACCGATACATCAAACGGCACGCTGAGAATTTCCATGGAATGCGCTTACGAGCCTTTTAACTGGACTCAGACAACTATGGCAAACGGCGCTGTTCCGATAAAGGGTTCTTCCAATACTTATGCAAACGGTTATGATGTTCAGATAGCAAAATACATTGCCGCAGAGCTCGGCATGAGCCTCGAAATCGTGGCAAACGAATGGGATTCTCTCATTCCCGCGATAGATACGGGCGCCGTAGACGGCATAATAGCAGGAATGAGCCCCACGGCAGAGAGAATGGAAAAAGTTGATTTTACACACTGCTATTACAGAAGCAATCTCGTTATCATTTTCAATAAATAATTTTTTAAGGAAGACGGACAAGTGGAATTTTTCAAAGAGGTTTGGGACATAGTGGTAAAATACCGCGACCAGCTGCTCAGCGGTCTTGGTTACACTATGCTGATAGCGCTCGTCGGTACTGTGGCGGGTTTGCTTATAGGTTTGCTTACCGGCGTCATAAGAACGGCGCCGAAATCAAAAAACAGTGTGCTCCGCGTACTGCATAAGATACTGAACGGCATCCTTGCCGTTTACATAGAAGTATTCCGCGGCACGCCTATGATGGTGCAGTCGATGGTTATTTTCTGGGGATATGCCTTTATGAACGGTGGAAAAACTCTGCCGCTCATTCCCGCGGGTATATTCATAGTTTCGATAAATACCGGCGCATACATGTCAGAAATAGTGCGCGGCGGCATCATTTCCGTTGATAAAGGGCAGATGGAGGGCGCTTATTCCGTTGGTATGACGCATGCTCAGGCTATGCTCCATGTTGTCATCCCGCAGGCGCTGCGCAATATTCTTCCTTCCGTAAGCAATGAATTTGTGATAAATATAAAAGATACATCCGTGCTGAATGTGATAGGCGTAATGGAGCTTTATTACATGGCGGGCGTAATAACGAGAATGACACTCAAAAATTTCGCCACATATACGGTAATCTGCATCATCTATTTCATCATGACTTTCGCAGTGACACGCATTCTGCGCTTCGCCGAGAAAAAGCTGGAAGGTTCATCTTCTTATACGATATGCGGTTCTCAGTCCGATCCGGAAGCGGAAATCCATATAGCAAAGGAGGCAGAGCAGAATGGACAATATAATTGAGCTGGTGCATCTGAAAAAGACATTCGGAAATCACGAAGTGCTCCGCGATATAAATCTCACGGTGAAAAAAGGCGAAGTCATCAGCATCATCGGTTCTTCCGGCTCCGGCAAAAGCACGATGCTGCGTTGCGTAAATCTGCTCGAAACGCCGACGGACGGCAAAATACTTTTTGAAGGCAAGGATATTTCCGACAAAGCAATGAAGCTTTCGCAATACCGCGCGAAAGTGGTAATGGTTTTTCAGCAATTCAATCTTTTCAATAATATGACGGCGCTCGCAAACTGTGTGCGTCCGCAGATGATAGTGCTGAAGCGTACACGCGCCGAAGCGGAGGCGGAAGCAAAGAAATATCTCGAAATGGTGGGAATGTCCGCTTACCTGAATGCACGTCCCGCGCAGTTATCCGGCGGGCAGAAGCAGAGAATAGCCATAGCGCGCGCTCTCTCTATGAATCCCGATGCCATTCTTTTTGATGAACCCACATCTGCTCTCGATCCCGAAATGGTGGGCGAGGTGCTTTCCGTAATGAAGGAGCTTGCCGAGTCGGGTCTGACGATGCTCGTGGTAACTCATGAAATGGGTTTTGCCCGCGATGTATCGAGCAGGGTAATATTCATGGATGGCGGTGTCATCGTCGAGGACGGCACGCCGGCAGAGGTTTTCGAAAATCCGAAAGCACAGCGCACGAGAGAATTTCTTTCCAGATATCTGCAAAATAAGTAAACAAATGAAAAAACAGCAAAACAGCAAAGGAAATCTGTTCGGATTTCCTTTGCTGTTTGTTTTTTCAAGAGGGGAGCGGGCGGCGCGTGCCGCCCGAGGTACGGTCGCGCTGCCCCGTGACCAAAAGCGCGGGAAAAGTCATCAAAGGAAGGCTCCTCGCCCTCCTTTGCAAACTACCTCGCACCCCGTCGAGTTAGCCGCAGGAAGTAATGCGCGGCAAGTATGTGCTACGAATAGCAAATCAAAATATTTTAGCCTATCTCTCATCACATCATCAGCCATACCGCGCGTGCGAACAAAATACGCCGCAAGAAGCGAGTAGATTCGACGGGGTGGGTGGCTGCTGCCGCGGCTTTAGCTACACTTCCCGCTGTAGCCAAAACTCCACCCATGCGAGCATGGCTTGATGGACATCGAGTTGAGGAAGGCTTAGTTCTGGCTTGAGCAGACTGAAGTCTGTGTTAAGCGGGGGTCTGAATCGCGCTTCCGGTTTAGTCTATGGTCGGACTTTCGGGGCTGTATGTTCGCACGGGTCGCCGCGAGGCGACAGAAGGTGTTTAAAAGAGGAATTGACACATACGCGCAGCGTGTGTGTCGGCGTCGCCGAGACAGGAGTTAATGCCTTCCTCTTTTTGACTTTTGGTACTTTTGGTCACGCAAAAGTACACCACCGCTTCCTTCGTAAGGAAGAGAAACATTTTTTGCGCTTTTATAAAAAGCGTGACCCCGTTTCTCCTGCAAAAAAGAAAAAACCACCGGATCAGCCGGTGGTTTTTATTTCTTTTTTCATATTTTCTCAAATTCATCTACGGAGAGCGTAAACATTACCGCGCCGCCGATAGTGACCTTTTCTTCCACGGAATGATTGAGAATACCTCTGCCCAGCGCCTCTACCGAAGGATTTACTTTTTCCCTCGTGACGCAGTATTTTTTCAGTATCTCTTTCAGCTCGGGCAGGCGTTTTTCGTCTGTACCGATGAGCAGAGTGGTATTTCCCACCATGAGAAAACCGCCTGTCGTGGAAAGCTGAGTTACGAAGAAATCACGCCCTGTCAGCGCTGTTATTACCGTCCTGCTGTCGTCATTGTTTATTACCGCTATTACAAGTTTCATTGTTTTCCTCCTACATATCGAATTTCAAAAGATTCAGACTGTCTTTATCGAGATTATTTACGTTTTCTATTTCGTATCTGTTGTCGTTGGAATCGCGTATCAGTATGCGCCCGTCATAGAGTGTTTTTATATCTATGCTGGTATTTAGAATAGCAAAACTGTGCTCGCCGCGATCCGTCGCCACAGTCCATGTGATATTGCCGTATTTTTCCACACGGGAAATGATTTTTTTGATTTTCGGAATGATATAATACGATTCCAGACATTCAAGCACTGCCTTTTTCGAATCGGGCATGAGATTATCCGTATCCCGTATTATGGCTATCTCTTTGCCGTTTTCATCAAGCAGAGAAATGAATTTTGTTATACCCGAAACAGGGAACAGACGCAGCGGCTCCAGATTTTCATAGCTTCTTCCGTCGTACATTTCCAATTTCACGGTGGTATTTCCCGTTTTTGTTATTCTGGCTTCGTCGCCGTTTATGAAAAAACCTATCATTTAAGCCGCCCTCCTTATTCCAGATGTTCTTTTTCTTTGTCCTGCTTTACCTGGTCTGCCATGGACTGTATCTTTACCAGTTTGTAATACTTGCCTTTTTTCGCCATCAGCTCATCGGGCGTGCCGAATTCGGCTATTCTGCCTTTATCTATCACGACTATTTTGTCCGCCTGCTTCAGCGTGGAAAGCCTGTGGGCTATCATCAGGGTGGTTCTGCCTTTAACCAGATTGTTTATGGCGTCCTGTATCAGCTTTTCCGTTTCGGAGTCCACGGCGCTCGTGGCTTCATCGAAAATAAGCACGCTTGGATTATTCAGTATGGCGCGCGCTATGGATATACGCTGCCGCTCGCCGCCGGAAAGACCTACTCCGCGCTCACCGAGTATCGTATCGTATGCG
Source organism: uncultured Eubacteriales bacterium (assembly GCA_934394585.1). Classification (GTDB taxonomy): domain Bacteria; phylum Bacillota; class Clostridia; order Oscillospirales; family CAG-272; genus Apopatosoma. The sequence continues at coordinate 69,856 of CAKRQU010000005.1, read as the reverse complement.
TCGGGGTGGCGCAGGATAAATTCATGCGCATTTGCTATATCCGCCGCCATGAGAACCTCTTCTATTGTGGCATTTGGCTTGGCATAAGCGATATTATTGAATATCGTATCGGAAAACATCATGGCTTCCTGCTGAACATATCCTATTTTCGTGCGGAAATAACTCATATCTATCGTTTTTATATCCTTGCCGTCGAGCAATATCTGCCCGTCGTAATTATCATAAAACCGCATGAAAAGATTTATCAGCGTGGTTTTGCCGGATCCCGTGGTACCCACTATGCCCACGGCTTCTCCCGGCTCTATGGTGAGATTTATATCGGAAAGCACGTTTTTCGTTTTGTCAAACGAAAAACTTACATGGCGGAATTCCACTTTGCCGTTTATATGCGAAGGTATATTTCCTTTGCCGTCGTCGCGTTCCGGCTCGGCATCGAGTATATCCATTACGCGTTCCGCCGAGGTCAGCGCGCTCTGATACGAATCATTCAGTCCCGCAAAGAAGTTTATCGGTCCGTAAAACATGGATGTGTATGAAATAAACGAAACGAGCAGACCGAGAGTGATATCGGAATTTCCGTTTATAACCTGGAGTCCGCCGATATTCCAGATAAGAAGCGAACCGCAGACAACAACAAATGAGATGAGCGCGGAAAATATGCTTGACATTTTGCCTGCGCGCACGCTTACTTTATACCATGCACGATTTTGCTTTTCGAGGCGTTTTGAAGCGCGGTCCTCGCCCGAAAAAGCTTTTACCACGCGTATGCACGGTATCGAATCCGTAAGCACGGATGATACCGCTGTCCATTTTCTCCATATACGGCGGTAAAAAGGTCTTATTTTCCGTCCGAATCTGCGCGAGGCATAAACCACAAAAGGAACGGGAATGAGCGAGAGCAGGGAAAGTTTCCAATTCATGGTTATCATTATTATGATGATTCCCACAAGCAGGAAAAGCTGTGTTATCACATCCTGCGTTATACGGAGGATGAACGACTGCAGATTGCTCGTATCGTTGCTTATTCTGTTTATTACGGAGCCTGTGGAGGTTTTGTCGTAAAATTTCATCGGCAGATGCTGCGCTTTGGCAAATACATCGTTTCGCAGGTCTGCGACGATGCTGTCGCCCGCACGGCGCAGGAGCGTACCGCGTATGGCGGAAAGCAGATATTGCAGCAGATATGCGCCGAAAAGGAATGCCACTATTATGTAGAGAGCCTGCCTGTTTTTATCGGGAATTACATCGTCCACGAGCATTTTCGTGATATACGGCGGCAAAAGACTCAGCGCCGTTATTATCACCGACATTATCACGGAAACGCATATAATGCGGAATTGCGGCTTTACATACTTGACCATCTTTGAAACGAGCTTGCCTTTTGAAGCGCAGTTCAGACAGTCGGCGCCCGGGCGGACGAGATTTCTTCCGCACTTGGGGCAAACCGTGCAAAAGCTGCGATATGCCGCGGCTACGCTTTCCATTGCTTCGTCAATTGCTATGCCGGATAATATTTTATCTGCGAAAAGGACAGCGGAATTGAAAAGCGCCGTTACGGCGTAGGTGGCGCGTGCGAGCTCCGCTTTTTCGCCGTTTTGCTTCAGTGCGATAAGAAAAGCATTGCCGTACATCCGCTTTATCGTAAGACCTGTGATTTCCGAATAAGAAATACGTGTGACGGAAATTTTTCCGTCGTCCTCTTTATGTGCCGAAATAATTCCGGCATCGGTAAATTCCGCGAGTGACTGACCGTAATTTCCGTTCGGCAAAAGGTCCGTGACGATTCTGAAAAGCTCTTTTTCATTATCGTAAAGCGAATCGGCAATGCTATTTGAAATACTTTCGTCTGCTATTTTTTTATTTTCCAACGGTAAGGTGTAATCCATAACTTTTTCCTCTCGTTTTTCTTTCCCGTTTTTAATAAATTTTCTGTATGATACCATGTGTGAAACGATTTGTCAACATAAAAACGGAAAATTCCGAAAAAAGTTTCCCGAAAAGAAAATATCCTGTTTTTTCAGAATCATGCTTTTTACAAACATGGAAAAAGGCGGCTGAAAAAGCCGCCTTTTAAAGTTTATTGTCTTATTGTGATGCCGAGTTTCTGCTCTATGGCACCGAGAATTTTCTTTGCGGCTTTGTCGGCTTCATCTACCGTGAGTGTACGGTCGGGAGCGCGGAGCGATACGGAGAAGGAAACGCTCTTTTTGCCTGCGGGAAGCTGTGCGCCCTTGTATACGTCGAAAAGCTTTATATCTTCTATCAGCTTTACGCCGCTCGAACGCATTACATCCTCTATCACGCCGACTTCGATATCCTCATCGCATACAAAAGAGAAATCTCTTGTCGTAGCGGGGAATTTCGGTATCGGGCGATATTTATAGGATTTCTTTGCGTGGCTGTATATTTCGGCGAAATCAAGTTCCGCGAGCATTACAGGCGCGTCAAATCCGTAATTTTCCTTTGCAATGACGGGGTGAAGCTCGCCGAATGTACCGAGGAGTGTTCCGTCGGAAGCATATATATCCGCACATCTGCCGGGATGGAAAGCAGGCTCGTTTGCATTTGCCTTGTAGGTGGCATTTTCTATGCCGGCAAATCTGAGAATGCCTTCACATACGCCTTTTATTTTATAGAAATCGCCGGAATTGTAAAGACCTACGCTTATTTTCATGCGTTCGTCGGGAAGCACGCCTTCCAGCCCGTGAATATTTGTTACGACGCCTTCACGCGGGATAAATACCTTTGCCAGCTCATAGAAAGCCACGCTCTCGGCGCTTTTGTTTTTGCAGTTCAACTCAAGCACGGAAAGCATGGAGGGCAGAGCCAGTGTGCGCATGGTTTTCGTATCCTCGCCGAAAGGATTCATTATTTCCACGGATTTTCTGCGCGGGTCGTCGGCTGCCAGTCCGATTTTGTCATAAAGCTTTGCCGACATGAAGGAATATGTCCATATTTCCCAAAGACCGAAACCGCAGAGCAGATTATGCAGATCCTTTTTGAATTTCTGCTCGGCTGTAAGTCCGCCTACAAGCATCGGCACGGTCATTGTGCCGGATTCTATTTCATTGTAGCCGTAAATACGTACTATTTCCTCAGCCACGTCGTTCATCATGCGCACGTCGTCGCGATAGGAGGGAACAGTGATGACATCGCCGTCCACTTTGAAATCGAGCTTTTCGAGTATTTTTACCATTTCTTCTCTCGTAATATCGATACCGAGGAAACGGTTCATTCTTTCAGGCTCGAATTTTACCGTGGCAACTTCTTTTTTGTGCGGGTAAACATCTATCATTCCGTTCACTACTTCGCCCGCGCCGAGCAGGTTTACAAGCTCGCAGGCGCGTTCCAGCGCGGTCACGGTCTGCTCGCAGTCGAGCCCTTTTTCAAAGCGTGCAGAGCTTTCTGTACGCATATTAAGCTTCTTTGCCGTTATGCGAACGGAGCTGCCGAGAAAAGCGGCGGATTCGAAAACCACGGTTTTTGTAGTTTCTTCGATTTCGCTGTTTGCGCCGCCCATTACGCCTGCTATGGCTACGGGGCGCACGCTGTCCGCGATTACGAGCATATCGGAGCTCAATTCATGCTTTGCATTGTCGAGCGTGATGAATTCTTCTTTATTACCCGCGGTGCGCACTTCTATTTTTTTGCCTGTGAGGCAGGAATAATCGAAAGCATGCATGGGCTGACCGTATTCGAGCATCACATAATTTGTGATATCGACGATATTGTTTATCGGGCGGACGCCGCTCGCGCGCAGACGCATTCTCAGCCACAGGGGGGAGGGAGCTATTTTTACATTCTTTATCACGCGGGCGCTGTAACGCAGGCATTTTTCCGTATCGGAAACGGATACATCGAGATAATTCTTTATATCGTCGCCCGATTCCGTCACTTTCGGCGTATTCAATATGAGATGGCGGTCAAAGCTTGCCGCGCTTTCTCTCGCCAGACCTATTACGGAAAGGCAATCGGGGCGGTTCGGCGTTATTTCGAATTCCACTGCGGTATCCGTCATGCCGAGCACATCGCGTATATCGTCACCGGGAGCGCATTTTCTGCCATCGAGATCCTCATTATTGAGAATGAGTATTCCGTCGGTCGCGGCAAAGGGCATATCGTGCGATGTGAGTCCCAGCTCCTCTATGGAGCAGAACATACCCTCGGAAACCACTCCGCGGAGCTTACCTGTCTTTATTTCCACGCCGTGCGCGAGCTTGGCTACCGTCTTTTCTCCCTCGGGAGATACGGCTACGGGCACGAGAGCGCCCTCGAAAACGTTTTTTGCGGCTGTAACTATCTGAAGGTTGCGCCCGCCTATATCCACCTGACAGATAACAAGGCGCTCTGCGTCGGGATGCTGTTCTATTTTCGTGATAAGACCCACGCGCACGTTTTCTATTTCTGCGCCGAGATTTTCCCAGCCCTCCACTTTGGAGCCTGTGTCAGTCATTCTGTCGCAATATTTTTTTATATCCAGATCAGAGCAATCCACAAAATCGGAAAGCCATTTCATTGATAAAATCATATCTTTTTACCCACCTTTCTCTCAGAACTGGCTGAGGAAGCGTATATCGTTGTCATAGAGCAGACGGAGATCATCCATGCCGTAGCGGCACATTGTTATTCTCTCGATGCCCATGCCGAATGCAAAGCCCGAATAAACCTCGGGATCTATACCGCAGTTTGAAAGCACGAATGGATGAACCATTCCCGCGCCGAGAATTTCTATCCAGCCTTCGCCTTTGCATACGCGGCAGCCCTCGCCTCCGCATACGAAGCACGAAACATCAACCTCGGCAGACGGCTCCGTGAAGGGGAAGTGATGCGGGCGGAAACGTATTTTGGTTTCCGGTCCGAACATCTTCTGCGCGAAAAGCTCAAGCGTGGCTTTCAGATCGCCCATGGTGATGCCTTTATCTACGACCAGTCCCTCCATCTGATGGAATATGGGCGAGTGCGTGGCATCGGCGGGATCTGCGCGATAAACTCTGCCGGGAGATATAATGCGTATCGGCGGCTTGCTCTGCTCCATGGCACGCACCTGTACGGGCGACGTCTGAGAGCGGAGAAGTATATTGTCCGTGATATAGAATGTATCCTGCGTGTCGCGCGCCGGATGGTTTTTCGGCAGATTGAGCGCCTCGAAATTGTAGTAATCGTATTCCACTTCGGGACCTTCCGCTATGGTAAAGCCCATTCCCGTGAATACATCGCGCATCAGCTCTTCCGTCTGCGCGAGAGGATGACGGCGACCGAAATCGGCGCAGGGCGTACCCGGAACGGTGACATCCAGCTTTTCGGAAGCAAGCTTTGCGCGGATAGCCGCGCTTTTCAGTTCTTCGGCTCTTTTTGCTATGCGCGCCTCGATATATGTGCGTACCTCGTTTGCGAGTCCGCCTATTACGGGGCGTTCCTCGGCGGAAAGCGAACCCATCTGGCGGAGTACAGCAGTAAGCTCGCCTTTCTTACCGAGATATTTGATGCGTATGCTTTCCGCGTCCACACCGGAATCAAGTTCGCCTTCTGCTTTTTTTCTGATTTCTTCAAGCAGTTTTTTCATTTTGAGTTCCTCCGATATTTTTGTTTTCAAATATGTAAAATATGCCGCAAATAAAAAATCCGTCCCGAAAAGGGACGGATAAAAATTCCGCGGTACCACCCGTATTCCCGCGCAAAAAACGCGGGCGCTCTGCCGTCCGTAACGCAGACGCAACGTCCGCCGCTACTTTGTTTCACGGCAGAAGCTCCAAAGCGAAAGGCAAATTTGTCCGCATAGGTTTCGTTTTCAGCCGGTGACGAAACTCTCTTTAACGTATGCATCGGAACAAAAGCCGCTTTTTCACAGCATTTTACTTATATTGCTAATATAATAACACATATTTTCGCGATTTGCAAGGGGTAAAGGCGATATTTTTTGATATTTGCCGTTATTTTCGCGTGTATGTCGCCGAAATATTGCATTCCAGCGTTATATAGCCGTTTGCCGCGCCGGTTTCCGCACCGAAAGCGCGGTAGCATCCGTAATCGTTTATTTCGGTCGGTACGAGCGCAAGTCCGAGTGTTGCGGCTTTGGAATTTGCATCATCTATCGCCAGCCGCAGAGCTTCTTTTTCATACTCGCTCTGATTTTTCGAAAAATAATATACGCCGTTTATCGATGTCACGCCCTTTTGCGCCAGCGCATTTATGATATCGGCGGCATCGGCGGCATTTTCAATCACAAGCGAAAAGCAGCGCGAAACAAAAAAGCGCTTTGCCTCGGCATCCTCGTGAAAACAGTACGATTCCTCCGAGATCCCGCTGTAAACCGAGCGGACAGCCGCTATTATGCTCTCGCTTTTTTCGCGTGCCTCGGATTCTTTTCTTGCGCCCGCCTCTATGCAAAAGCTTACCGATGCGCTTTCCGCGGGAAACGAAACACTGCCCCTGCCGGAGAAGGTCGCCTTTTCCACGGTTTCAAAAGCGGCGGAAAGAGAAGACATCCCGAATGCCAATATAAATACAAAAACGAGTGATATAAAACGAATTGCTTGTTTTTTCATAAGAAAAACCTCCTTTTTTCATTATCTTTTCCCGTAAAATGAAAAATATAACAAAAAAACGAGGCTTTCGGAAATGTGTTTTTATGTACGCTTTTCTTTCTTTTTGAAAATTTTATGCAGAGGAAGCTGTACTATTATCACGGCGGCAAACATCATGGCGCTGCCTATCCATTCGTCCGGCGTGGGCATATCGTGCAGCAATGCCATTCCCGTGATGACGGCAAAAACGGATTCCAGGCTCATCAGCATGGAAGCCACCGTGGGATCGGTGTATTTTTGCCCGACGATTTCAAAAGTATATGCTATACCGCTGGAAAATACTCCTGCGTAAAGTATGGAAGGCATGGCGGCTGCCAGCGATTTCAGGCTGAGCGATTCGAATATTACGGCGGGAACGGCGGAAACCGCACCGCATATCATGAACTGCGCGCAGGCGAGCTTGATATTATCGACTTTCTGCGCATATTTCGCTGTAGCCATGATGCGCACGGCAAAGAAAAACGAGCACGCGAACACGAGCAGATCACAGAGCGCCACGCCGCTTTCGCCTTTCATGCACAGCATATAAAGACCGCCGAGCGCAAGCAATACGCACGGGAAAACCATGGGGCTGACCTTTTTACCCGACATAAGGCTGAATATCGGCACGAGAAGCATATAAAAAGCAGTGATAAAGCCGGCTTTTCCGCCGGATGTGCCGTTTGCTATTCCGATCTGCTGCAGATTTGCCGCCGCGCAGAGGAGAAGACCGCATACGAGCGCGGCGCGGATGAAAAGCTTTTTATCCGCGCGGGTCGGCGGGATATAATCGGGCTCGCGCTTTTTTCTTTTATCGAGAATAAGAATTATCGGCAGAAGCACGGCACAGCCGACTATATTTCGCGCCGTCTGAAAAGTGAAAGCGCCTATATGGCGCATAGCCACTTCCTGCGCGATAAACGAACTGCCCCAGAAAAGCGCGGTTATCAGCAGCACGATATTTCCGTAAAGTTTTTTTGATTTCATTTGTTTTCAGAACCTTTTTGAAAAAAGAAATTGCTTTATTTTGAGATTTCCCCGAGCATGCTGCTGCCGTAAAGCCCGTAATCCACGCCGAGCATATCGGCGATAGTGGCGGCGATATCGGCAAATGTGTTACGCGTGCCGAGATTTACAGGGGAAAAGCCTTTGCCGTAAATCACAAGCGGCGTGCGCTCGCGTGTATGGTCTGTTCCGCCGTAGCACGGGTCGCAGCCGTGATCCGCCGTTATCATCAGCACATCATCGTCGCACAGCATCGGCATGATTTCGCCGAGTCTGCGGTCGAAAGCCATCACGGCATCGGCATATCCGCGCGGATTGCGTCTGTGACCGTAAGTCATATCGAATTCCACGAGATTTACAAAGCAAAGCCCGCGAAAATCGTCGCGCACCGCCTCTGCCGTTTTATCCATGCCGTCCTCGTTTGATACGGTGTGAACGTCGCTCGTCGCGCCGCGTCCGGCAAATATATCGCCTATTTTACCTATGCAGCGCGTTTCGTATCCGTTTTGCGAGAGTATATCGAGTATTGTATTTGCCGGCGGCTCCGCGGAAAAATCGCGCCTGCGGCTCGTGCGTTCGTAAGGATATTCTCCCGTAAAAGGACGCGCTATCACGCGACCGACGCAGTTTTTGCCGACGAGTATTTTTCTTGCCGCGCGGCAATATTCATAGAGCTGCTCCGGAGGAACTATGCTTTCATGCGCGGCTATCTGGAAAACGCTGTCCGCCGAGGTATATACTATCAGTGCGCCTGTTTTCAGATGCTCCGCACCGTAATCTTTTATAACCTCTGTTCCCGAATACGGCTTGTTGCAGAGCACGCCTCTGCCTGTGGCTTCCGAGAAAGCTTTCAGAATATCATCCGGAAAACCGTGAGGATATGTCGGAAGCGGGGAAGGACTGTATATGCCCGCCATCTCCCAGTGACCTATAGTTGTATCTTTGCCGGCGGAAGCCTCGCACATGGCGGCATAGGCGCCGATCGGGGCTTTTATCGCGCATGCGTATTCGCCGCCCTGCGCGGTATCGTTTATATTGAAAAATCCGAGCTTCTGAAGATTCGGTGCGGCAAAGCCGTCCTGCGAAATCACCGAGCGCAGAGTATCGCTTCCTTCATCTCCGAACTTTGCGGCATCGGGTGCCTTGCCTATTCCGAAGCTGTCGAGAACTATGAGAAATACACGTTTTGTCATAATATCCTCCTTAAACAAATTCTTTTGCCGCATATATTTTATCACGTTTTATTTATATAATCAATATTTTATCAAAAATTCTTAAAAGTATTGACAACGCGCGGAAATAATAGTAAACTTATAGCAGATTTCAAAAAGAAAAAGCAGAGGTGAAATTTTGTGGATACCGTAGGCGGACGAAGTAGCTCTTTAAAGGAAAAATATTCTTATGCCGCAGGCGGATTCCATATCCGCTTCTGACTTTTTGCCAAAAATAAGCGAAATAAGTATATTTTTTCCCGCAAAGCTGCTTTCTTCCCGAAATACCGGGGCAAGGCGATTTGCGATTTTTTGTTTTGCCCGTAAATTTTTCAGAGGAGGGCGACCGAAATGGAAGAAAATATTTGTGAAAAAATAACACGGCTGTGCGAGGAAAAAGATATCCGCGCGCTCGCCGCCATGCTGAGTGAAATAAACTCCGTTGATATAGCGGAGGCGCTCGGCGAGCTTTCCATGCGCGATACGGCGCTGGTTTACCGTCTGCTGCCGAAAGAAAAGGCGGCGGAGGTTTTTGTGGAACTGGACAGCGAAAAACAGCGCAAGCTCATCGAGATTTTCTCGGATAAAGAGCTGCGCGACACGGTAAACGAGCTTTATGTGGACGATACCGTGGATATTATATCCGAAATGCCCGCTACGGTGGTGGCGAAAATACTGAAAAACGCTTCTCCCGATATGCGGCGCATGATAAACGAAATGCTTCTTTATCCCGATGACAGCGCGGGAAGCATAATGACTCCCGAATACGTCAGCCTGAAAAGAAACTACACCGTTTCCGAGGCTTTTGACAGAATAAGAAGCGAAGGCGTGGACAAAGAAACGGTATATACCTGCTATGTGACGGAAAACAGGCGTCTTGTCGGCATTGTAACGGTAAAGAAAATGCTGCTTTCCTCTCCCGATACAAAGATAGAGGACATAATGGAGCAGCATGTGATATCCGTTTTCACGCACGATGATAAGGAAAAAGCAGCCGAAACCATACGCAAATACGGACTGCTTGCGCTTCCCGTGGTCGATACGGAAATGCGCCTCGTCGGCATAGTCACTTTCGATGATGCCATAGGCGTTATGCAGGAGGAAGCGGCAGAGGACATGGAAATAATGGCTGCTATTTCGCCTTCCGAAAAGCCGTATATAAAAACAAGCGTTTTCGAAATATGGAAAAAACGCATACCGTGGCTTTTGCTTCTCATGATTTCCGCCACGGTCACGTCACGCATAATAAGCTCGTTTGAAAACGCGCTTGCCGCATGCGTCGCGCTCACGGCATTTATCCCCATGCTGATGGATACGGGCGGAAATGCGGGTTCTCAGGCTTCCGTAAGCGTGATACGCGGTCTTTCCATGGGAGAAATCTCGCCGAAAGACGCTTTGCGCGTATTCTGGAAGGAATTCCGCGTTTCGCTTCTTTGCGCCGCTACGCTCGCTCCCGTTGTTTTTCTGAAAGTCAAGTTTGTCGACAGAGAAACCGTAGCTGTATCGCTCACGGTGGCGCTCACGCTTTTCTTTACGGTTTGCGTGGCGAAAGTGGTGGGATGTCTTTTGCCCCTCCTCGCAAAAAAACTGAAATTTGATCCCGCGGTAATGGCAAGCCCGCTGATAACCACTCTCGTGGATGCGATATCGCTTTCGCTTTATTTCGCATTCGCTTCGAGAATACTCGGACTGTAACGATTTTGATTTTTAAGGAAACCGCTGTATGATTCTGATACGAAATACAAATACCGAGCCGTATATAAATATGGCGACGGAAGAATATCTGCTTCGCACCTCATGCGAGCCGGTGATAATGCTCTGGCAAAATGAGCCTGCCGTTATTATAGGCAAAAATCAAAATGCACGCGAGCAGGTGAATTTTGATTTCACCGCATCTCACGGCATAAAAACAGTCCGCCGTCTGACGGGCGGAGGCGCGGTTTTTCACGATCTCGGCAATGTAAATTACACATTCATCACTCCCGCTTCGCAGGGCGACGGCATAAACTTTGCGCACTTCTGCCGACCTGTGATAAATGCGCTTGCCGGACTCGGAATAGAAGCCGCTCTTTCCGGAAGAAACGATCTCGTTGTTCCGGACGGCAGAAAATTTTCCGGCACGGCGGCGTGCGCATTCGAATACGGCGGAAAAACAAAACTGATGCACCACGGGACATTGCTTTTTTCTGCGGATATGTCGTATCTCTCGGGTGCGCTGAATGTAGACCCCGAAAAAATGCAATCGAAAGGGATAAAAAGCGTGAAAAGCCGCGTGACCAATCTGCGCGACCATCTTTTGCCAGGATTTTCCGATATGACGCCCGAGGATTTCAAGCTGTATCTCGAAGAATATTTCATAAAAAACGGCGCGGAGCCGCATATGCTCACAGCAGAAGAAACAGAAGAAATAAAAAGGCTCGCTCGGGAAAAATACGCTTCGGAAGAATGGCTTTTCGGCGCGCGCATCGGTGGGGAGGCATCAAAAAAAGAAAAACGCTTTGATTTCGGCAAGGTTTGCGTGAATACGGAATTTCTGCGCGAGGTCGGCAAGCCTTCCGCGATAAAAAGCATAAGCTTTTCGGGCGATTTTTTCGGTACACGCCCGATAGAAGAACTGGAAAAAAAGCTTTGTTTGACAACCGCGGCAAAAGATGATATAATAAATATATTGGAAAAAGCGCCGCTTTCCTCATATATTTACGGCGCACTTCCCGAAGAAATATGTGCGCTGATAGTATGATCCGCGCTTTGATAAAGGAGAGTATATTATGGAAAAAAGAGAGTATGCAAAAAGGCTTCTGAAATATATAGACGAAGCGCCGATGCCGTATCAGTCGGTGGATGCACTGGAAAAAATGCTTGTTTCGGCGGGAGCAAAGGAGCTTTGCGAAGACGGAAAATGGGATTTTGAAAAAGGGCAGCTGTATTACATAAAGAAAAACGGCACGCAGATAGCGGCATTCCGCATTTCGGGCGATCCCCGCGAGGACGGTTTCCGCATAGGCGGAGCGCATCATGATTCGCCCGGATTCCGCATAAAAACAGTACCTTCCACGATGGATTCCGGATATGAGCGCCTGCTTCTCGAGGGCTATGGCGGTCTTATCGTGCACGGGTGGCTGGACAGACCTCTTTGCGTAGCCGGCAGGGTTTATGTAAAGGCGGATAATGCCGACGGCTGCCGCGCCGTGAATGTGGATATAAAAAAGCCCGTGGTTCAGATACCGAGCGCGGCAATTCATGTGGTAAACGATGTAAATAACGGCGCAAAATTCAATATTCAGACTGAAATGTGCCCGTTTTTTGCCCAGAGCGACGACGGCAAAACGAAATTTACAAAATTTCTCGCCGATCATATCGGCGTAGCGGAGGAAGATATACTCAGCTATGAGCTCGGTCTGTATGAAGCGGCTCCGAGCTGCTTTGTCGGGCTCGACGACGAATTTATTTCCGCGCCCAGACTCGATGATGCTTCGCTTGCTTTCTGCATTATCGACGGACTCTGCGAGAGCGGGGACAAAGGGACAAATGATATAGCGCTGATTTTCGACCACGAGGAAATAGGCTCGCGTTCCGATCGCGGAGCCATGTCGAATACGCTTCTCCAGATAGTTGACAGAATATGCGAAAAGCTCGGCTACAGCGCCGAGGATAAATATCGCGCATTTGCAAAATCCACGGTATTTTCCGCGGATATGGCGCATGCTTCGCATCCGTCGTATCTTTCCAAGGCAGAGCCGAATCTCCCCGTGAAGCTCAACAAAGGTCCTGTGCTGAAGCTGGCTACGGGACAGAGCTATGCGACATCGCCGAAAGGCACGGCATTTTTCAAAAATATCTGTGAAAAGAATGATATACCTTACCAGCAGTTCAATAACCGCAGCGATGCGCGCGGCGGCGGCACGATAGGTCCCATCATATCTTATGAATACGGGCTTAATGTAGTCGATATAGGAAATCCGATGCTGGCGATGCATTCCGTGCGCGAATTCGGCGGAAGCGACGATGTTTACTATATGGTAAAGCTTTTCCGCGCTTTCTTTGAAGCGTGAAAACGAAACGGAGCTGATTTTTTATGCATGATGAACTGACTGCTGTTGATATAAAGAAAATGCGCGAGGAAATAGAATATCGCAAAACCGTCCTCACGCCGAAGCTGAAGGAGGCTCTGCGCCACGCGCGTGAACTGGGCGATCTCAGCGAAAATTTCGAATACCGCTCGGCAAAGCGCGATCTCTCGCGCAACAACAGCAGAATAAACTATTTACAGCAGATGATAAATACCGCAGTGATAGTTTCCACCGGTTCGAAAAGTGCCGATACAGTGGGGCTTTTCGATAAAGTACGCCTCTATATAGAGGAGGACGACGAGGAAATGGATATAGTGCTCGTCACCACACTGCGGCAGGATTCTCTTTCCGGCTATATCAGCAAGGAATCTCCGCTCGGCAAAGCCGTGATTGGCAAAAAGGTCGGCGATCGTGTGCTGATAGAAGTAAATCCGACTTATTCATATTACGTGGTGATACGCAATATAGAAAAAGGCAAGGATGATGAATCGCTGAATATAAGCGCTTATTGAAACGAAAAACGGCACTCGGATGAGTGCCGTTTTTTATATCGAAAATTTATATTCCTGCGGCTCGCTTTTTGCGTCCCATGCGTCGATGGCGGTGAGAACGATGATATAATCTCCTTTTTCAAGCTCCGGCAGGGAATAGCCGCCATAGCTTTTTTTCATATCGGCAAAATCCGCATGGCGGTAAAAATCGGAAAGTATTTTATATGTTTTTATGCTTTCTCCCGTGGAGGCGTTTTTCAGCTCCGCCGTATAATGATGAACGTATTCGTCATCGCTTCCGGCCGCAAAATAAAACTCCTTTGCGCCGTTTTCGCCCGCCGAAACGGAAACCGCGTTTTGCGGCAGCTCCGGTGCGGCATTTTTATCTGCGCGCGCACGGGAAAACGGAATCAGATGGGAAAGATCATCACGCGGCGCGGGTATTACCCACGGCTCGCCGTAAGTTGCGTTTTCGGAGAAAAACATTTTTATTATCCTTATATTTCCCGCGGCATCCGCCTGTATGAGCAGTCCCGTGGATATCGAATACCTGTCGCGCATCGTGGTGGGGCTTGCCATATTTTCATATCCGCCGCGTTCTATTGCCATATATCGCACGGAACCGCAACCGAGCGCGGTGAATTTATCCTGCATTATCGTGCGGCTGTCGTTTACGGGAAAATGAAGATGACCGCCGAGCGTGATTACCTGAGGATATTTCGAGAGAGTTTCCGAAAGAAACGTGGTAGACCAGTAAGAACTTTCTCCGTCGAGCGTGCTTCCATAGCAAGTGTCGTATATCATCGGATGCGTACCGACGAAAATATATTTGTGCGGCTCCTCACGCGTCAGCTTCGAAAGCATGGTATCAAGCCACGATATCGCTTTCTCAGTGAAAGGGCATCCGGAATTGAAGCTGTAATTTGCAGGCTCCATCAAAAGAAAATGATATCCGCACACGAGGCAGTCACGCACGCCGAGCAATATATCCGTGTCCGCCGTATCTATCCCGAAACCGAAATATTTATCGCCGAAAAAGCTTTCGTAATCGGAAAGCTTCAGGCATTCGCCCATCACGTAATCGTGATTTCCCGTGATAAGCAGTGTTTTTATATCTGCGGGGAGAACGCTTTCGTAAGCAGACCTGAAATATCCGAGCTGTTCCTTTCTGCCGCTGTCGGCGATATCGCCTATTATCGCTATCGCATCGAGCGGGTGCGTTTTTGCCGATTCCGAAACGAGCTGTGAAACAGCGCTCCGCAGCTTTTCTATATCGTCCTTATCTTCGGAATATATATGCAGATCCGATATCGCGCCGAAAGAAAAAACCGTATTTTTCTCATCAAAACGGGCTATGTTTGAAAGATTATTCATATTTTTATCTCCGTTTGCGTTTTTTACGAGGACATGATAACATAAAAGAGCGGAAAAATCAATATATTTTTTGCGAAAACAGTTGCTTTTCGCTCGGTTTGCTGATATAATTAAGGTGCTTTAAATTTATTCTTGAAAGGAAGCAAAAATATGTATAACAACATCGACGCAAAACAGCCCGACAAGCTGGAAGAAATACTTGCGCTCCGTCCCGATGGCGCAGATATCCCCGCTGTAAAGCCGGATAATCTCTATGACAGAATGAAGGGCGCCGTGATAGGCAGATTTGCAGGCTGTGTTCTCGGTATACCCGTAGAGCTTTATGCCATGTCCCGCATGCAGTCGCTCGCTCTGGACAGCAATATGAAATATCCGCCCGAGGATTTCTGGACAATTACGGATGATCCGGAGCATATCCATTACAAAGTAAACAAACGCACGGAATACCTGCGCGACAATCTGAAATCCGTACCGGTGGACGACGATATCACATATCCGATACTCAACCTGCTTCTCCTCGAAAAATACGGCAAAAATTATACCGTAGACGATACAGGAAAGCTCTGGCTCGAAATTCTTCCTTACGCCTGCACGGCAGAGGATGAAGCTCTTCAGCAGCTCCGCGCCGGAACGAGAGCGGAATGCGCCGCAAACTTCAACGGTTATGTGGAATGGATAGGCGCGGCTATACGTGCCGATATGTTCGGTTATGCCGAGGCGGGCAATCCCGTAGGCGCGGCAAAGCTGGCATATAACGACGCTTACCTCACGCACCGCAAAAACGGTATTTACGGCGAAATGTTCTGCGCGGCTGCCGTAGCTGCGGCATTCACGGCTGAAACTCCTCTTGATGCCGTTCGTGCTGCTATGAAGCAGATCCCCGCGGAAAGCGAGCTTTATCAGGCTCTCGAATGGGCTTTCTCCTGCGAAGATCAGGTAACAAACTATGTTCGTGCGCGCAAGCTCATCGACGACAAATTCCCCAGAATGCACCCCGTGCATACCATAAACAATATGTGCGCTATAGTTTTCGCCCTCATGCTCGGCGGAAACGACTATACAAAGTGCATAGGAAACTGCGTGGCTATCGGTCTGGATAATGACTGCACAGGCGCTACGGTCGGCAGCATCGTCGGCGCATGCGTGGGAATAAAGAATATTCCCGAGCATTGGTACAAGCATTTCAATGATACCGTGCTCACATATCTCACGGGATATGAAAAGCTTTCGCTCAATGATGTCATAGACAGATGCGTAAAGCTCAACGGCTGAGGATAACATAAAAACAAAAACCGCGAAATCAAAATGATTTTGCGGTTTTTATTTTGCATTTTTATATGACGCTTTTTCTATATCACATAATCTCCGCCGGTGGGCGTGCCGACAAGATCGGAAAGCTTTATGCCCCTGAAATAATCAAGCGTCATTTTATAATAATCCCGCCACATCGGCAGAGTTTTGCATTCGGAAACGCGTGGACACGGCTCGGCACCGTCGCAAAGGCACGCCACGGGCGCCATATCGCCCTCGGTCAGGCGCAATATTTCGCCGACGTTGTAATCCTCGGGATTGCGGCAAAGCCTGTATCCGCCGCCTTTACCGTGAATGCTTTCCACCAGACCCGCGCGCGAAAGCTCCGGTACGAATTTTTCTATATATTTCAGAGAAATTTCCTGCCTTTTTGCTATTTCTTTAAGCGGTATATATCCGTTTCCGCGGTGTTCGGCGAGATCTATCATTATTCTTACGGCATATCTGCCTCTTGTTGAAATCATAATTCCGATTCTCCGTTGTTTATTATCGTTCCGCCGCCGAGCACGGTATCTCCGTCATAGAGAACAGCCGCCTGCCCGGGAGCTACGGCTTTCTGCGGCTCGTCGAATACTATTTTTACGGCGTTTTTTCCTATCGGCGTAACTTCTGCGCCGGCTTCGCGTTTATGATAGCGCGTAACGGCGGTACAGCGAAAATGCGACGAAGGCACCTCTCCCGAAATCCAGTTGAAATCGTTTGCAAAAGCTTCTTTCGTATAAAGCTCCGCCTCGCTTCCGAGGACTACGGTGTTGCTTTTCGCGTCGATACGGCGGACGTACATTTTATTCGGCAGGGAAAGCCCCAGCCATTTATGCTGGCCTATCGTATAATGTATTATTCCTTTATGCCGCCCAAGTATTTTCCCGTTTGCATCGACAAAATCGCCCTCGGCTGCCTTTTTACCAGCATGAAGCTCCGCTATTTTTGCGTAATCTCCGTCCGGTACAAAGCAGATATCCTGACTGTCGGGCTTATCGGAATTTATAAATCCGTTTTTTCTCGCGATTTCTCTCGTTTCGCTTTTGTTCATCGCACCGAGGGGAAAAAGCGTTTTCGCGAGCTGAGCCTGCGTCATGGAATAGAGAACATAGCTCTGATCTTTTTCGGGATCCGTCGCTTTTTTGAGAATATATCTGCCGTTTTCATATTCTGTTCGCGCGTAGTGCCCCGTGGCTATGCGGTCGCAATCCAGAATTTCCGCGCGGTCAAAAAGCTTGTCGAATTTCATGTATCTGTTGCAATCGATGCATGGGTTCGGCGTAATCCCGCAGAAATAGCATGCGGCAAATTTGTCTATTATTTTATTTTTGAAATCATGGGAAAAATTGAAAACATAGTACGGCATGCCGAGCCTGTATGCCACGCTTCTCGCATCTTCAGTATCGTCCAGTGTACAGCATGTATGAGATCTCGGTACGCCCGCATCCTCATTATTGTAGAGCTTCATTGTGCAACCGATGCATTCGTTTCCCGCATCGAGAAGAAGCTTGGCAGCGACGCTGGAATCAACGCCGCCGCTCATTGCAACAAGTATTTTCATGCTTTTTTCAGTCTGCGAAAAGGGGAGTGGAAAGATATCTGTCGCCCGTATCGGGGAGAAGCACCACTATGGTCTTACCTTCGTTTTCGGGGCGCTTTGCTATTTCCACAGCTGCCCATACGGCGGCACCGGATGATATACCTACGAGTACGCCTTCGCTTTTGCCTATCAGCTTGCCTGTGGCAAAAGCATCTTCGTTTGCTACGGGGATTATTTCATCGTATATTTTAGTATCGAGCACATCGGGAACAAAGCCCGCGCCGATGCCCTGTATTTTATGCGGACCTGCAATACCGGTGGAAAGCACGGCTGATGCAGCGGGCTCCACAGCCACTATTTTAACATCGGGAAGTTTGGATTTCAGATATTTTCCGACGCCTGTTATAGTGCCGCCCGTACCTACGCCCGCTACGAAGAAATCAACTTTTCCGTCAGTATCCTCGTATATTTCGGGACCTGTGTGCTCAAAATGCGCTTTCGGATTTGCGGGGTTTACAAACTGACCGGGGATAAAGCTGTCCGGAATTTCGCTTGCCAGCTCTTCCGCCTTTGCTATGGCGCCTTTCATGCCTTTTGTACCGTCGGAAAGCACCAGCTCCGCACCGTAAGCCTTCATCAGCTGACGACGCTCCACCGACATTGTTTCCGGCATTACTATGATAATTCTGTAGCCTCTCGCGGCGGCAACTGAAGCCAGCCCTATGCCTGTATTGCCGGATGTGGGTTCGATTATCACAGATCCTTTTTTGAGCAGTCCCTTTGCCTCGGCATCATCTATCATCGCCTTTGCCACTCTGTCCTTTACAGAGCCTGCGGGATTGAAATATTCCAGCTTTGCTACGATTTTTGCCTTCAGATTCAGCTTTTTTTCGATATGTGTAAGCTCCAGCAGGGGAGTTTTGCCGATAAGCTCATCGGCGCTTTTATAAATAGCGGACATAATAAAAATCTCCTTTTCGTTTTTAAAATATAATTAACCTACCAACATGGTATGCAGGTATTATAAAACCAAAAACCGACTTTGTCAATACCTTTTGGGAAAAAACAATAAAAAATCCGCCGCAAACCGATTGATTTTCCGATTTGTATTGAAAAATCGCGAAACAGCAGTATAATAATATTGTAATTTGCTTATTTTCATAGAACGGAGAAAAACGCAATGTACAGAATAGCAGAGAAAAAAATACTGAATCCCAATGTGATCCAGCTGAAAGTGGAAGCGCCTCTCGTGGCAAAAAAGGCTTTGCCGGGGCAGTTTATAATACTGCGTGTGGACGAGGACGGCGAAAGAATACCGCTTACCGTAGCGGGAACAGATAAAGAAGCCGGAACGGTAAAAATAATTTTTCAGGTCGTCGGGGCTACCACAAAAAAGCTGAGCGCAAAGAAAGCGGGCGATTTTATCCCGGATTTTGCGGGTCCGCTCGGAAAAGCCACCGATATATCGGGGCTTCGCCGCGTGTGCATAATAGGCGGAGGTGTAGGCTGCGCCATAGCCCTGCCGATAGCGGAAGAGCTGCACAGAGCGGGAGCCGATGTCTGCTCGATCATAGGATTTCGTTCGAAAGAGCTTGTAATACTGGAAAACGATTTTCACGATTGCTCCGATAATCTCACCGTGATGACCGACGACGGCTCTTACGGCGAAAAGGGAAATGTGACAATGCCTCTTCACGCCATGTTGGAGCGCGGCGAAAAATTCGATATGATATTTGCCATAGGTCCCGTGATAATGATGAAGTTTGTGACTGAAACAGCTAAGCCTTTCGGTATCCCCGTAACGGTTTCCATGAACCCGATAATGATAGACGGCACGGGAATGTGCGGCGGGTGCAGACTCACGCTCGATATCGACGGCAAAAAGGTGACACGTTTTGCCTGCGTTGACGGTCCGGATTTCGACGGATATGAGGTCGATTTCGACGAAGCCATGTCGCGCGGGAGGATGTATTCCGAATATGAAAAACATGCTTATGAGGCTGAATGCAACCTTTTTTCGCGAGAGGGGTGATGCAAAATGACAAAACCGAATATGTCCAAAAGCAGAAATCCGATGCCCACGCAATCGCCGAAGGAACGCGCGCATAATTTTGACGAAGTGGCGCTCGGTTATACAAAAGATACGGCGCTCGACGAAGCGGCGCGTTGTCTGAATTGCAAAACCATGCCTTGCGCAGAGGGTTGCCCCGTAAAAATACGCATACCGGAATTTATAGCCGCAGTACGCGAAGGCGAATTTGAAAAAGCTTATGATATAATATCGCAATCGTCATCTTTGCCCGCCGTATGTGGCAGAGTATGTCCGCAGGAAACCCAGTGCGAATCAAAATGCGTCCGCTCAAAGAACGGCGAATCGGTCGGCATAGGCAGACTGGAACGTTTTGTAGCCGATTGGCACAATGAACATTGTACAAAAGAACCGGAAAAGCCGGTTTCAAACGGGCATCGCGTCGCGATAGTCGGCGCAGGTCCATCGGGACTTACCTGTGCGGGTGATCTGGCAAAAAAAGGATATCATGTCACCGTATACGAAGCACTTCACAAAGCGGGCGGGGTTTTGGTATACGGCATACCGGAATTTCGTTTGCCGAAAGCCATAGTGGAAAAAGAAGCGGAAACGCTGAAAAAACTCGGCGTGCAGATAGAAACCAATGTCATAATAGGCAAAACTCTTACCGTAGACGAGCTTTTTGATATGGGATATGAGGCTGTATTCATCGGGTCCGGAGCGGGATTGCCGAATTTCATGGGGATACCGGGAGAAGCGCTGAAAGGCGTTTACTCGGCAAACGAATTTCTTACCCGCAGCAATCTGATGAAAGCATATCTCGAAAATTCAGCCACGCCGATAATGAAAGGCGGCAGGGTCGCCGTAGTAGGCGGCGGTAACGTTGCTATGGACGCGGCAAGAACGGCGCTTCGCCTCGGCGCGGAAAAGGTTTATATAATATACCGCCGTTCCATGGCGGAATTGCCCGCAAGACGCGAAGAAGTGGAACACGCAGAGGAAGAGGGAATAGAATTCATGCTGCTTTGCAATCCCGTGGAAATCCTCGGATACAGCAATGCGGACGATAAAAAAGATCCGAAAAACGGATTTGTACGTGCCATCCGTTGCATAAGAATGGAGCTGGGCGAGCCGGATGCCAGAGGCAGACGACGCCCCGTGGAGATAGCGGGTAGCGAATTTGAAATTCCGGCAGACACGGTGATAATGGCTATAGGAACTTCTCCCAATCCGCTGATAAAATCCACCACCGGCGGACTGGAAGTAAATGCCTGCGGAGGAATTACCGTAAACGAAGACGGGCTGACATCGAGGAGCGGCGTTTATGCCGGCGGCGATGCAGTCACGGGCGCGGCTACCGTTATTTCCGCGATGGGCGCAGGCAAAACCGCGGCAAAGGCAATAGACGAGTATCTGAATAAATAAAAAATAAAACGCAGTGCTTTTACACTGCGTTTTATTTTTTTAGTCAGTCTGCCGCGGCGATTACAGCAAGAATATCGTATAATTGCAATACTAAATCCGCAATTTTTTTGCCTCTGCTTTTGCGTTTGCCGCTTCTTTTATGATATCTCTTTCCGAAAAAGGAAGCTTTTTGCCGTTTATCAGCTGATATCGCTCGTGACCTTTTCCCGCAAAGATTACAATATCGCCATCCTCCGCCATATCTACGGCGCGGCGCACGGCACTTTCTCTGTCCGTGATTATTTCGTATTTCCCATTATCCATTGACTCCGCTATCTCAAAACATATCCTGCGCGTATCTTCAAAATCGGGGTTGTCCGCCGTTATCACGGAATAATCGGCATATTTGTTTGCCGCCTCGCCAAGCTCTCTGCGGCGAAGCTCCGTGCGCCCTCCCACCGAGCCGAAAACGCATATGATCCTTTTCGGATGATATTCGTATACGGCGGACGTGACGGAACGCAGGCTCGTGCCCGTATGCGCGTAGTCGATGATATAAGAAACCCCCGCGTCTTTCGTATCCACATATTCAAATCTGCCCGGTACGGAAACACCCGGCGCGGATTTTGCAAAGTCCGCTATGCTCAGACCGCGGATATTGCAGGCTGCTGCCGCCGCCAGTGCATTATATACCGAATAAATCCCGGGAAAGAGAAGAGAAATATCAGCCGCGGTGCTTTCACTATGGGCGATAAAAGAAATGCCGAATTTGCCGTCGCGCGTATATTTTTCGATTTTCTCCGCATAAAAATCGGCTTTTTCAAAAGCGGAATAAAAAATCTTTTTGCCTGAGGCACCATCGGCAAATTCACCGCAGTATTTATCGTCGAGATTGAGTACGGCGCATTTCGCACGCCCGAAAAGCGCTTTTTTGCAGTTTTTATAATGCTCAAAATCGGGATGCTCGTTTTTTCCTATATGATCGGGCGAAAGGTTTGTCATTATTGCGATATCAAAAACAAGCCCGTGTATTCTTTCCTGAAAAACAGACTGGGAAGAAACCTCCATCACCGCCGTACCGATACCGGCATTTACCATTTTATCGAATATGCGGTAAAGCTCATAGCTTTCCGGCGTGGAATTTTCCGTAGGCTCCGTATCGTTTCCGATGCACACTCCGTATGTTCCTATCGAGCCTGTTTTTATGCCGCCTGCATTGAGCGCATGATATATCATGGCGCAGGTGCTCGATTTGCCCTTTGTCCCTGTTATACCTATAAGAAAAAGCTTTTTTTCCGGATGAGAAAAAAAGTTTGCCGAAATATGCGCGAGAGCGATTCTCGTGTTTTCCGTTTCTATTATCACCGCGTCGGGCGGAAGACAGATTTCATATTCGCATACGAATATGCGCGCGCCGTTTTCATATGCATTGCGGGCGAAATTGTGTCCATCGGATCTCGCACCGCGCAGACAGACAAAAACAGAGTCTTTTTTTGCTTTTTTGGAATTATATGCTATATCCGAAACGAGTATATCGGAAATATCCGCTTTGCAGCGATACTCCAATCCTTGCAGAATATCCGAAAGTTTTTTCATTTTGCAGTCCTTTCAATTGTAAATTTCGTCAAATCCGCAGGGAATTGCACCGCATTTTTCTATAGACACCTTTGCCAGCACAAGAAGAGAATCCAGAAATCGGCAATCCGGACATATTTCGCCGGCACGGATGAGGGAAAGCTCCGTGCATCCGAGAATAAGCATATCGCATCCGCAATCGGAAAGCTCGCCCGCCACGCAGCGCAGTTTGGCGGCATCCGGCTCCTTGGCGCATTTTACGCAGCCGTAAATTATATCCATCAGCAGCTTTGTGCCGTTTTCGGAAGGCACGGCAAAATCCATGCCGTACTGCGCACATGTATGCTGATAAGAACCGGCGGACACAGTACCTTTTGTCGCCATTATACCGAGCTTTTTCGCGCCTGCCTTTTTTGCCTGCTTTACGGTTTCTTCTATTATGTTCAGCACGGGAACAGAGGATTCCTTTGCCATTTCATTGTAGAAATAATGCGCCGTATTGCACGGTACGGCTATTATATCCGCACCCGTCGCGCAAAGCTTATGTATTCCGGTTTTCATTGCCGGAAGCGGGGAAATAGCGCTTTTCCCCGTGATAAATTCTGTCCTGTCGGGAACGGAAGCGCCGCTTATCAGGACCACATCTATATGATCCTGATCGCATTTTGCCGCGGTATGCTCGGTTATCATTTTGTAGAAATATACGCTTGACATAGGTCCGAGCCCGCCGAGAATGCCGAGAGTTTTTTTGATATTGCTCATAATTTCTCCGAAAATGTCAGTGATAAAGCCTGTATTTTTTATAATATCTGAGATTGTGTATTAAAAAATATGCAAATCTTGCGGGGTTTATTCGCAAATCGTATCCGCAACCGAGAGATGACGATGCATCGCCTTTTTTTACGATATTTTTTGCTTTTGAAACAAGGCTTTTGTCCGCCGTATATCTGTATACCACTCCGAGCGGCACGGTATGCCAGAATGTATCGGGTTTGCCGTAAATTATATCGTTTCCGAGCGTATCAAAGCAATCGTCTGCGATGAGCTTTGCTATATTTATCCCGCTCCCCGTAACGTAATAATTACTGCGCCCCTGACGCAGATTTATTTCAAAAACGCGGTATGTGTCGCTTTCCGCATCGTATTTTATATCGAAATTTGAAAATCCGCAGTAGCCTATATCGTCGAGAAAGGCGCGTATCTTATTGAAAAGCGGCATATTTTCGCAGGTTATTATCGCGGCATGGTTGCCGATGGCTTTCGGCGTATGCTCCTCCAGAAGCACATTGCCGAGGCACATCATTTTTACTTTGCCGTGCTTATCGGAATAGCAGGTGAGCACAAACATGCGACTGTCGCTCCCGGATACAAATCGCTGAAGAACTAATTTGTCCGGATAACCCGATGCATATATGGCGGCGACAATGCTTTTTGCCTCCGCTTCGTTTTGCGCCGTATAAACCTTTTTCATGCCGTCAAAAGGATATTTCCAGTACAGAACCGAGCTGGACGGCTTTATTATCAGAGGGAAACCGAGCGATGAAAAATCCGTTTCTTCCGCCTCGCCCGGATTTGATATTACTTTGGTCTGCGGATACGGTATGCCGTATCTTTCGCAGGTTTCGTAGAAAGCCGCCTTGTATATCAGCCCGTTTACGAGCGATTTATCGGGGCACGGGCAGAAATAATATTGCGAAAGCCGTTCTTTATTCAAAATGATTTTTTCCGCATAATCGTCCGTGCATCCGACGAGAAAGAGGGAAGCATCATTATTTTTTTCGGCAAAACCGATGAGCGTATCGACAAGTGCCTTGTCGCTTATATTTTTATCTATAAGATGAAATCTGATGAATTTCGAATATCTGATCGTGCCGAGATTATCCTTTCCGAAAACCTCCGATATAACACCGTAAGCTTCAAAAAAAGCTCTCGCCACGCTGTAACAATTCAGATCCGCGCCGAGCAGCACGGGTATAATTTTTCCTTTTTTCAAAATAAATCCCCGTTTTCCGTTTATATCTTATCTGTAAAATACAGTATACCACATATTCGCAAAATAAAAATACATTTTTCAAAAAAAATTTATTTTTTCAAAAAAATGCAAAACAAAAATCCTCCCGAAAAGGAGGATTTCCGCTTTTTTTGCCGATTACTGAAGCTCGGGAGCTTCTACAGGGCAAGTACCCTGGCATGCGCCGCATTCAACGCACTCGTCGGGATTGATAACATACTTGCCGTCCTTTTCGGAAATGGCGCTTACAGGGCAAGCGTCAGCGCAAGAACCGCAGCCGATGCACTTTTCGGAATCGATTACATAAGGCATAATTATTCTCCGTTTCTCGGCAGCGATGAAATTTTTTATTTCGGGATGCCTTGCTGCCGCGGGGCATCATTACTATTACATTTTACCATAAAAATCGGAAATGTCAAGTTATTTATGCGCGAAATAAAAAAAGTAATAAATAAAAAATTGTTTTTCTGCAAAAAATATGCGTATAAATCAGGTTCCGGAGGAAAATTTTAAAATGAATATGAATTCCGAAAAATATAAAAATTACGCAAAAATCCGCGCGGGAAAATCGCCAGTGGCAAAGGATTGCCTTTTTGCCTTTCTCATCGGCGGGCTGATATGCGCGATAGGTCAGGCGTTGCTTATCTTATATGCCTCCCTCGGTATAGAGGAGGAAACTGCAAAAGGTCTGGTGCCGGTTACTCTCGTATTTATAGCGGCGCTTCTTACGGGTATCGGCGTTTTCGACGATATAGCAAAGGTAGCGGGAGCGGGTACTCTCGTACCGATAACAGGCTTTGCAAATGCCGTGGTTTCTCCCGCCATAGACAATAAAAGCGAAGGCTTTGTAATGGGCGTGGGGGCCAAAATGTTTGTCATAGCAGGTCCTGTCATAGTATACGGAATAATAAGCTCCGTACTTTACGGAGTGATTTATTATATTGTCGGGCTTTTCTGAGGTGGATTTTATGAATGTGATAAAAATAGAAAATCCGGTTTTTGTCGTCGGCACCGCTTCGGTAGTGGGAAAGCGCGAGCATGAAGGTCCGCTTTCCGCGGATTTCGATATGCACGACGACAGCGAAAAATTCGGTATGGACACATGGGAAAAAGCGGAAAGCGAAATGCAGCGGCGCGCGCTTGCTTTAGCTCTCGCAAATGCGAAAATGAGCGCATCGCCCGACGCGATATTTGCGGGCGATCTGATGAATCAGTGCGTCGGTTCCGCTTACGGTCTGATAGATTTCTGCTCGCCGTATTTCGGGCTTTACGGCGCATGCTCCACTTTTGCCGAGGCGATGATGCTTTCGGCACTGATGGTGAATGCGGGATATTTCGGGAGCTGCGCTGCGGTTACATCGTCGCATTTCTGCACGGCGGAAAGACAGTTTCGCTTTCCTTTGGAATACGGCGGTCAGCGCACACCCACGGCGCAGAGAACAGCCACCGCTTCCGGCGCCGCCGTCATATCGGCTCAAAGTAAATCAGGCATACGCATATCCGAGGTTCTCCCCGGGAAAATCATCGATAAAGGAATAACCGATATAAACAATATGGGCGCGGCAATGGCGCCCGCCGCCATAGATACGCTTACGAGATATTTTGAAGACACGGGACATTCTCCCGATGATTTCGATATGATTCTCACAGGAGATCTCGGCAGAGAGGGACACGGCATCGTCACGGATATCATGCTTTCCTCTGGAACGGATATGCGGCGCGTATATAACGACTGCGGTCTGATGCTTTACAATGCGAAAACGCAGGACATGCACGCGGGCGGAAGCGGATGCGGCTGCAGCGCCTCTGTTATCTGCGGGCATATAATGAAGCGCATGCGCCGCGGCGAACTGAAAAACGTGCTGTATATAGCTACGGGCGCACTGATGAGCCCGGGAAGCGTATTTCAGGGGCTAAGCATACCTGCCATAGCACATCTCGTGCATCTTACGGCTCAGGGAGGTTGAAATGGAAATTTTTATTCAGATACTGAAAGCATTTGCGATAGGCGGACTTTTTTGTCTCGTCGCCCAGATACTGATAGACAAAACATCGCTCACGCCCGCGAGAATACTCGTTTTATACGTTACGGCTGGCGTTTTTCTCACTGCGGTCGGCTTGTATGAACCCATAGTGAAATTTGCAGGTTGCGGTGCCACGACACCCCTCACGGGATTCGGATATTCGCTTGCGAAAGGCGTGGAAAAAGCCGTAAACGAAAAGGGGCTTTTCGGCGTGCTCACGGGTGGTTTTACGGGAACGGCGGCAGGCGTATGCGCCGCGATAACATTCGGCTATATATTTACGCTGATATTCCGCGGCAGACCGCGCGACTGATAATAAAAAATAAGCGGTAATGCGCTTTTTGCGCCTGCCGCTTTTGTTTTTTTATTTGCAGATTTCCGTATTTTGCCTTATATTCTTGACATTGGACGCTTGTTTTGCTATAATATATAAAAACCGATAATAACCGGGAGGTTTTATTATGAAACTTATTATAGCTATTGTAAACAACGACGACGCGCATTTCGTAAACACAAGTCTTACCGGCGCAGGCTTCCATATAACTAAAATTTCGTCTACCGGCGGTTTTCTGCTCAGCGGAAACTCCACATTCCTTCTCGGCGTAGATGAATCCCGCATAGATGAGGCTCTGGATATAATAAAAACGCACAGTAAACGCCGCACGCAGAATGTTCCTCTCGCCGTACCCGGTGCTATGGCAAATACAGCTATGATGAATACGGCAAGCGTTACCGTAGGCGGCGCCACGGCATTTATCATCGATGTCGAAAAATATATAAGATTCTGATGAAAAGCGAAAATTTCACGCTGCTCGGAAACGAAGATACAAAAAAGCATTTTGCCTCCGCTTTTTCCGCGGGGAAAATTGCGCACGCCTATATTTTTGAGGGCGCACAGGGTTCGGGAAAAAAGACGCTCGCGCGCCGCGTATGCATGATGATGGCTTGCGATACGCACAGCGCAGATCCGTGCGGAAACTGCGAAAACTGCATTGCCATTTCAAAAGGGCTGTGCCCCGATATATACATTCTCACGGTGGCGGACGGGAAAAAGACTATCGGCGTAGATGAGGTCCGCGATTTCTTTTCGGGCGCGGCACTTACGCCGTCTGTGCTCGATTTCAAGGTGTATATCATAGATTCTGCCGATATGATGACGGTGCAGGCGCAAAACGCTTTGCTTAAAATAATAGAAGAACCGCCTGCTTACACATATATTTTTCTGCTTTGCGAAAATTCCGAAAAGCTTCTTCCCAC
Source organism: uncultured Eubacteriales bacterium (assembly GCA_934394585.1). Taxonomy (GTDB): domain Bacteria; phylum Bacillota; class Clostridia; order Oscillospirales; family CAG-272; genus Apopatosoma. Next base: position 42,009 of record CAKRQU010000005.1, on the reverse strand, counting down.
GGTGCGCTCAAGGGCGCAGAAAATCATAATGCAATCGCTTCCGCCCGCCGTAATCGAGGAATATATAAAGCAGCGCGGTATTATATATGATGAGGAATCGCTTTCCTTTGCCATAAGAAATTCAAAGGGAAGTATAGGCAGGGCTGTTTCTCTGCTCACCGAAAAAACCCGCGATAAAGAGGCATATGACTCGGCTGAGCGGATAATAAACGCACTGAGCATGAAAAACGGCGAGGTTTCATATTTTGCTTTTCTGAAGCTTTTTTCGGAAAAAGCCTCGGATCGCGAATTACTGCTGAAAATATGCGAGTGTCTTTCCGGAATTTATTCCGATATCATCGCATACACCGTGAAAAACAGCGATGAAACGGAATGTCTGCCGGTGGAAAGCATACGGCAGATTTCGCTGAGCGTGGGTACGGACAGCGCCGTGAAATGCATAGAAATACTGCGTGACGCAGTGCTTTTTCTGCGCATGAATACAAATATAAATTTGATTTCGACAACTCTTGCGGCTCAGCTTTGGAACAATACATGAAAACGGAGTGAATTATGGATACAGAAAATGCAATAAACGAAAATAACGACGGTGAAACCGGGAATTTTTACGAAATCGTCGGTGTTCGCTTCAAAGAAAACGGTAAAACGTATTTTTTTGATCCCGTCGGAATAAAATTCAATACAGACGATTGTGTGATAGTGGAAACCGCACGCGGACTCGAATACGGCTTTGTTTCGCTTTCAAACAGGGAAGTGGAAGCATCGAAAGTGGTTTTGCCGCTACGCCCCGTAATACGTCTTGCTACCGACGCGGATACGGAAAGATATGCGATAAATAAAGAAAAAGAAAAAGAGGCTTTTGCCGTATGCGAGGAAAAAATAGCTGCGCGAAAGCTGGAAATGAAGCTGGTGGATGTAGAATATACATTTGACAATACAAAGCTGATTTTCTATTTCACGGCGGACGGCAGAATAGATTTCCGCGAGCTGGTAAAAGATCTGGCGGCGGTTTTCAGAACAAGAATAGAGCTTCGCCAGATAGGTATACGCGATGAAACAAAGCTGATCGGCGGTCTCGGCGTATGCGGAAGACCTTTTTGCTGCAAAAAATTTCTCCCCGATTTTGTTCAGGTTTCCATAAAAATGGCAAAAGAACAAAATCTTTCACTCAATTCGCAGAAAATATCTGGTGCCTGCGGCAGACTGATGTGCTGTCTGCGCTATGAACACGAAGTTTATGAAGAAGAACTGAAAAAAACTCCCAAGCTCGACAGCACCGTGGTTACTCCGGACGGCACAGGCACCGTATGCGAGATAAACCCGCTTGCGGGACTTGTAAAGGTGCGTCTTGCCGAGCAGCAGACTGTCAGATCTTACTCCAGAGATGATGTAAAAGTAATCTCGCAAAGAAAAAATACACAGGATAAAAACGACACGGAAACAGACGAAAAATCAGAGTAAATCCGGAAAGGTTTTTTGCCGTGAATATTATTGAAATTTTGAAAGCCGTGCTCCTCGGTATAACCGAAGGAATCACGGAATGGCTTCCCATAAGCAGTACGGGACATCTGATTTTGCTGGATAGGTTTATCGGGCTCGATATGAGCGACAGCTTCAAAGAAATGTTTTTCTTTGTTGTACAGCTCGGTGCCATTCTTGCCGTTGTAATTCTGTTTTGGAATAAAATGTTTCCTTTTCAGTTTAAGGATAAATCGCAACCGGTATTTCAGAAAGATATATTTTCCACATGGCTGAAAGTAGTCGTGGCTTGCATTCCCGGCGCTGTGGTGACATTGCTTTTTGATGACTATATCGAGTCACACCTGCATACGCCCGCTGTAATAGCCGCAACCCTTATTTTCTACGGCATTCTTTTCATCATCGTCGAAAAGCAAAATAAAAAGAGAAGCTCAAAAGTAAATTCGCTTTCCGATATCAGCTATTATACGGCATTTCTGATAGGGCTTTTTCAGGTGCTTTCGATTATCCCCGGGACATCACGCAGCGGAGCCACGATAATAGGCGCGCTTATTATCGGAGTATCGAGAGTAGCCGCCACGGAATTTACGTTTTTTCTCGCCGTACCCGCAATGTTCGGTATAAGCGCAATAAAAATAATAAAATTCGGCTTGCATTTTACGGCAGAAGAAGCCGCTGTGCTGGCAGCGGGAACAATCACGGCATTTCTTGTTTCGATAGCGGTGATAAAATTTCTGATGGGATATATAAAAAAGCACGATTTCACCGTGTTCGGCTGGTACAGAATAGTGCTGGGCATACTTGTGATTTTATTGATGTGCATAAAGTAAATAAAAAAGGCAGACTTTTCGGGTCTGCCTTTTTGTTGTGATCATTTGTTTGTGCTGTATTTTTTCAGCGCTGATGCATACTTCGGGTTTTTCAGAAGCTCGGCACGCCTGCCGCTTTTTGCGTTAATACGCATATCCGTAATCAAATCAATAAGCGGTTTTTCGCGCCATTCCTCGGGGCGACAATCGCAGAAGGCATGATAAAGCGTATCTTCATTTTTCATGCGCTCGGTAATCAGTGATACGGCAAAAAGATATTTTTCCTGCATTGCCGCGACCTGTTCATCAGTGCCGCCACGATAATATAAATCGTTTTCCATTCTGCAAAGAAAAGATTCGGCTATCATCAGGAAAAATGCTTCATCTGTCGTCTCAAATGAACTAAGCAGCAAATCGCCACAGCGGATGGCATGCTCAACCTTTTCATCCATAGAGAGGGAAGCATCAAAAAACACTTTTCTGCCGAGCTTATCTGCCGCAAATTCCGCAAGCTCATACATGTTTTTTCTTACATAAAAGTAATATTCGCTCGTGTCCTTTGCAAACAGCTGTTCACTTTTTTGACCACAAGTGCCATACCAAGTGGTGAATTTTGTATTGAATATGTTCAAAGCTTCGTCTGTTTTTCCTTCCGCATGCAATATTTTTGCGCGCATATTCCAAGTGTTCAGGCGGATATTTTCGTCCGTACAGCCTTCGAGTATCTTGTCACAAATGCCGAGAAATTCATCCTTGTGTGCGATAAGAACAGCAGGGTCGTTATCAGCCGCATCGCCTGCGATATTCCACATATAATAATTCATTATCCGATAGTCATTCGGATAATCATTATACGCCTTTGTGATGAATTCGCGGGTCTTTTCGGCGCCGCTTTTTAGATATGATTTCAGATATAATTCTACAGTATTATCAATATCAGCCTGAATTTTTTCCTTATTATATCCCATGAGTTCATCAATACTCACGCCGAAATAATAAGCCAGCGGCTGCAAAAGGGTGATATCGGGATATGTTTCATTGCGTTCCCATTTGCTCACAGCTGCAGAGCTGACATTCATTGCAGCAGAAAGCTCATCCTGTGTGATTCCTTTTTTCTGCCGCAAGCTTTTTATATTGGCACCTATTGTTATTTTCATAAATATCTCCTTGAAAATTAAGATAAGCTGACGCCTGCTTCCGATTATATTATAGCAACGAATTGCGCGAAAGTAAAGAGAACGCTGTTCAATTTGAACTTAACCGCAGGTTAAAAAATCGGAGTGATGATGAAACGCAAAAGAGCATTTTTGCGTGGCGCTTATCAAGCAAAAGAATCGCGGCTCGATTCAGCTTGACCTGTCGCGCATGCGTGCATGCGGTTAGTAATAACTAATACTTAGTCACACACAGTAATAGCCATGTGTGACTCGTCAGATTTCTCAAATCGGTTCGGATTTCCTCCGGAATAAGGACGCAGGAATAGGAGCTTGTGCATGCCTGCTATGCGCTTGGTTAGCAGAGCAGTCACCGACTTTTATACAAAATCTGCATTTTGTAGTTTAATTGCAGACACCGCACGACCAGCGGAAAGTGCGGCTCTTTCAATGGATGCAATTATACAAAATGGAAATTTTGTATAATTGAGAGAATAGGAAATAAGAAAAAAGCCCGGAAAACGGGCTTTTTCTCGTATATAAATGAAGTATTCATCAAAGCACTTTCTTCTATTTGAAATTATCGGAATTCTTTCAGACCGATTTTACCGAGCATTCTGCAAATCTTGTCGCCCTTCGGCATCATCAATATTTCTTCCTTTTTTACTATCCGCAAAACAAAAAGCAAAAAAGCATAAACTATCACCGTAACGATTATAGAAAAAATCACTGCCAGATATTCCGGCGATTTCATTGATACGAGTTTGAATACGCCTATCGTAAAAATGCTCGCGAGTCCCGTTGCCAAAAGCGGACGCAAAAACGATTTCAATATTTTTATATCAAGATGAACGTATTTGGCTACAAAATAGAAATTCAATGCCGCCATGACAAAATAGCTTATCACTGTTCCTATCGGCGCTCCGTAAACTCCTATTTCGGGTATTCCTATCAGAATAAAGTTTATTATCAGCTTTACGGCTGCGCCGCAAAACATGGATATTATCGGCTTTCTTTCTAATTTATTAGACTGCAATATCGAATTTGTTATGGTGAGCATAGCCGTAAAAAATACGGATATTGAAAGAATCGATAAAAGCGGCGCCGCGCTTTTTACGGATTCCGCGCTTTTTCTGAAAAGCATTGTGAGGATCTGTCTGGCAAGTACAGACATTCCTATAGCACACGGAATCGATATTATCGCGGCAAATTTCAGCGATGTATTCATTGCTTTTGCTGCTTTTTCCGTATTGTTTCCCGCCTTTGTGGATGCAAGCGCCGGAGTCAATACAGATGCTATGGGTGCAATAAATGCAGACGGCAGATGCGTCAGCGTTACTACAAGTGTACTGTAATTTCCGTAAGCCGCTTCCGCTGACTGAGTTGTGGTATACGCTTTCATGCGGTTTATTATGGTGACGGAATCGATAATTCCCGTCAGATTCAGAGCCACGGCGCTTATCGTTATCGGAATTGCCGTCAGCACGAGCTTTTTGAATATAGTCTTTTGCGACATGCATTCGTCGCTTCCCTCTATACCGAGATAGCTGTAATCCTGCTTGTGAAAAAACTTTGCCGCCACAAGAAAAATCATTCCCGTGCCTACGCCTATGCCTATACCGGCTATTGCATAAGCAGCCGCAATTTCTTTACTGTATCCGCATGATATTGCAAATCTGCACAAAACTATACCTATAGCAAATTTTCCTATGGCTTCGATAACTTCGGAAACCGCTGTAGGTACCATATTCTGATGCCCCTGAAAATATCCTCTTATCGCGCTGGAAACACAGATAAAGAAAAGCGTCGGCGCTATGGTTATTATACAGTAATAGCTGTCACGGCTGCCCATAAAATCGGCGAGAGGTTTGGCTCCGAGTATCATTATAAGAGTTCCCGCTATACCGAGAAATATAAAAAGCGTCAATGCCGTGGCAAATATGCGGCGCACTTCTTTTTTTCTGCCGAGAGTGCGGCTTCCGGATACCATTATGGATATTGCGATGGGCAATCCCGCTGTGGATATCATATATAGCGTAACAAATATATTGTAAGCTACATTAAAATACCCCATTCCGAGGTCCCCGAGATATGAATGAAGCGGAATTTTGAAAAAAAGCCCCATCAGCTTCACAAGCATATTTGAGAACATGAGTATTACTACGCCCGACATCATGCGAGGGGCCTTTTTTTGCTTTTCCAAATTAAAATATCTCCTTATCTCGGTTAATTGCCTATGAATTCACGGAAAACAGAATCCTCCGGTATAAGTTCCGAAGGTATTTCCTGTACATCGCGGAATTTTTCCTTGAATTTATTATATACTTCCACTTCGGAATCTACGGTCAGATCATACATTTTTTTATTGAGAATATAAGGCTTCATGACATTTATTTCATAAAGCATCAATGTATTTATATAGAAATCCGCAAATCTCGCATTGGGAAAAATATTTTCGTCTTCATTTTTTGTCACACCGTCCCAAAGACTCATCGTGAGTGCGACGGAAGCCCCGCGGAAAAAGTAATCGCGTACAATTCTTCGCATAAGTCTTATATCGCGCGCCGTAAAGATGCTGCCGTAAGCGGTCACATCATCATGTATACCTATATATACAGATTTCGTGGCATTTTTCGGAAGCAGCGATATTATCTCGGGATACATCGCCTGTATGCCTTCAAAAACGATAAACTCGTTTTCATTCGGAATATAATCGGTATATTCGCTTCTTCTGCCGAGCTGAAAATCATATTTGGGAAGTCTGGTGCGTTTTCCCGCAAGGATATCACATACACATGTCACAAAATAATCCAGATCCAACGCGGAAGCCGCCTCATAATCGGGAATTTTATCGCTCTGTATATCATGTCTGCTCCTGTAAAAATCATCTATGGATATGATTTTCGCGGTTTTTCCGAATTTTTTCATTTCATCTTCGAGTATAAAAGATGTAGTGGTTTTTCCGGAGCAGGAAGCACCGGAAAGCATTATAAATCGCTCTTCCCTGTTTGAACATATAGTTCTCGCCGCCGCGCGTACCTGATCATCGTATTTGCGCTCGCAATCAAGCACAAATCGTTTCATTTCGTTTTTGTCGGCAAATCTTCTGTTCAGCTGTATCATTAAACGAACCTCCTGTCAGCTGATATTTTTATAAAATTCTGTTATTTTTTCTTTTTTGTCTGCTTCGCGTTGTTCATTTTCCTCGGAAAGGTATTCGTACGGATATTTATATTCAAATATCCTTTCTATTTTGCCGGATTTTCTGTCTACCAGCTTTGAAACGGCTCCCGCGCCTATCGCAAAAATGCTGTGAATTTCTTCCATCATATATATATTATATCTGCCTTCACAGCCCGGAAGACAAAAACCGACGTTTTCAAGGTTGTCTACGGTGTTTTTCTGCCTGTACATATAATAAGGAATATAACCCGCATTTTTTATCGCAAGATGCGCGTAGTCAACCAGCTTTGTGGCGACATTTTCGCCTCTGTCGTAAATAAATGAGCGCTTTTGCGAAAAATCAGCCGCATTTTTTATGCAGAGCGTATGTACAGTCAGATTTTCGGGGCACAGCTTTATTATTTCATCCACAGTGGAAGAAAAACTGCCGAAGCCTTCACCCGGGAGTCCCGCTATCAGATCGGTATTTATCTGCGGTATGCCGGCTTCACGCGCCCACTCAAATGCGCGGTAAAAATCCTTTGCCGTATGCTTTCTGCCTATCAGCTCCAAAACCTCGTCATTCAGCGTCTGCGTATTTATGCTTATTCTCGTGACGCCGTATTTTTTTATGACATCGAGCTTTTCCCGCGTTATCGTATCGGGGCGTCCCGCCTCTACGGTAAATTCCTCCACGTTTTTCATATCAACGCAAGAGGTGATGACCGAGAGCAGCTTTTCCAGTTGTCCGGCGCTCAGCGTAGTCGGCGTTCCTCCGCCGATATACACCGTGGCAACGGTAAGACCGAGCTGCTTTATCAGTGCCGCCTGATCGGCGATATCGAGGCACAGGCGGTCGAGATATCCCTCCAGCAGTCCGAGCAGTTTCGGAGATGTATACGAAACAAACGAGCAATAGCTGCATCTGCTCGGGCAAAAAGGAATGGAAATATATATACTGCACGCATTCGGCAAAGCCGTGGCAATGATTTTCTTTTCGCAGTAGGCTGTATCGCAGGCGAGAGCCGCTTTTTTTGCATTTGCGAAATATTCCTTTGTAAATTTTGCGCGGACTTCCGCTTTTGTGGCTCCTTCCGAAAGAGCCTGCAAAGCGAGCTTCGCAGGGCGCACGCCTGTCAGTATGCCCCATTGCGGAGCTTTGCCGACGAGCTTCTTTCCTGCATTGAAAAATGCCTTTCCCACAGCGATTTTGCGCGTTTTTTCTATGGTTTCCTTATCGGAAAAAGGCTCGAAATACGATTTTTCCACCGTTTTTCCGAGATGGGAAAGGCGCACGCAGGCGGTTATGCCGTCCACGCTCTCTTCGAGTGAAATATCCGCCTCGGGAGCATTTTCATCGGTTTTGCGTGCGGAAAATTTCTCCCCCGGGAAAAACAGCATACAAAGCGTCTGTACATAATATTCATTTATCTCGCCGTTTATATTTAATATCATAAAAATTTTTATCCTTTATTCAAAAGAACTTCGCTGTCCATAACTATGGTTATGGGACCGTCCGCATTTATTTGGGGCTTCATATACGCGCCGAAAACCCCGCATTGCACATCGGGAATTTCTTTTTTCAGGCACGATATGAAATGCTCATATAGCATATTTGCGCGCTCGGGCGCCTCGCTTGTAAAATAATCTGGGCGGTTTCCGTGCGCATAGTTGGCATACAGAGTAAAATTGGATATCACAAGCGCGCTTCCGCCGATATCATTTATGCTGAGATTCTGCTTGTCGTTTTCGCCGGAAAAAATGCGCAGTTTTGATATTTTGAGCGCGAGCGCCTGCGCGTCTTTTTCCGTATCTCCCTTTTTCACCCCGAGAAGGATTACCAAACCCTTCCCTGCTTTTCCCGTGAGGATACCGTCGGAGATAACCCGCGCCGAGGATACGCGCTGTATTACCGCTCTCATAGCTTTTTCACCTCATTTACGACGTATATCCGCGTTCTACGGAATATACGCCTTTTATATTTTTCATTCTGGAAACTATGCTCGTATAGTGGTCGAGATTTTTGCACGCCACGCCTATGCTTATTATCGCCTGACCGCCGCTTTTGTTTTGCGTATTTATCTGCATGATAGATACGCGCATATCGGCGAGAGCGGATGTTATATCGGCGAGCAGAGATATTCTGTCCTCCGCGAAAATGCGCATCACGGCTTCATACTGACCGCCCGAAGCATCGCCTCCGCCCGATGTTTTGCGCCATTCCACGCGCACAAACCTGTCGGGATTATCCTTCATCGACGCGAGCGCGTTTTTGCAATCGCATTTGTGAACTGATATTCCGTATCCCTTTGTGATAAATCCTATGATGTTATCCCCGGGGAGCGGATTGCAACATTTTGCAAATTTCACCTGACAGCCCTCCAGACCATCCACGGCAACTCCGTTGTAGCTGCCTCTGGAATAGGGCTTTTGCACCGTCTGAACCTGTGAAACGTCCGTTATGGGCTCTGCCTCCGGCGGCGGTGTCACTATCCTGTCAAATTCGTCGCGGATGCGCACGGATATTTTTGAAACGGAAAGACCGCCGTAGCCCAGCATATTGAAAAGCTCGGCAGCGTTATTCATTCCGCAACGTGCAGCCACATTTTCCGTGATTTTTTCAAATTGTTCGTCGGTATAGCTCCTGCCGTAATGTTTCAGCTCCGAAATAAATGCGTTTTTGCCCTCGGCAATATTTTCGTCGCGTTTTTCCTTTTTGAACCACTGACGTATTTTTGCCTTTGCCTCGCTGGTTTTTACTATATTCAGCCAGTCGCGGCTCGGTCCCTTTGCCGAGGAGGATGTGAGTATCTCCACTATTTCGCCGTTTTTCAGCTCGCGGTCTATCGGAACAATCATTCCGTTTACCTTGGCGCCCACCATCCTGTTGCCCACGGCGGAATGTATGTGATATGCAAAATCTATGCATGTCGAATTTTGCGGGAGGTTTACCACATCGCCTTTCGGCGTGAAAACAAAAGTTTCATCCTGGAAAATATCTATTTTTATCGCTTCCAGAAAATCGTCGTGATCCGCCGTGGTGGATTCATCCTCCACAAGCTTTGATATCCATTCCAGCTTTTTATCTATATCTTCTTTTGTTCTGTCGCCGGATTTATATTTCCAGTGCGCCGCGATACCGTATTCGGCTATGTGGTGCATTTCCCATGTGCGTATCTGAACTTCGAAAGGAATGCCGTCCCTGCCTATTACCGTGGTATGGAGCGAACTGTACATGTTTGCCTTAGGCGTGGAAATGTAGTCCTTGAATCTGCCGGGGATGGAATTGTACATTTCATGAATATATCCGAGCGCGCTGTAGCATTCGGCTACGGTATTCACAATTATACGGACGGCATAAAAATCGTAGATTTCATCGAAATTTTTATTTTGCTGATACATCTTGCGATATATGCTGTAAACCGATTTTACGCGCCCCTCTATTGTGACATCGAGTCCGTTTTCTTTCAGATATTCTGTTATGCTTTTCTTTATATTGTCTATAAATCCGCGATTTTGCCCGTATTTTTTGCTTATGTCATTCCGAACCTCGTCATAGCCTATCGGGTCGAGATAGGAAAGCGCGAGATTTTCCAGCTCCTGCTTTATTTTCTGCATACCGAGACGGTGAGCGAGGGGAGCATAGACATGCATCGTTTCCAGCGCTATGCGGCGGCGTTTGCTTTCCTCCTGCGCGTCGAGCGTGCGCATATTGTGCAGTCTGTCAGCCAGCTTTATAAAGATGACGCGGATATCCTTTGCCATGGCAAAAAACATTTTGCGCAGGTTTTCCATGTGCTCGTCTTCTTTGTCCTCAAAAGGAATCTGGACAAGCTTTGTAAGACCGTCCACCAGCTCCGCCACGCTGTCGCCGAAAAGTTTTCGTATCTTGTCGATATCCGTTTTTTCGGAGCAATCCTCCACGGTATCGTGCAGAAGCGCGGCGCATACGGAATCGGTATCAAGTCCGAGCCCCGCGACGATTTCCGCCACGGCGAGAGGATGATTTATATATTCCTCCCCGCTTTTGCGGAATTGTCCGCTATGAAGCTCTTTCGCATATTCGTATGCTTTTTTTATTTTGTCGATATTATAAGCTTTGCCCGTACTTTCCAGTATGAACATCAGCTTATCTGTGCCGTAAAACATATTTTTCTCCCGCTTCCCGCAGTTATCCTATTTTTATTTTTTCGAGAAGCCTGTTTTTTGTAATATCTGTTTTTTCCGTAACGGAAGGAACGGAAAAAACGTAATTCAGACCGGAACGCATTTCCGTATGTATCAGTGCGCAATCTTCGAGCACAAGTATCATCAGCAGCAGCTTCAGATACGATATTTCGGGGAAAAGACGGAGCACCGACTTTGCGTTTATCTCGCATTTTCCCGTATGGAGATTTTTGCGCAGATAGCGGTAAAAATCCGCAAAATCGTCGCGCAGCGGAAAATCATCCGGAGCGCAAAGTCCCTCTCCGCACACAAATCTGCGTGCATCCTTTTCCGCTTCGGCATACGCCTCTGCGGTTTCTCCGCCGAAACGGATTTCTTTTCCCATCATCTGCACGGTGCATACTCCGCGGAATTCGTTTACGTCCATATTGAAAAGTATATCGGCTTCGTCGCCCTTTTCATATCCCTCATCGTAAAGATTGCGACCGAAAAACAATGCGGGCACATCCGTATTATCGCAATCTATCATCGCTTTTGTATGCTTGTCGCCTTTCAGCATCACGATATCGTCGATTACCGCATCTTCCAGCATGAAAATCGGCGCAGGATTGCCTATACCGTAAGGCTCGAGCAGATAAAGCTCATTAGCCTGTATCATATTTATTTCATCGGGGGATATTATACAGTCCGCTTTGCATTCAGGCTCCGGCATTCCCTTTGAAAATATATTTCCCGCATACTCATTTATCTTTTCGCGGAAAGAATTTATATTTTCGCGCAGTATGCTCAGCCCCGCCGCGCCTTCATGACCGCCGAATTTTATCAGCAATTCCGAGCAATCGCAGAAAGCCGAAAATATGTCAAATCCCGCAACGCTTCGCGCGGAGCCGCGACCCTCATCGCCGCTTTTCGGCAATGAAATGAGCACGCTCGGCTTTCCGTATTTTTCGGTTATTTTTGATGCGACTATGCCTATCACCCCGTTGTGCCAATCCTCGCCCGCTATCACAAGTATGTTTTTCCCGGCGCAGTCGGGATTGTCACGCAGAAATTTTTCAGCTTCGCTGAATATGGAATATTCCAGAGCCTGCCTTTCTCTGTTGTATGCGCAAAGCTCCTCTGCTATCGCATTTGCAAGCTCCGGCGATTTCGTCATGAAAAGCTGCACGGCTCTGCCCGCGTCGCCCATACGCCCTGAGGCATTTATCCTCGGCACCACGCCGAAAGCCACCGATGAAACGGATATGCGCTTCAGGACACTTCTTTTATTTCTGTTTGTATCCGTTTCTATATCCGATGCGGCAAAAAGCGCCTTTATCCCGATATCCTCCGTGCCGCGTATCATATTCAGCCCTATGTGAATGATTATTCTGTTTTCATCCGTCACCGGCATGACATCCGCTATGGTGCCTATGGCGGCAAGCGCGATATACTCGCGGCAGACATCCTTTATTGTTTCTATATTATAATTTCCGCCGTCGTTTTCAGCCAGTTCCAGCGCACATACCAGTTTGAATGCCACGCCTACCCCCGCGAGGTCCTTGTACGGATACTCGCAGTCGGGTCTGTGCGGATTTACAACGGCTGCCGCATCGGGGAGCACCTGCGGACACTGATGGTGATCCGTGATGACCATATCCATGCCGAGTTCACGGGCAAAAGCCGCTTCTTCCGCGGCGGTTATTCCCGTATCCACGGTCACTATCAGGCTTGTCCCGCTTTCTTTTATTGTATTTATCGCATCGCGGTTTATTCCGTAGCCCTCTTCCTCGCGCGACGGAATATAAAAATCGGCATTTGCCTCTTTGCTTCTGAAATATCGGAGCAAAAGCGATGTCGATGTTACACCGTCGGCATCGTAATCTCCGTAAACCGTTATTTTTTCGTTATTTTCGATGGCGCGGAGTATGCGCGAAACGGCTTTGTCCATATCGCGGAGAAGAAAAGGATTATGCAGAAAGCTTTCGGATTTTTCGATAAAAGCCTTTGCTTTTTCCGCATCGGAATAGCCGCGGTTTATCAGCACACGCGCCGTCACTGACGATACGCCCAGAGCATCGGAAAGCGCTTTCACCTGCACGTCATCCTGCTCGAGAAGTACCCATTTTTTCTCCGTTCTCAAAGATTTTCACTCCTTTTTACAATGCAGGAGGACTGAAACGCGCCATTATCGCCAGCGCGATATTCACGCCGTCGAGCGCGGCACTCGTTATGCCGCCGGCATATCCGGCGCCCTCTCCGCCAACATATATATTATCATAATTTTTCGCCGTGAAATCCGCGTCGCGCTGCATGCGCAAAGGCGACGAGGTGCGCGTTTCAGGCGCTGTTATCACTGCGTCTTCTGCTGCAAATCCGTGCAGCTTTTTATCGAAATCGCAAAAGCCGGTCCGCAATGAGTCTGTAATAAACGACGGAAATATCTTTTCCAGCTCGGTAAATGCGACATTGCCGTCCATGTATGTCGGAGAAATGCCGCCGACATCGTTTTTTGTGCCTTTGCCGAGAAAGCTGCCCATGCTCTGGCACGGCGCAGTGTAATTTCCGCCGCCAGCCGCGTATGCCGCCCTTTCTATCCTGCGCTGAAAATCTATGGCTCCGCTAACCGTGCCGCCGAAATCCTCCGGCAATACGGAAACGGCAACAGCGCAATTGGCATTTTTCCCGTCGCGGCTGTAGCTGCTCATGCCGTTTGTCACCACTCCGCCGTGTTCGGATGCGGCGGCTACGACTTCGCCGCCGGGACACATGCAGAATGTATATACGCCTCTCCCTCCGATATGGCAGGAAAGATTATATTCTCCGACAGGCAGACGCGGATCTCCCGCCATATCGCCGTACAGCGCTTTGTCAATGTTTTCCTGAAGATGCTCTGTTCTCACGCCCACGGAAAAAGGCTTCGGCGTAAGCACGAGCGAGCTTTTGCCGAGAACGGAAAACGTATCTCTCGCGCTGTGTCCCACGGCGAGAACGAGAACTCCGCATTCCACGGTATCTCCGCCCGCGGCAATGCTGCGCACAGTGCGTCCGGACTCTGCGGCAAATCCGTCAAAACGCGTTTTATATCTTATTTCGCCGCCGAGAGAAACTATCTGATTTTCCATTTCCGATACCACGGTTTTCAGATGGTCTGTTCCCACATGGGGGCGTGCATTTGAAAGTATATCCTCAGGTGCTCCGCACGAAACCATTGTTTCGAGAACAAAGGCACATTTCGGATCGTTTATGCGCGTCATCAGCTTTCCGTCGGAAAAAGTACCTGCGCCGCCCGCGCCGAACTGGATATTCGACTCGGTATCGAGCTTTCCGCTCTCGTAAAAATGCGCCGCGTCCGCGCTTCTTTCCTTTGTATTTTTGCCGCGCTCCAGAACTATGGGGCGATATCCGTATTTAGCAAGCAGAAGCGCCGCAAACATTCCGCACGGACCGAATCCGACTATCACAGGTCGCCCGTGCATTTCCTCGCTCCCGAAAACGGGGGAAATATCCGCATTTTTTGCCACGGCAATGCCTTCCGAGGCGAGTTTTGAAACGTCCGCTTTCCCCTCTGCGGATGCCATCACGGAATAAACGAATTTTATATCGTTTTTCTTTCTTGCATCCACGGATTTTTTATATATTTTCAGATCGTTTATGTTTTTTGCGGAAAAGAACTTCAACAAACGCTTTCTCGCGGAAGAGAAAACATCGTATGTTGAAGCTCCTATCGGCAATTTTATATTCTGTACTATATATTTCTGCATAATCACCCGTTTGAATCCATGCTGCTTTCGGCAGGCAGATTAAGCGGAGAACCGAGCGTCACGTCCGCCTTTACATATTCCGGTGAAAAAGAATCGAGCGTAACGCCGAGCGGTACCTTTACATTCAGCTTCAGCACCGTTTCTCCCACGGAATTTATTCCGGCGACATCAACATATACTTTTATTTTGTTTCTCGCGGCATCTCCTGCGCTCAGCTTTCTGCCCTTTACGGTGACTGTTATATCCGTTTCCTCTATGATTACTTTCAGAGTCCTTTCCGAAAGAATCTCCGCATTTTCGAGAACTATATCCGCGCTTGTGAATTTATAATCTATTGTTTTTATTGCACCGTCGGTGCTCACGGCGTAAATCCAGATTATTATCGCCGCAAGTATGGAAAAAATTCTTATTATTATATCGGCTTTTTTATTTTGCTTCACAGTGTAGTCGTCGGAGCCATCTTCCCTGTCGACCACAGTGTTTTTCGGCTTGAAAAAGTCGCTTATTTTACTCGGCTTCAATGCGTTGCCCCTCCTTTTCCGGTATTCATTGTGTCAGGCTTCATGTGCTTTGTCCGCCTTGCGTTCCTTTGCGTGCTGATCTTCGCCGAGAAGAACGGAAAGCTCGGACTGCAATGTGCCCATATCATAGTTTCGCTTCAGCTGTCCGTCCACCGCGATGGATATCGTGCCGGTTTCCTCGGAAACCACTACTACCACGGCATCGCTGTTTTCACTCATACCTATGGCGGAGCGGTGGCGCGTACCGAGATCTTTTATTATATCGTCATTTGTGGACATGGGAAGGAAGCAACCTGCGGCGCAGATTCTGCCGTTTTTTATAACCACGGCACCGTCGTGCAGCGGGGCTTTATTGTAAAAAATATTGCGCAGCAACGGCACGGTGACATCGGCATTTATTACCGTACCCGTTTTTATTATATCGCCGAGCGGCGTGGAACGCTCTATCACGATCAGCGCGCCCGTATATTCCTTTGCGAGATCGCTGGCCGCCTCGCATATGTTTGTTATCACCGAGTGCTTTGTCTGGGACGATTTCGCTTCGCCCGCATTTTTGATGGAGCGGAAAGGACTTCCGCCCATTTTTTCGAGAGCGGAGCGCAATTCAGGCTGGAAAATTATTATCAGCGAAATAAGTCCGACCTGCACTATATTTGAAAGCAGGAATTTCAGCGCGCGCATATCGAGTATATCGCTTATCAGCAAAACAACAAGTATCATCAGAACACCGAGAGCCAGTTTGCTCGCGCGCCTGTCACGGATAAATTTTATTATATAATAAATGAGTATCGACACTACGGCGATATCAAGAATATCAATCAGCTTGATTGCCAGAAACTGTTCGGCAATGTATTTAAGCAGTTCCAAATCCAAAACACCCCTCTGAAGCTTTATTGTACACTATATTATAATATATTTCCACATATAAATAAATAGATTTTTAAAAATTTTTTATATTATTTTCAATTTTTTTACTTTTTTTATCGCCCGCAGACCGTTTTTGTGGTATAATATGCATTATAAATGAGTTACAGACATCCTACGGAGGATTTTGATGAAAAATATACTGAAAAAAATAAGCATGGCTGTCAATGTGATCACAAAGAAAAGCGCACATCCTTTCACATCTGCTGTCATTCTCGCCGCCGGTACGAGCACCAGAATGGGCGGTGATTCGAAGCAACTCATCGAGCTGGAAGGAAAAAGCGTTATCGCTCATACGCTCTGCGCATTTCAGGAATGCGACCTGATAGATGAAATAG
This sequence comes from uncultured Eubacteriales bacterium, assembly GCA_934394585.1. Classification (GTDB taxonomy): domain Bacteria; phylum Bacillota; class Clostridia; order Oscillospirales; family CAG-272; genus Apopatosoma. The sequence goes on along the minus strand of CAKRQU010000005.1, from coordinate 25,712 downwards.
TGGTCGTTGCAAACGAAGCCGAAACATCGTATTATGACGATGTTTTCAAAAAGAAATATTCGCTTTCAAAGCTTTCGCGCGTAGTGACCGGGGGAAATACGCGGGCTAAATCCGCGGAGAAAGGATTTTCGGCAATATCGGGAAAAGCGGATTTTGTCGCCGTGCACGACGGCGCACGCTGCCTTATCACTCCTGAAAAAATAGCTTCCGTAGTGGAAACCGCATACAGGACCGGCGCCGCAATAGCGGCGACAAAATCGTCCGATACGCTGAAAAAGGTTGATGAAAACGGGAAAATAAGCGGTACGCTTGACAGAAGTCTGGTATGGCGCGCACAGACTCCGCAGGTTTTCAAAAAGAACGTGTACTTCGTTTCACTGAAAACCTGCAAAAACAAAGGCGCTTCCATAACGGATGATTCCATGATGGCGGAGCACGCGGGATTCAGCGTTTTCTGCGTGGAAACAGGCTCAGACAATATAAAAATAACGACGAAAGCGGATATTCCCGCCGCTCTCGGAATAATGGAAAGGAGAAATCGCGGATGAATATACGCATAGGTCACGGATACGATGTTCATCGTCTTACCGAAAGCAGAAAGCTGTTTCTCGGCGGAGTCGAAATTCCGCATGAAAAAGGGCTCCTCGGGCATTCCGACGCGGATGTTCTCTTGCATGCAGTTTGCGATGCGCTGCTCGGTGCCGCCGCACTCGGCGATATAGGAAAGCATTTTCCCGACAGCGATATGAAATATAAAGGTATATCGAGCATGATCCTGCTCGGAGAAGTACATAAAAAAATCGCCGCACTCGGCTACAGCGTGGGAAATATAGACGTGACGCTTATCGCGCAGCGTCCAAAAATATCCCCGTATACCGATAAAATGAAAGAAAATATAGCAAAAGCGCTCGAAATTCCCACAGGTTGTGTAAATATCAAAGGAACAACGGAGGAACATCTCGGTTTTACGGGAAATGAGGAAGGAATAGCCTGCCATGCAGTCTGCATCCTCTGCAAATAATTTTTCGTATTTCGCTCATAAAATATAAATTTCCTTTCAATTCGCCGTTATAGTAAAATTCTTTTGTTTTAATTTGGCGATTTGTGAAGGACATTTTGTCAAGGTAGACAAAAACAGCCCGTCAATTTTGTTGACAAAAATTTCCATTTTCATATTGAAAAATTTTCCAAAATATGGTAGTATGTTGTTGGAAAATTTTGGTAAATCAAAAATCCGACAGTAAAATAAAGAAATGGAGAGTAATACCATGGAGCAAAAAGTAAGAATACTTATCGCAGACGAAAACGTCGAATTCCGCATGAATCTCAGAGAGAACTTGACAAGAGCAGGCATGGAAGTAGTTGATGAGGCTTCCGACGGATCGGACCTTCTCACGAAAATAAAAAGAACCATGCCCGATATCGTTTTTATTGACATCTGGCTTCCGAAGCTCGATCCTATCCAGATAATCAAAAAGTCAAAGCAGCTTTTCCCGAATCCGCTTCAGGCGCCGGATTTCATAGCGCTTTCATACTGTTCAAACCCGAATCTTTTCCTCGAAGCAAGCGAAGCGGGCGCAACATTCTGCATGCAAAAGCCGATAGAGTACGCCACGCTTTTTGACAGAATAATGCGCATATACAGAAACAGACAGAATAATTTCAAAATTCCGCTCAGTCCGCGCATAAATACTTATGGCGATGACGACAACGATCTCGAAACGCAGGTGACAAAAATTCTGCACAAAATCGGCGTACCGGCGCACATAAAAGGATATCAGTATCTCCGCACGGCAATAATCATGACCGTGGAAAACAACAATCTGATTAATTCCGTGACAAAAATACTCTATCCTTCCGTAGCGAAAGCTTATGAAACGACTTCTTCAAGAGTGGAGCGCGCTATAAGACACGCCATAGAGGTTGCATGGGACAGAGGCGATCTCGATGTGCTCAATTCTTATTTCGGTTACACCATTCAGAACGAGCGCGGCAAGCCGACAAACAGCGAATTCATAGCGATGATATCGGACAACCTCCGACTGAAAAACAGAATATCGTAAATAAAAAAGCGGCGGAGCATTCTCCGCCGCTTTTCTTTGCAAAAATCCCGTATACGGAAAAAACCGCATACGGGACAAAAGCAGATATTTTTTATTCGGCGGCGAGCGCACGCTCCAGCCATATCATGCCGATATCGAGAGCATTGTAAAGACCGGATTTTTCACCCTGCTTTATTATTCTCTGCTTCTCGTCGGTGCTGAGTATCTGAATCAGTATTCTGTCAGGTACATCTATACCGTTTTCTTTTTTATTCGTGAGTATCATGAGAAAAAGGTAGCATTTATCGCTCATATCGCCGTAGCAGATAACGTTTTTTTCGCGCACGAGCGGCTTGCCCTTATACATGAGATATTTTCCTTCTACAGGCTGTACAGACATATTATCATATCCTTTCCCGATTTAATTCCAGTATATATTATAATTGATGAAGCGTGATTTGTCAAGTAATTTGAATATTTAGAAAAAATATCTTGCAAAAAACAGGCTTCTGTGTTAAAATATACCTGAAATTACAAGAAAAGCAGGTACTTTTTATTTTATGCACAGTTTCAGAAAAATCACGGTGAGTGAAAAAGAGATCTTTGAAAATTATTATTCGAAAAGAAGAATATCTTCCTACGAATCGTTTTCCGATATGCTCATGTGGCAGGCGGAGGACAAGCTCATGTATGCAGAGATAAACGGATTTCTATGTGTAGTCGGGCTTAATTCCGTAAGCGGCAGGCGATTTGCTTATATGCCTGTCGGCAAGGGCTCGGATGATGAACTTCGCGATACCGTTCTCGCTCTGATGCGCGATTATCCCGATATAATCTTTACATATCTGAAAAAAGACGATGTTTGCAGGCTGAAATCTATATTCGGAGATAAAGCAAAAGAAAACGAAGAACGCAATCTTTTCGAATATATCTATGAGGCGGAAAAGCTCCGCTCCCTGTCCGGCAAGGCGCTTCACGCCAAGCGCAACCACATAAACAAATTTGAAGCCACTTATGAGAGCCGTTTTGAAATAATATCTGCGGAAAACAAATCGGATTTGGAAAAAGCGATTATCGCGCTCCGCGAAGATCCCGCACTGGAAGAAGAAAACAAAACCATGCTCGTGGACGAAAATGCCGCGATAGACAAGCTTTATGAAAATTTCGATATTCTCGGGCTGACAGCGGGCGTACTCTATGCCGACGGCAATATAGCCGCGTATACGATAGGCGAAATGATAAACGGCGATACGGCGCTCATCCATGTGGAAAAAGCGCATCGCGATATCGAAGGCGCCTATACCGTGATAAATCAGAAATTTATCAGAGAGGCTTTCCCCGATGCGATATACGCAAATCGCGAGGAGGATATGGGCGTGGAAGGACTGCGAAAAGCCAAACTTTCATATTTCCCGCTTCCCTTTGATGAAATATACAGCGTAAAAATAGAAAACTGATATAAAAATCCCCCGGCAGATAATATGCACCCCAAAAGTTAGACACTAATGGGGTGCATATTTTTATGGGAAAAAGAAGAAAAGAAAGCAGAAGAGGATCTTATTGCCGAAAATCAAAGGCTCAGAATGGAGATAGAATACATAAAAAACTGAGTGCCTCAGTTCTTGCGGACGAGCAAAAGAACCGGAAAAGGCGTTCATAATTGCCGAACTAAGGCAGAAGTATCCGTCTAAAGATTTATGATTTTTCGGGTTTTATTTTGCATTTTTACATGCCTCGCAGGCTTGCCGCCGTGACTATGCGCTTTATAGCCGCCATGTATGCCGCCATGCGCATAGTGCATGAATATTTGCGCGATATTTCAAATACGTTTTCAAAAGCCGATGTCAGCTTTTCTTCCAGTTCGGCATTTACCTTTTCGAGAGTCCATGCATGATACTGGAGATTTTGCACCCATTCGAAATACGAAACTATAACGCCGCCCGAATTTGCGAGTATATCGGGTACTACCGTTATCCCGCGTTTTTCGAGAATTTCATCCGCTTCTATGCTCGTGGGTCCGTTTGCCGCCTCCACAATGTATTTTGCCTTTATTTCGCCTGCATTTTCCGCGGTGATCTGATTTTCCAGCGCTGCGGGGATGAGTATATCCGTATCGCAGGTGAGAAGCGCCGCATTGCCCGCCGTGCCTTCTGTAAATTCCACGTCACCGTCAAAATCGCGCAGTAGCCTGTGCTCCGTGCTGTATCCGAATATCTTCTCGCTGTCCAGCCCGTCCGCCGAGAAAACGGCGCCCGAAACATCGGAAACAGCCACTATCCTGCATCCCAGCTCGCCGAGAAGCTTTACCGTTGTGCCGCCTACGTTTCCGTTGCCCTGAACAGCTACTCTCATACCGCGTATATCTTTTCCGAGATGAGAAAGCAACTCGCGCACAGTCAGCATTACGCCTCTGCCCGTCGCTTCCGTTCTGCCCAGACTGCCGCCTATTTCGAGAGGCTTTCCCGTTACCACGGAGGGTGTGAAACTTCCCGTCGATTTCGAATAAGCATCGCAGAACCATGCCATTATCTGCCCGTTTGTATTTACATCCGGCGCGGGAATATCCTTTTTCTCGCCTATTATCGGAGCTATTGCGCAGGCATATTTTCTCGTGAGCTCCTCCAGCTCGCGCTTGCTCAGGCGCGCGGGATCCACTTTTATGCCGCCTTTTCCTCCGCCGTAAGGTATGCCCGCAACGGAACATTTCAGCGCCATCCAGCAAGCCAGCGCCTTTACCTCGTCGATATCCGTATTCTGATGATAACGTATTCCGCCTTTGCTCGGTCCGAGTACGCTCGAATGCTGTACTCTGTACCCCTCAAAAACCTCTGTTTTTCCGTTGTCCATCTTTACCGGCAGAGATACCTTCAGTTCTCTTTCGGGATAAAGAAGAAAAGCATAATCGTTTTCATCTAGTTTTAGTAACGCGGCGGCTTTTTTTATCACCGCCACAGCATTTTCATAAGGGTTGTAATTTTCTTTCACGGATTTTCCTCCCCATTTTCACTTATAGTGATTTTTTTGAAATTATAACATTATTTTCCGTGTTATGTCAATATATTTTTGAAAAACAAGAAATTTCAGTAAATTTTGCGTTTTTTACGCTTGACGCCGAAAATTTTTATTTAAAACATTCGTCGCGGCTTTATAATAATATGTGAGAAACACGCCGCCCGACACAAACGTAAAAATATAAAAATAAGGGAACCCGTAAAGGTTCCCTTTGCTTTTATCTGTCTTCTCTGTAATAATTTGTGCCGAGTGCCGCAGGGGGCTGATTGTCTTTTCTTTTTGTCGCGCTTATGAAAATAAGCACTATTATCGTCACCGCATACGGAAGCATATCGAGGATAGGCGTGGCTTTCATGCTGACGTGAAGCTCGCGTATGCTCGGTATATATGAGCCTGCCACATAAAGCGCACCGAAAAGAGCCGAGCCGAAAATACTTACCACCGGCTTCCAGATCGCAAATATAACAAGCGCTATCGAGAGCCATCCGAGCGCCGAAACGCCGAGATAAGCCTCCTGAGAGCCGGCATAATCCATGATATAGAAAATTCCGCCCAGTCCCGCTATGCCGCTGCCGATAAGCGTAGCCGCATATCTGTATGCCGTAACGTTTATTCCCATTGCGTCGGCTGTGGCGGGGTTTTCACCGACAGCGCGCAGATAAAGACCCACGCGGGTCTTATTCAGTACAAAAGAAGCCGCCACGGCGATTATTATCGCGAGAAATACCATCACGCCGCAATATTTGAAAGTGGTGCTTTCCGCAAACGGAAAACGGAAATATTTTATGGCGAAAAGATATCTTGTGCCCATTTTCCCCGCGAGCACGGATATTTTCGACATAATGAATTTCATCATACCTACGCCGAAAGTCGTGAGAGCAAGACCCGTGACATTCTGATTTGCATGGAGCGTAACGGTAAGAAAGCTGTATATCAGCCCCATGAGCGCAGCGGAAAGAAAAGTTACGAGGAGCGCTATGAAAACCACGAGAAAACCGGGGAGCGACGATGACGACATCAGCTGAAGCGCCACGCATCCGCCGGCCGCGCCGACGCACATTGTGCCGGGTATGCCGAGATTGAGATGTCCCGCTTTTTCCGTAATTATCTCGCCCGTGGAACCGTAAAGAAACGTCATTCCGAGAGGAATAGCGCTCAGCAGATAATTTATCAGTTTATCCATTATCGTTACCTCCATGCTTGCGTGAACGGAAGTTTATTTTGTAATCAATGAAAAATTCGCAGCCTATTATGAAGAAAAGAATGATACCGGTTATCATATCGGGGAAAGCGGGGCTTATATCGAAATTCTGCGAAACCTGCGCCGCTCCCTGGCTGAGGAATGTAACAAAGAGCGATGTCACTATCATTACAAGCGGATTGAATTTTGCGAGCCATGAAACCATTATCGCGGTAAAGCCCTGTCCGCCCGCCGTTTCCGTGGTCACGGAATGGTCAAGTCCGCCGACAATGAGAAATCCCGCAAAGCCGCATAATGCGCCGGAAATAATCATCGTGCGTATGATGACTTTTTTCACATCTATGCCTATGTAGCACGCGGTTTTGCTGCTTTCGCCAACTACGGAAATTTCATATCCGTGCTTGCTGTAATTGAGATAAACATACAGTCCTGCAGTGAGAAGCAACGCGAGTATGATTATCAGCATGTATTCATTGATGAGATCGGGCAGATGACCGTGCGGCAAAACGCCGAGTGAACTGGAGCCGTTTGGCGTCCATATAATCAGAAAATACGAAACGAGGCATGTAGCCACATAGTTCATCATCAGAGTGAAAAGCGTTTCATTAGTTCCGAACTGCGCTCTGAAAATGGCGGGAATACCGCTCCATATCATGCCTGCGACAAGCGCTGCGGCAAGCATTATCAGTATCAGCACGAAATCCGGCACTTTTCCGCCGAAGTAAAACATGCATGCGGCTGTGGCGAGAGCGCCGACCAGCACCTGACCCTCGGCGCCTATATTCCAGAATTTCATTCTGAAAGCGGGTGTTACCGCGAGCGCTATGCAAAGAAGCACGGCTGTATCGCGGGCGAGTTTCCATATTTTTCTTTTGGAACCGAGCGAACCCTTTATCAAAGCCGAATAAAATTCAAGAGGATTTGCCCCGAGAAGTATCATGGAAAGTATGCCGCAAAAGATAAGAGCGGCGGCTATCGCGGCAAGACGTATCAGCCATGCTTTCTGCCACGACATGGCGGAACGCTTGGTGATATGAAAAAGCGGTTCGCGTATTTTTGCTTTGCTTTCATTCGTTTCCATCGCCTTTATCCTCCTCTTTTTCTTCGACCTTTGCGGAAGCGTAGGTTTTTGTCATCAGGAAACCTATCTCTTCCTTTGTGGCTTTTCTGCCGTCCACTATATCCATTACCTTGCCGGAATTCATTACGAGAATTCTGTCGCACAGCTCGATGAGCACATCAAGATCCTCTCCGACAAATATTACTGTCACGCCGTTTTCTTTCTGCTTGTTGAGCAGATTGTATATCATATACGAGGAATTTATATCAAGTCCGCGGACGGGATATGCCGCCATAAGCACCTTCGGCGCCGCGGCTATTTCTCTGCCCACGAGAACTTTCTGAACATTGCCTCCGGAAAGACGGCGTACAGGCGTATGCGCCGAAGGCGTAACCACACCCAGCTCGTCTATTATCTCGTTTGCGAGATTTCCCGGCTTGCTCCTGTCCACAAAAACGGATTTTCCTTTTCTGTAGCTGCGTAGCATCATATTGTCCACTATGTCCATATTTCCGACCAGACCCATGCCGAGTCTGTCCTCGGGAACAAACGAGAGGCGTATGCCCAGCTCTTTTATCTGGAGCGGGGTTTTGTCGCGCAGGTCTATTATCTCATCCTCTTTGAAAAGAATCTCGCCGCTGTTTACGAGAGTCTTTATTTTCTTGTCGGACATGCCGGAAAAGTTTACCGTTTCGCCGTTTTCATAGCGGAAAGCGCCCTCTCCCGCAAGCTCCTTCACGCGGTGCATATCTTTGTGAAAGAATGTGACGGGCTTGTCCTTTTTCGGATTGTGAAAAATGATATCGCCGATATCAAGACGATGCAGACCAGCTATTGCCTCGAGAAGCTCTCTCTGTCCGCTTCCCGCGATGCCCGCTATACCGAGAATTTCGCCGGAGTAAGCCTCAAACGAAATGTTTTTGAGAACATCTATTCCCTCTTCGTTTTTGCTGTTCAGATTTTTTATTTCCAGACGAAGCTCGGGATTTTTCGGCTCATTGCGCTCTATATTCAGCGAAATCTTTTTGCCCACCATCAGCTCGGTAAGCTCGGATTCGTTTGTATCCGCGGTATTTACCGTAGCCACGTGTTCGCCCTTGCGGAGAACCTCCACTCTGTCGGATATGGCGAGCACCTCGTGGAGTTTGTGCGTGATTATTATAACGGATTTGCCGTCGTCGCGCATTTTTCTTATTACGTCGAAAAGCCTGCCCGCTTCCTGCGGAGTGAGAACGGCTGTAGGCTCATCGAGGATAAGGATATCGGCTCCGCGATACAAAACCTTTATTATTTCCACAGTCTGCTTTTCGGAAACAGACATCTCATGTATTTTCTTTTTCGGGTCTATATTGAATCCGTAGCGCTCCGCTATTTCGAGCACACGGTTGTTTACTTCTTTTATGTTGTATTTTTCATCATCCATGCCGAGCGCTATATTTTCGCTCGCCGTGAAAACATCCACCAGCTTGAAATGCTGATGTATCATGCCTATTTTATATTTGAAAGCATCTTTCGGAGAGCTTATCACTGCTTCCTCTCCGTTTATGTATATTTCGCCGCTGTCGGGATAATATATTCCCGCTATCATATTCATCAGTGTGGTCTTGCCGCATCCGTTTTCGCCGAGAATGGCAAGTATCTCGCCTTTGTAAACGGTGAGATCCACGTTTTTATTTGCCGTAATGCTGCCGAAAGTTTTCGTTATGTTCTTCATTTCGAGAACAACTTCTTTTTTCGGAGCGGTGTTTTCGGGGATTTTTGCACAAATAGAATCGCTCACAGTAACCTCCGCATCGTATCTGTAAAATAAATCAAAAAATCAGAATGGGACGGAGATATATTCTCCGCCCATTCTATGCTGTTTTTTATAAAATCAATATTTTTCGTTAAGGAAAGTGATTCCGTCGATTCTGAGATCGAAGTAAGGAGCGGAACGGTATTCGGACTCGTGGAAGTAACCGTCCTTTATAGCTTCTGTTTCCTTTACATAGTCGCCCTTATCATCAACATCGGCAAGATATGTTGTGAGTGTCTTGCCATCAACGGTGAATGTAGCCGTATCGAAAACATGGAGCTTGCCGGACTCGAGAAGAGCCTTTACTTCGTCTATTTTAGCCTGTGTGCCTGCCGTAGCAGCCTTCTTGCCGAGGTCGGAAAGCTTAACGGAACCTGTCTTGAGGTCGCCGCACCAGTCAGCCTTGATTTCAGTTCCGTTCATAGTGCTTTCGCAGATGTACTTAACATAAGGAGCCCAGTCAATCTTGGAAGAAACGATGAATGTGTTGGGGCAAGCGGCTTCTGTGGAACCGTTGTAGGAAACATTGGGAACATTTCTGTCCTCGCATGCGGAGGGAGCGCCCATGGAGTCTGCATGCTGGCTTATAAGAACGCAACCTGCATCCATAAGAGCGAGAGCGGCAGCTTTTTCCTTGCCCTCGTCATACCATTCGCCTGTGAACTGAACATCCATTGTAACAGAGGGGCAAACATACTTTGCACCGAGGTAGAAAGAAGTAAGACCGGAGATAACCTCAGCGTATGTGAAAGCGCCTACATAACCCATCTTTGCCTTGTCGGCTGTGATTGTGCCGGCTTCAATCATCTCGTTAAGCTTCATGCCTGCGGCAACGCCTGCAAGAAATCTGCCTTCATAGATGGAAGCGAAAGCGTTATGATAATTCTTCAGACCCTGTGTGTGTGCCTTTGTGCCTGTAGCATGGCAGAACTGAACATCGGGGAATTTCTCGGCAGCCTTTATCATATAAGGCTCGTGACCGAAAGAATCGGCAAAAATAACCTTGCAGCCTTCGTCTACGAGGTCGCAGGCAGCTTCATAGCATTCATTGCCTTCGGGGATGCCTCTTTTGAAAATAACCTGAGAATCCTTGAGACCGAGCTGCTTCTGAGCATCTTTTACCGCATTGATGAAGTTAAGGTCGTAAGTGGAATCCTCATCGTGGAGAAGAATTACACCGAGCTTGAAATCATCTTTCGAATCGCCGCAGGAAGATGCGACAACAGCAAATGCAGCCAGCATGGCTACGCAGAGAATGATGGAAACAATTTTCTTAAACATGTTTGTCCTCCGAATATTTTTTTATAATTTAAAGAGATTGCTCTCTGTAAATCCTTTGCTTATCCGCGGAATTTTATTCCGCCTTCAGGGCTCATACTCTCAACTACGGCGAGTGAATCTATGCGGACACCCGCACGGCGAAGCTCATCTCCGCCGCCCTGAAATCCCTTTTCTATGGCGATTGCACAGCCGCATACGGTAGCGCCTGCCTGCGATGCTATATCGAGAAGTCCGTGAAGCGCGCCGCCGCGTGCAAGAAAATCATCCACGAGCAGAAGCCTGTCGGAAGAGGAAATATATTCCTTTGCCACTACGGCATCATAGGTATTGCCGTGAGTAAAGGAATGCACCGTGCTCGAATACATGGTGCCTGTCTGCGTGGAAGAACGGCTTTTTTTAGCAAAAACGACGGGGACGTGCAATTCCGCAGCAGCAGCTACGGCTATAGCAATCCCCGACGCTTCGATGGTGAGTATTTTGGTTATATTTTCTGCATGATAAAGGTGGGCAATCTCCCTGCCCATCTCCATAATAAGCTCTATGTCGAGCTGCTGATTGAGAAAGCTGCCGACTTTCAGAATATCGGAAGAAAGAACTATGCCCTCTCTTGCTATCTTTTCCTGCAATGCTTTCATTGTCAACACCTCCGTTTTTTTCAAAAACAAAAAAATCAGACCAAAGTCTGATTTGCCAATAAAAGAAAACGCAACAGATACCGCATAAAAACATATGCGATATTGCATTTTTCAACCAATAGTCGAAACTGGGCGTTCGGTAGAAACGTTCGGGCCATAATATCCGAACCTATATTGGCAAACTGTTCACTTGTTGTTCATATTATAAAACATATTTTCGAAAAAATCAAGAGAAAAAACGATTTTTTTATTTTTTCGATAAAATATCACAAAAGTCGTATGCTTTTTACATACGGCTTTTGTGATATTGCCGTCATTATGAAATTTCGCCGAGTATGAGTTCCTCTTTTTCGGGTGCCTGCGCGGCAAAGCTCATGGCTTCAAGGCACATTTTCCGCGCTTCGTCGAGCTTTTCTTTCGCGTTTGTATGGAGCGTGGCTATCAGATCTCCGCGACGAACCTCGTCGCCTGTCTTTTTTATCATCATTATGCCCGCGCTGTGATCTATGGGGTCGCCCTTCTTTTCTCTGCCCGCGCCGAGAACTACGCTTGAAAGACCTATCTTTTCGGCATCGGTATGCGAAATATAGCCGTCGCATTCGCTTTTTACCTCGCATACATACTGCGCGCGCGGAAATTTTGAAGTATCATATACATAAGAAGGATCGCCGCCCTGCGCTTTCACGAGCAAAGCGAGCTTTTCGAGAGCGGCGCCGCTTTCCACCGCTTTTTTCACGGCTTCTACGCTTTCCGCCTTCGACGCGCCGAAAGCGAGAGCATACATTCTCGCCGCCAGTGTATACGAAACCTCGCGCAGATCGTCGGGACCTTCGCCGCGAAGCACGCGGACAGCTTCCTCAACCTCCAGCGAATTTCCTATGGCGCATCCGAGCGGCATATCCATATTTGTTATCACGGCGCACATTTTTCTGCCCGCCGCTTTTCCTATATCCACCATTTTCTGCGCCAGCATGCGCGCGTCGGAAACCGTTTTCATGAAAGCGCCGCTTCCCGTTTTCACGTCGAGAACAATGCAGTGCGAGCCGGCAGCCAGCTTTTTGCTCATTATGCTGGAAGCTATCAGCGGCATGGAATCCACCGTAGCCGTAACATCGCGCAAAGCATAAAGCTTTTTGTCGGCGGGGGCGAGATTTCCGGACTGCCCCGCCACGCATATTCCGTTTTCCTTTGCAAGACGCAGAAATTCCGCCGCGGAAAGCTCCGTGCGAAAACCCGGGAAAGATTCCAGCTTATCCACGGTGCCGCCCGTATGCCCGAGTCCTCTGCCGGACATTTTTGCCACGGTGCAGCCGAGTGCCGCCGCTATCGGGGCGACGATGAGCGTGGTTTTATCTCCCACGCCTCCCGTGCTGTGCTTATCGGCGGTTTTGTCGCCGAGAGCCGATAAATCGGCTTGGTCGCCGGAGTCAGCCATGGCGAGTGTGAGAGAAACGGTTTCCCTGTCGGTCATCCCGCGAAAATATACAGCCATGGAAAAAGCCGATGCCTGATAATCGGGAATATCGCCGCGCGTATATCCGTCGATGAAAAAACGTATTTCTTCGTCACAAAGAGCGCCGCCGTTTCTTTTCTTCTCTATAATATCATACATTCTCATAAAGAATCCGCCTTTGCAAATTATTGTTTTTTATCCATCAGTACCGCTGTGTCGAGTGCTATTTTCATCATCTGCGTAAACGTATTCTGTCTTTCCTCCGCTGTGCATTCTTCGCCCGTAAAAGGCAGATCGGATATCGTGCACAAAGCGAGAGCGCGTTTTCCGAGCTTTGCCGCATTCATGTAAAGCCCGGCCGCTTCCATTTCCACCGCGAGCACGCCCATGCTTCTCCAGCGCTCGTTTGCGTCGCTTCTCGCATCGTAGAATGTATCGGAAGAAACGAGATTGCCCACTTTCATTTCCGTGCCGAGCGCCTCCGCCGCGGTCACAGCCGTTTTCAGCAATTCATAGCTGCATACGGGCGCGAACGTACCCGGCAGATCATACTGCCGCGCAAAATCGGAATTTGTGCAGGCGCCCATTCCCGCCACGATATCGCGCAGCTTAAGCGTATGTGAAAGCGCACCCGCGGAACCGACGCGGATTATATTGTCCACATCGAAAAAGCTGAAAAGCTCGTAGCTGTATATGCCTATCGAAGGAATTCCCATCCCGCTCGCCATTACGGAAACGCGCGTGCCTTTGTACATGCCGGTATATCCCTGTATGCCGCGCACATTGTTTACGAGTACGGCATTTTCAAGAAAATTTTCCGCGATGAATTTTGCGCGCAGCGGATCCCCCGGCATCAGCACGGTTTTTGCGAAATCGCCCTTGTTTGCATTGATATGCGGTGTAGCCATAAATCAGCCCTCCTTCTTTTCGCCGTCAATCATTATTTTTATCAGGCGGCTCGTTCCCAGACGCGAAGCGCCGAGCTTCATCATATCTTCTGCGTCGTCAAAGCTTTTTATGCCGCCTGCCGCTTTTATTTTTACGTTTTTGCCGACGTGCGCGGCAAAAAGCGCTATATCCTCGCGCGTGGCTCCGCCCGTGGAAAATCCCGTGCTCGTTTTTATGAAATCCGCACCGGACTTTGTAACTGTTTCGCACATTTTTATTTTTTCATCCTCGGTGAGCAGGCAGGTTTCTATTATCACCTTCAGCAGCTTCCCTGCGCAAGCCGCCTTCACCGCCTTTATTTCGGAAAGCACGGCATCGTATTCACCCGCCTTGAGATAACCGATATTTATCACCATATCTATCTCGTCCGCGCCGTTTTTCACCGCGTCCGAAGCCTCAAAGCATTTCGTTTCCGTCGTATTGTATCCGTTCGGAAAACCTATTACCGTGCATATTTTTATTTTTCCTCCGACATAATCAGCCGCTTTTTTCACATAGCACGGAGGAATGCATACGGAAGCCGCCCCGTATTTTATTCCCTCGTCGCAAAGCTTTTTTATGCCGTCCCATGTCGCCGTCTGTGAAAGCAGCGTATGGTCCACGGCGGAAAGTATCTTTTTCATATCCATAATAAAAACCTCCGTATGTTTGTTTCTTTAGTTTATTTTACCAAAATAATGTTCAAATGTCAATAACGGCACAAATCATTTCGCTCTTTTTCGTCGTTTGTTCTTATCAAATTTACAATTTATTATTGAAAAAAACGTACAATAATATATAATATAAATTGAAAAGATTTTCGGGAGGACAAATGTGAAAGGCAAGGAGAAAAGTATATTCGAAAAAGTATACGATACCGTTGAAAAAATACCGTGCGGCAAAGTTTTGACTTACGGCGCAGTCGCCGCCATGATAGGAAATCCGCGGCTTGCGCGCGTGGTGGGCTATGCGCTCCATGTAAATCCGCGCCCGGGCATAATTCCCTGCCATCGCGTGGTAAACAGAAACGGCTTTCCCGCGCCGGGCTTTGCTTTCGGCGGCGAGGATGTGCAGAAAAGCATGCTGGAAGCCGAAGGCGTGGTATTTGAAAGCGACGGTCACATAGATCTTACAAAATACGGCTGGGACGGCAGATAAGCCTCCCGTCCAAAGAAAGGAATACATAAAAAATGGCAAATTCTCTCGGTACATCCGTAACAACAAAAAAGCTCGAAATGAAGCCTATCCCCCTGCTCGTGGTGATGATCTCGTTTGAGCCGGACGGCGATGAAGGCAGACAGGTCTGCACCACATCAAAAGAATACTGGTATGAGCAGTTTTTCGGTGACGAAGGACTTACTCTGAAAAATTATTATAAGGAAATGTCGGGCGGAAAATTCTTTTTCAGCCCCGTCGATGTAAAAGGCAGCGATGTGAAAGGCGTCGTCCATGTCACGCTTCACTGCAAGCATCCCGACCTGCTTCAGCAAGAAAATCCCGAAAAGCGTACAGGCGCCGCGCTCTATGTCGTGGCGGAAGCGCTCAAGGCGTGCGGGCCTTATGTCGATTTTGCCGCGCTCGACAAGGACGGCGACGGTTATCTTTCCGCCGACGAGCTGCATTATGTTCTCGTGCATGCCGGTTTTGATTACTCAGGCGGCAAGGAAACCACGCCGGAGCTTCGCTACGGCGTTTTCGCAAACAGCGGCAGACTGCCCGATGATGAAGATGCGCAGGGATTCCCCGGCGCACATTCGCCAACGGTGGGCGGAGTAAAGCTCTGCGCCGCGTCGAAAGGTTCGTATACGCTCATCGGCGAATACAGAAAAACCCAGTACGGTTTTCTGCCACATCCGCTCGGCACCACCGCGCATGAACTGGGTCACGCCATCGGTTTCCATGATATTTACGATTACGACAGGCAGGTAAGCGGCTGGCCGCTCCCGATGATGTTTTCCGTCATGTGCAACGGCTGTTACGGGCTTATTCGACCGAAAGACAAAAACGAGCGCATGCCGATTATGGGCACTTGCCCCACTCATCTCGATCCGCTCCAGAAAATCCGCTCCGGCTTTGTCGAAGAGCAGGTGGCAAAAGGCGACGGCGAATATACATTATATTCCGTGCTCAGCGGAAAATATAATATTATCCGCGTAAATACGCCAGACCCCGCCGAATATTTTCTTTTGGAAAACCGCCGCATAGAGGGCTTTGACGCGGGACTTTACAGAAGACGCGTGATAAAAAGCGAAGACGGCAAACCGCGCTATGAAATAGAAAATTATGAGCAGGGCGGCATGCTCGTATGGCATATCGACAAAGATATTTTCGATGAATTTTCCGGCATAAAGCGCACAAACGGCTCGGGACTCTGGAACGGCGACGGCGAAACACAGCGTGAAACCCGTCATGACCCGGGCGTGGTGATAGATTACAAAAACGGATACGATGAAAACGGACTGATGAAAGACGACGGCGTTTTTCTCCGCGGTTTTCCCGAAGATCCTTTCTATCGCACAGGCGAAGTATTCAATTCAAATGAATTTATTTCCGCCGCCACACATACGCATTCGCTCAATTCTTTCCCCGCGGGAACAGAAGAAAGCAAATATAATCTGAAAATAGAAGTTCTCGAAGAAAACGGAAAAGAAATGAAAATCCGCATCACCGGAGCATATTGAAAGGAAAACAAAATGAAAATAACCGTTCTTGACAGATGCACAGTGACTACGGGAGATGTTTCCCTTTCTCCCATAAAAGCGCTCGGCGATGTCGCATTTTACGATACGGTATCGCCGGAAAAAATCGCCGAAACAATAGGCGAAAGCGACGCCGTGATATGCAATAAAGCGCAGATAACCGACGAAATAATGGAAAAATGCAAAAATCTCCGTTATATCGGACTTTTTGCCACGGGATACAATAATATCGATATCGAAGCGGCGAAAAAAAGAGGCATCACCGTTTGCAATGTACCCGGATATTCCACCGATTCCGTGGTACAGCATGCTTTTTCACTGATACTTCATTTTGCCTGCCGTGCGGATGATTATGCCGCATCGGTCGCCCGCGGCGACTGGGCAAATTCCGAAACATTTTCATATCTCGCCTATCCGACAAGCGAGCTTCGCGGAAAAACTCTCGGCATTTTCGGTTTCGGTACGATAGGCAAAGCCGTGGCGACGGTAGGCAAAGCCTTCGGCATGAAAATACTCGCCGTTTCGCATCGTCCCATGACCTATGAAGGCGTGGAATTTACCGATACGAAATCACTTTTTGAGCGTTCCGATTATCTTTCGCTTCACTGCCCGCTGACAAACGAAACAAAAGGGCTGGTAAATGTGCATACGCTTTCTCTGATGAAGCCTTGTGCAGTGCTGATAAATACATCGCGCGGCGGCGTAGTGGAGGAAGAAGCGCTTACCGCGGCACTGAACGGCGGCAAAATCCGCGGCGCGGGACTTGATGTGCTCGATATCGAGCCTATGCGCAAAAATCATCCGTATCTCACCGCAAAAAATTGCTATATCACTCCTCACGTCGCATGGGCGGCATACGAAGCACGCGTGCGGCTGATAGATATCGTGGCTGAAAATATCCGCGCTTTTGAGGCGGGTTCTCCCGTAAACGCCGTGACAAAATAAAAAAGCGGATGCATAAAAATATACACCTCTGCAAAAACTTTTTGCGGAGGTGTTTTTATGGATTCAAGAGAAAAATATCTGATAAAAAATACCACGCGCGCGGAACGAGAAGCGATAGTGCGCCGTTCTCTCGGCGGCGGAGATTGCGCCGGATGCAGCGGTTGCGACGGCGTTTCGTGTCCCGACGGGCTGGAAATGTATATGCCGTATATCGAAGGGAAAATGGAAATATACGAAATAAACGGAAAAATCCGCGGCGGTACCGTTTCATGAAAAAAGACCCATGAATTTCATGGGTCTTTTTTCACTCAGAGCGTGGTCACTATCACTTCGGCATTTCCCGATATTTCGAAATCGCCCATGCCGGCTGGGATAAAGTAGCTTTCGCCTTTTGATATGGAATATACGGAATTACCGCAGAGTATCTCTGCATTTCCGTCTGTGCAAAGCAGATTTACAAAGCTGTTTTTGTCGGCAGAAAGCGCCTCTTTGCCCGAAACTGAAATATGACGCACGGTAAAATATCTGCATTTTGCTATGATATCGCCTTCGTGCACGGATTTCACGGCGTTTTCGTCAAAACGCTCTATCACGGCGAGAGCATCGTCCACATGGAGCGCGCGTAGCGAGCCGTCCGGCTGGCGCCTGTTGTAATCATATACGCGATATGTGATATTTGAATTCTGCTGGATTTCCGCGATAAGTATACCGTGGCATATCGCATGAACCAAGCCGGAAGGAATGAAATATGCCTCTCCTGCCTTTACGGGAACATAATTCATCAGTTCTTCCAGCGTGCCTGCGGCTATAGCCGCGCGTATTTCATCGGAAGTGTATTTCTTTTTCAGACCGTATATTATTTTCGCATCGGGAGCGGCGGAAACGATATACCACATTTCCGTTTTGCCGAGATCGTCGGTATGCGCGGCAGCATACTCGTTGTCGGGATGCACCTGTATGGAAAGATCGGCTTCCGCATCGATGAGCTTTATCAGCAGAGGAAAACGATCACCCGCAAAACCTTCCGATACATACTCGGGATTTTCTTTTATATAATCGGAAAAAAGTCTGCCGGCATACTCGCCGTTTTCTATCTCGTTTACACCGTCGGGGCGACAGGTCAGTTCCCATGCCTCGGCTGTTTTTTCGCCTGGCGTTCCTATGCCGTATTCCGTAGAAAGGCGTGTTCCTCCCCAGATAATCTGCTTTGTCACGGGTTTCAGTTTTACGGGATATTTCATATTTATTTCTCCTTTTGCTTTCCGTAAAGAGGGAATCCTTGCGGATTCCCTCTTTATCTCGGGTTTTATTTGCTCTTTTTCTTTTTCATCGTTACGACAATTGCCGCGACGGCGAGAATTATCACTACGGAAACTATCACTGTTATGACAGGAGCCGAAAGACCGTCTTTTTCCGTATTTGCGTCACCCGTGGTCGCCGTATCGGACACAGATATATCCGTCGTCCCTGCGGTTGCGGTGGTTTCGGTGGCAGCCGTAGTCGCGGTGGTCGCGGTTTCCGTCGTGACTGTGGTTTCCGGCTCGGTTTCGCCGTCCTTTACCCATTTTGCATAAATCGAAATTTCTCCCGCTTCATCGGCAGGCTTGCTGAAATCAAATTCGCTTTCATATTCCGTATCGGCATACCATCCGCAGAATGTATATCCCGCGCGGCTCTCCGCCACGGGAACGATAAATGTATCTCCCACTTCCGTCGCATAAACGGTATACGCTGGCTTTGCGTTTTCGAATTTCAGTACAGCCGCCTCGGAAGATTTTATCCATTTCGCATAGAGATAAACGTCCTTTTTATCGTTTTTCACTTCAGACATGTCATATCTGTCGCCCGTGAAATTCTCATTGAAATACCAGCCGCCGAATTCATATCCGTTTCGTGTCATTCTCAGCGAATATGTGAGAGTTTTTCCGGGATAAACCTTCACTCCGTAAAAGCCGCCGCGCGTGCCTGGCATATTCTGGCAGAGATAGAATGTGGCATATTCTCTTTCTACCGTGGGATAAAGCGTGATGGCGCTGCCGTCATAATATGTCGTGCCGAGATCGCTTTCTATATAAACGCGATAGAAATATTTTTTTCCGCTCGCAAGCCCCGTAAACGTATGCTCAAAACAACCGTTTGCATCGAGTTTGCATTCCGCCTTTATGCCCTCGTCATCCGTAAACGAGGATTTTTCGGAAAGAATATAGCCGCAGGAAACAAATTTGCCGCCGTTCATCGTTTTTATCGTGGAGGCGATGGTGAGGCTGTCCATTGTTTTATCCGTCACGACGGTGCTTGCATATGGACCTGCCGTATGCGAAATATTTACTTTTATTTTCATCTCGTTTGAAGCCGCGGAAAGAATATTCACCGTGACGGTAAATCCGTCCGCCTGCTCCTCTGTGAGAAGCGTGTACCACGTTTTGCTCTCGGGGAATTTGTAATTTGTGTTTATAAACTGCTTTCTGCGGTCGAGATCGTTTTCACTGTTGCGGAAAGCCACATTGGAAGATCCGCTTATGCCGGATGATGTGCTGAGTATAGCCACAGCGGGATCACTGCCCACACCCGATTTGTTGCCCGTTGTTACGGATTCGTCCACGTGCCAGATAACTATTCCCTTCTGGTCATAAGAATTGGAATCAAAATACATTTTATCATCCGCGGAATTATTATATCTGTTTTCGATGAGATAATATTCGCGCGGATCAGGCGTATTTATGCGTATTACGGAATATTTGCCCTCGGTACTCTGACGCGAATAAAGAGTATATTCGCCGTTTGAAGCGGGCATATATCCGCAGAAACCGAATTTTATCGCGTGATACGGGTCAAGATGCGCCGGCGACTGACCGCTCGCTTCTCCGTCTTTACGTCCGTGGCTTCCGCTCGCCATCAGCGACATATAGCCTACACAATCATTGTACTTATTTGAGGTTTTCGATGTGTCGTAAAGGTCTATCGCACCGAGGAAATGCCCCAGCTCGTGCGCTATGGTGCCGACAGTGAGCGTTCTTTCGCTTCCGACATATTCACCTACGCGCACAAAACCGTTGCCGCATACCTTCACGCCGTCCAGCTTTGTAGAACCGCCGCTTGTATAGTGAGCATGATTGTAGAAATACTTCTGCGAATCGCCTTTATATGATGAGGAAGCCTCCACGCCTCCCATCACAAACATGACAGCCAGCTCCTGCTTACTCAGATCGCCGTTTCCGTCCTTGTCGTATTTGGAAAAGTCTATGTATTCATCGGCAGCCTTCAGCGCTAGGGCACGTTCGTTTGCCCATCTTGTTTTCGACGCTTCGTTGTGACCGTATATCGCATCGGGATGCTTCTGATTTATCACCACGTCGATTATGCCGTCGTTTGCCGTGCCTTCGGTTTCCTCTGCGGGATAAAACCAGAATTTCCCGTCCGAAATTTCCTTGTAGTAATTTTTCAGCGATTTGTATTCGTCATCAAAAAGCGTGGTATACCACGGGTCGGGTTTTGAATAAATCCACTGCTCTCCGTAGCAATCGGAATCCTTGTTTATCAGCTTAGTGGGATTTTCGGGATCGTAATCGTTTTTGCCGTTTCCGTTTGCGTCAAAAGATATTCTTATCACGAGGAGCGGAATAGGCTCGAAGCATTCTCTGTCGTAAACAAGACCGTCGTCGGAAACAGCCGTGACGGTTTCGCTTGTCACCGCGTTATCTGCGTGCAGAACAGCGGCGGGAAATGTGCAGATTATCATTGCTGCGGCAAAAAGAAGGGCGGCAAATCTGCTAATAAAAGATTTTTTCATATATTTTCCTCCCGGGAATAAAAACTTACAGATACAAAAGCAGTACAGCGGCACTTCCCAATACCATGAGAGCCGCAAAAAATACAGCGGCAATACGTATAAGCGTCTGATGCTTCATAAAAAACCTCCGTCAAAACCGCCATGCGGTAATTAAATCTATAATTATAATTATAATATAGCAAAAGCACGGCAAAGTCAAGTGAACTTATTATCCGCCCGTTCTTTTTGTATATTTATACAAACCGAAAAAGAAACAATTGTGCAATTTGACAACTGCTCAAAACAAGTTTTTTTGACATAATCCGCTTCTTTATCATAAATTTTGCTCCAAGGCACTTGAAAAACGCATCGCTATGTTGTATAATAAATTATATTATTTTTGTGAAAGGCTTTTAAACCACGATGAAAGAAAAAGTAGTCATACTCGATTGCGGCGGTCAGTATACCAAAGTAATCGACAGAAAGGTGCGCGAGGCGGGCGTATATTCCGATATATTCGCTCTCGGTACCGATATTGAAAAATTAAAGGATTACAATGCGATTATCCTCAGCGGCGGTCCCTCCAGCGTATGGAGCGAAGGCGCACCGAAATACGATCCCGATATTTTCGAGCTGGGCAAACCGATACTCGGTATATGCTACGGAATGCAGCTGATAAACGAGCATTTCGGCGGAAAAGTGCTTCCCGAAGTAAAAACAGAATACGGTCAGACTGTCATCGATATAGATACATCCTGCCCTCTCTTTGCCGGACTCGAAGCAAAACAGGCTGTTCTAATGAGCCATGGCGACGCCGTGAAAGTTCTGGCAGACGGTTTTGAATGCGTCGGCAAAACGGGCGATGTGGTCGCCGCCATTTACGATAAGAGCCGCAAAATCATCGGCGTACAGTTCCATCCCGAAGTGGAACTTTCCGAAAACGGCAAAACCATGCTGGAAAACTTCCTCCGCGGCGTATGTGTGCTCAAAGAAGTTTATGCGCTGGAGGACAGAATACAAACCTCTGTCGATATGATACGCAGACGCGTCGGCACGAGAAAAGTAATGGTACTCGTTTCGGGCGGTGTGGACAGCGCCGTCACAGCCGCGCTCCTCACAAAAGCTCTCCCGCCGGAAAATGTATATGCCATACATATAGATCACGGCATGATGCGCAAAAACGAAAGCGATATTATATGTGAAAATTTAAGCTCGCTCGGTCTTGTCAATATGAAGCGCGTAAATGCAGCCAAAACATTTTTCTATGATACGGTGGATGACGGAAACGGCAATATAATAGGTCCGCTCGCAAAGACCTGCGATCCCGAAATGAAGCGTAAAATAATAGGCTCCATGTTTATAAAAGTCACCCGCGAAGCCGCCGAAAGTCTGGATATCGATTTTGATACCACATTTCTCGCACAGGGTACTCTCCGCCCCGACCTTATCGAAAGCGGAAATCCCGATGTTTCCGGTTATGCGCACAAAATAAAAACCCATCACAATGATGTCGATATAGTCCGCCGCGCACGTGAAAAAGGACTGATAATAGAAACAAACTGGGACTGGCACAAAGATGAAGTCCGTCAGGTCGCGCGCATGCTCGGGCTGGATGAATCAATCGCTTCGCGTCAGCCGTTCCCGGGTCCGGGTCTTGGCGTGCGTATAATCTGCACGGAAAGCGCCGCCGAGGTTCCCGCCGATGCGGAAACCGCACTGAAAACTTTCGTTCCCGCAGGTATGAGCGCCGTGATAGCACCTATTCACAGCGTAGGCGTGCAGGGCGATAACAGAAGCTATCGCAGTCTGGCTATTCTCGCGGGAAAAATCGCCACAGGCGAGCTTTTCGAGCTTGCCCGCGAAATACCCAATAAAATTTCCGCCATAAACCGCGTGGCGTATGTGATAGGCAAAGATTCCGTAGGCGAGCTGAAAATAAAGCCGCTCCATATAAATGAAGACTCCACGGATCTGCTCCGTGAACTGGATGCCATAGTCACGGCAAAACTCGCCACCAAAAAAATCAGCCAGACATTTGCCGTATTGCTCCCCGTTTCGTCGGACGGAAGTAAATACAGCGTAGCTGTACGCGCCGTGGTAACGGGCGATTTCATGACGGCACGTGCCGCTGTCCCCGGGAAAGATTTCGATGAGAATGTGCTTTCCGAGATAGCAAGCGAAATCTATGCGAAATTCTCCGATAAAATTGATCTCGTGATGTATGACGTGACGGGCAAACCCCCCGCTACCGTCGAATGGGAATGAACACATACGCGCAAGCGTGTGTGTTGGCGTCGCCGAGACAGGGGCACATACGCGCAAGCACGTGTAACACATAATATAAATAAAAAAGCTGCCCGCGGCTCTCGCCGCGGGCAGCTTTTTTGCGGGTGCGCACATCGTGCGCGGGAAATATATTAAAGGAGAAAGATAGCTTGGTTAAATCATTGCCGATTTAGAAATTATTATTTATTGATTGTTTGTATACTGCCAGTCGGATCAGAAACTGTTATATTTACTTTTCCAACGTTTGCTGCTTTGTCGCTGATATCTATAATAATTTTTGCACTACCAGTTGTGGCAGTTCTTCCAACTGTAATTGAACCAGTGATCGTGCCTTTTTCATAATACTTCATTCCGCTTGTAGATTTGTGATTGTTTACGATTTTTACGTTCGTAGCTGTTCCATAGTGCGTTACGGATTTAGCTCTCTCTATTTCAATCTCTACATTTTCACCGATTGTTCTTATTATTAATTGAGGATTCTTCGCGTGTTCATTATTATTGGACTGATAACTATCATATATATATATTTTTGTTATTTCATTTGTGCCAACATCAAGGCCAGTTTTCATTCCTACAGTAGTATTATTGGGGCCTAAAACAACATTTGTCACATAGCCGCTAGCAAGATAGTTGCTATAAACAGGGCTTACCTTATATCCTTCTTTTCCCGTAACTATTTTCCAATACTTCCACTTGTAATCAACCGAGCTTATTCCATCTTCATTGACATACTTTATAGCAGCGCTATTATCAGTAAAGCAGAAAACATTATTGACACTGTCCCAAAGAACACAGTTTTTTTCACCTTTAGTACTAGCAGATCCTGAATCAAGCTTTATTGCCATATACTGTGCAAAATATTCAATATCTTCTTCCAGCTCTTTTCCTATTATGCCCATAACGTCAGTAACTGTTACAGGAGTGGTTCCTTTCAGCTTTTCATTAGCCGCTGTAATGACATCTTCCAGCTTCAGTTCTTCTTCGGTGTTACATACAGAGCACTTACGAGTCTTTTTATATGTATTCGCGTCTATAGTCCACTCGCCCCATTTATGTCCTGTAGCCTTGTCACCGGGCTTTGTTTCAGTAGCACTGCATTTAGAACATGTACGTGTCTGCGAGCCGTTTTCCGTGCAAGTAGCAGCTGTTACTTTCCAATCGCCCCAAGTATGACCTGTAGCGGGGATTGTTTCGTCCGCACCGTTCTTTCCGCATACAGTGCATACCTTTTCCCTAACGCCTGTTTTCTCACAGGATGCCTGTTTTTTTACGGTTTCTTTCCATGTATGCGCTGCGTTGCCAGTCGTTGCTCCGCACTTTGTGCATACATTCCAGTGGTTATTATCATCGGATTTCCATGTTGTGGTATCATAGCTATGCCCCGTTGCAGCAATTGTTTCTGTCTTTGTCTTGGGGCAACGTGTACATGTGAATGTCTTTTCGCCTGCTTCTGTGCAGCTTGCTTCTTTTGTTACTTTGCCGGCATCCCAGCTATGTCCGAGAGCATTTCCGTATGTAAACGGATCTTTTTCCGTAGTCTTTTCGCCGCATGCGCAGGAATAATAGTATGTTGCCGGTGCCTCGCAAGTAGCAGGTGTTGCCTGATATTCTGCTGCTACATTCTGCTTATTGTAATCGTGAGTATGGGTGCTGGGATTCGGATTTACCTTACCGCATACGCATACGCCATTTGTATAAGAGTGCGCTATCTTACTGTCCGTCGCTCCGCAAGATGTACATACATGCCAGTGATTTGTGCTGTCAAATGTCCATTCTTTGTCCCATGTGTGCGTATGTGTTTCAAATTTTTCCACTACGATTTCGATATCGGCGAAAATAACCATTTCATCTCTCTTGAAACCGAGCTGCTCTACTACACCGCCCTCGCCGTTAAGCTTTTCAGTGTCGCGCCACTCTGAGATTTCATCGGTGGAAGCTTTCAGCGCGCCGTTGGAAGCATCCAAAAGCTGGTTTTTAAGCGCCTTGGCTTTATTGTAAAAATCCGTAGGATTTGCCACGTCCGTAAGCATAGTTATGTTCGTATTGAGGTCTATCGGATTGTCCTTGTACTCAACAATGCGACCTTCTTTTGCAGAATATCCGTTTATGTAGGCATAATTGCCTTTTTTGGATATTACAAGAATATCGCTCGCATCGTCTGTGCTGAGCATGTTTGCCAGCATCTCTGTCACGGCGTTTTTCGCGTCCACGAGTGCTGTCGCTTCGTTTGCTTTTTTCACGAGGTTTGCATAAGTCGGTATCAGCACAGCCGCCAGAATGGCGATAACTGCGATGACGATTACCAGCTCTACAACCGTGAAAGCATGTCTTCTGGTTTTCTTAGTCATGATTTTTTCTCCTTTTAAGAATAAAAATATTTTTTTATATTTTCCCCCGCAGCGGGAAAAATATCATAAATTATTATGCGGTGGCGCGCCATTCCGCTCGGTCAACCCTTCCACCGCTTCGCGGTCTGTGCCGCAAGGGTAAAATGCCGCGAAAAAATTTAAGCAGGCAGAGCTGCACGAATAAAAATTCGTGCAGCTCTGCCTGCTTATCAGTTACATATATTTAATTTTTGCGCGACAAAAGGATCGCTTACAAAGC
>CAKRQU010000004.1 GCA_934394585.1 uncultured Eubacteriales bacterium | reverse complement strand
AACTACCTCGCACCCCGTCGAGTCAGCCGCGGGAAGTAATGCGCGGCAAGTATGTGCTATATATAGCAAAGTAAAAAAACTCATGTCTATCTCTCCGCAAAACTACCGCCATACCGCGCGTGCGAACATAGCACCCGCAAAAAGCGAGCAGATTCGACGGGGTGGGTGGTGCCACGCCGAAGCCACAGCCATACTTCCCACTGTAGGCTAAACTCCAACTATGCGAGCATGGCTTGATGGGCATCGAGTCGGGGAAATTTTAGCTAAAATCTGCACAGACAAAAGTCCGTGTTAAGCGGGGGTCTGAACCATATTTCCGGTTTAGTCTATGGTCGGACTGTCGGGGCAGTATGTTCGCACGAGTCGCCGCGAGGCGACAGAAGGTGTTCAAAAGAGGAATTGACACATACGCGCAGCGTGTGTGTCGGCGACGCCGTTCAGAGGTGGCTCCGCCACCCTGAACCCTCCTCTTGGTCACGCAAAAGTACACCCTTGCTTCTCGGCAGAGAAAGCAACATTTTTGTACTTTTCGCGAAAAAGTACGCCCGCGGCGCGGGCGACTTCCCGGCGCAACAGTAAACAAAAAGCGGCATAAAGCCGCTTTTTATCTTTATGAATATGTAAAATCAACCTCTGTTTTTACGGAGAATAGCCATTATATCATCAAAATCACTGTCGGAAATGATGGCGGCTTCTTCATCTGTAGCAACCTTTTTGGGGGCTTCTTCCTTTTTGGGAGCAGCTGTAGTTGTAGCAAAAGGCGATTTTTTTGCTGTGTCGGCAGGCTTTGCGGAAGCGGCTTTTGCGGCATTCATGGGTTTGCCGTCCTCTGCCTTGAAGCCTGTGGCAATCACAGTGATCTTCATCGTGTCCTCGAGCTCGTTGTCAAGCGCGGTACCCCATATAATATTGGCATCGGGATGAGCTTCGTTTGCAATCATGGAGGAAGCGGTTTCGATTTCTTCGAGGCTTATATCGGGACCGGAAGTGATATTGATAAGAATACCGGTAGCGCCGGAGATTGTCGTTTCGAGAAGCGGGCTGGACATAGCTGCCTTGGCGGCTATTTCTGCCTTATCTCTGCCTGTGCCTTCACCAACGCCCATGTGAGCATAGCCAGCATCGCGCATAACGGAAGAAACATCGGCAAAGTCGAGGTTTACGAGTCCGGGGATATTGATAAGGTCGGAAACGCTCTGAACACCGTGACGGAGAACATCATCGGCATACTGGAATGCGTTTACGAGAGTGATTCTGTTTTCGGAGATCTGTTTGAGTCTTTCGTTGGGGATGATAACGAGCGAGTCAACATAGTCGCGAAGCTGAACAATGCCTGCTTCTGCCTGAATCATACGCTTTCTGCCCTCGAATGCGAAAGGCTTTGTAACGATACCGATGGTGAGGATGCCCATTTCTTTTGCCACTTTGGCAACAACGGGAGCCGCACCCGTACCTGTACCGCCGCCCATACCGACTGTGATGAATACCATGTCGGCACCGCGGACAGCATCTGCTATTTCTTCAAGGCTCTCGAGCGCCGCCTGCTCACCTACTGCGGGATTTGCGCCTGCGCCGTGACCCTTTGTGATTTTTTCGCCGATAGCGATTTTATTGGGTGCGCTTGATTTGAGAAGCACCTGCTTATCACAGTTTACCGTGATAAATTCAACACCCTGTATATTGGATTCTATCATGCGATTTACGGCATTGCCGCCACCGCCGCCGACGCCGATGACTTTAATATTGACGCCGCTTTCATAATCCGAATTGAATTCAAAACCCATTTTATTATCCTCCTTAGTTTGTATTCAGAGATATACGATTCTATTGTAATATGTTTTTAAATTATTTTCAAGATGTTTTTCAAAAAAACTTGATAAAAAATTAAAATTTTTACCGAATTTTATCCGTTTTTTGGTAAATTTAAAAAAACCGGGCATATTTTGCCCGGATTTTTGTCATTCTCCGATTTTTCCCGTGGGCTGAAATGAGATTTTGTCATCGGAAATCACGCGTATATTTCCCGTAACATTTGCGTAATACGGGTCGCTTTCTATTTTTTCTATCAATCTTATACACAAGGATAAATCAGAGTCGATGTTTCTCCATGATGATAATACAATTGTATAAAGGTTGTTATACAAAATATGAATGTCGAATTTGTCGCTCAGATCGACGCCGGAGAGCTTTTCTCCGACAGGAGAGGCGAGTATTTTGCCGATGATATCGCGGTAAAAAGAAAGGTCGTCCTCGTTTTCGAAAATGACGGCTTTGCCCGTTTCAAATCCTTTCAGACCGGAAAGTGACAGGCGAGCCGTATTTTTATAAAAATCTCCCGATATATCATGGCGCACCTCCAGCACGGTGAGCTTGTCCGAAAGTATGAAAAAATTTTCTTCATACTCTATATAAAAAGCCGGCTCATATTCTTCTATTATGATATTTATTTTCGAAGGGAGAGAGCGGCGCACCGATACGGAACGCACATATATATTTTCCGCCTTTATTTTCTCCGCGATTTTTGTTTTGTTTACGGAATATGTATGCGTGCCGGTTTTTATGCCGCAGGAAGCGACTATATTTTCCGCATCGGAGAAAACCGCGCCCGATACGTTTATTTCGCGTATGCGGCAGAAACCGATAAACCATACCGAAAAAATCAGCACCACGGCTATGAAAGCCAGAAAAAGCAGGCGCTGAGTTTTCCGCAGACGCGTCGTTTCGGGCGTTCTCTGTACTTTTGTCATTTTACATACCTCTTTTTGAAAAGGCTTTTTTTATTTTTCGTTGAGCAGCGACATCAGATCGCGGCTAAGGAGTATTTTTATATCGCGCCAGATAAGCTCGTTTGCATCCGGTTTGGCAAATGCCGCGATATTTTCGCGCATGGCGTCGATATCCTCGCTGCCCGCGAGCAGGCGGGAAACAGCCTCGGTGAGATTTTCTCCCGTAAGATTTTTTTCCTCTATGAGGATAGCCGCATCCGCATCGGCGAGGCGCTTTGCATTTTCATACTGATGATTATTTACCACATTGGGCGACGGCACGAGTATGCAGGCTTTTTTTTGCAGAGCCATTTCCGATACGGTCATGGCGCCCGCGCGGCATATAACGGCGTCGGCTATTCTTTCCCAGTAGGGCATATCGTAAATATATTCCGCCATGCGCAGATTTGCATATTTGTCGAGCCCTGCCTCACGGAATTTTTTCATGGTTGCTTCATGCGAGCTTTTTCCCGTGGCGTGTATATGAAAAATCTCGGGATGGGCGGAGGAAAAACCGCGCATCAGCGAGATTATTTCGTCATTCAATCTCGATGCGCCGAGGCTCCCGCCGAAGGAAAGCAGGATTTTCTTTGTGCCGGCGGGGATATCCAGCTTTTCTTTTATATTTTCGGGCAGGCTTTCCATGCTTTGCTTCGGCATGGGATTTCCCACGAAAAGCACTTTGCTTTTGTCATGAAAACAGTTTATCGCGGAGGCGAAATTTACATATATTCTGTCCACCTTGCCGGAAAGCATCATTACGGCTTTGCCCGGGATGGCATTTGACTCATGAAGCGCCGTGGGTATGCCTAGCTTTGTCGCCGCGGAAAGCAGCGGCCAGCAGACAAAACCGCCCGTGCCTATCACTATATCGGGCTTGTAGCTTTTCAGCAGCTTTTTTGCCTTTCCGGGTGCGGTGAAATAATAGTAGGCTGTTTTCAGATTTGAAAGAGAAAGACTCCTTTTCAGTCCGCTCATTTCTATATGATATATCGGATAGCCCGCTTTTTCGCAAAGGCGGTTTTCTATTCCGTTTTTTGTGCCGACAAAAGCTATTTTTGCACGTTTGTCGTGCGCTTTTATCAGATCGGCTATTGCGAGAGCGGGATTTACATGCCCCGCCGTACCGCCGCCGGAAAGAAGAACCTTCATTTGTCGAACCTCCGTTATCATACAGGTTTTTGCGATGAATATTTTGATATGGAAAGGATTATTCCCATTTCGCCCAGCTGCATTATCAGCGCGCTTCCGCCGTAGCTGAAAAAGGGAAGCGCTATTCCCGTGGTGGGTATGCTCACGGTGACCACGGCGATATTCAGCAGGAGCTGAATGCCCACTTTGGAAATAAGACCTATCACGAGCAGTGAAGAAAAAGTATCGGGGGCATTCATGGCGATGATGAATCCGCGCCAGATAAGCGCCACGAAAAGCGCTATCACGGCGACGGCACCGACGAGCCCGAGTTCTTCGCATACTATGGAGAAAATGAAATCGTTTTGCGGCTCGGGAAGCCAGAGATGCTTCTGATAGCTGTTTCCCAGACCTACGCCGAAAAGACCGCCGCTGCCTATGGCGAGCAGGCTCTGATAAGGCTGCCAGCCGCCGCCGAGGCGGAAATCTTCGGGATGGAGCCATGCGTCTATGCGCGCTTTTGCGTAATCGGTGAAAAGTATCAGCGAAAGTGCCGCGGCACAGCCCGTGCCGGCTATTCCCGCGATCCATTTTATATCCGCGCCGGATACGAATATCATCACGGCACCGATCAAAAATATTATTATCGTGCCGGACATGTGATGCTCGAGCACGGTGGTGGCACATACGGCGCCGATTATCAGCGCGGGGAACAATATGCCGTATTTGAATGTTTTTATTTTCGATGAAAATACGGATATGTAATATGCGAGGAGCAGGGCGAGAGCAAATTTCATTATTTCGGTCGGCTGGATGGTGATGGGACCGATTTTTATCCATCTGGTGGCGCCGCTCCAGTTTTTGCCTATAAAAGGCACCGCGAGGAGCAGTAGATAGCTCACGCCGAATATGGGAAATGTCGCTTTTTTTATGAATGTATAGTCCACGAGCGATGCCAGAAACATCGCTATCACGCCCACTGTTATCCATACTATCTGCTTTTTTATGAAAAAAAAGCTGTCATGGTATTTTGTTTCGGCAAAAACATAGCTCGATGAAAAAATCATTACGGAACCGAAACAGAGCAGCAGCATGACAATGATGAGAAAAGGAATATCCACGCCGTGCTTGGCGCGGAATATTGTTATTTCGCCGTCGTTTTGCCCATGGAGCATCTCCGAGAAAAAACGGCTTTGTTTTTTCGGCTTTTCCGCTGTCATGCCGTACCTCCCATACTTTTATTTTGCGGGATTTCAATATTTTATAAATAAAAATGCCGCGATGCACGCGATGACCGTGATGATGAATGCCGATATATCTATGGTATTTTCACTCGCACCGAGCTTTTCAAAATGATGGTGAATGGGCGCCATTTTAAAAAGGCGCTTTCCGCCGCTCAGTCTGAAATAAGATACCTGGAGAACCACGGACATTATTTCGCATACATAAACTATGCCTGCGAGCATTATTATCAGTTCGCATCCGCTCATATAGGCAAGACCGGTCACCGCACCGCCGAGGAAAAGCGAACCGGTATCGCCCATAAATACCTTGGCGGGGTGTATATTGAATACAAGAAAACCTATGAGTCCGCCTGTCACGGCACCCGCAAAAACAGCCTGTGCCGGATCGCCGCACGAAAAAGCGAGGATAGCGAAAAATGAGCAGACGACTGCGGAAACCGTAGCGCAAAGTCCGTCGATACCGTCGGTGAGATTTACGCTGTTTACCATGCCGACGATAAAGAAAATCGAGAAAACGTAATAGAAAAATCCCAGCTCTATTTCTTTATTTATTATCACGAGGCTGATTTTTGTATCTATGGCGCCGATTTTTGCCATGGCAAAAAGATATGCGGCGGCTACCGCAAACTGGAGCACCATTTTCTGCGGGGGCGTGAGCCCTTCGTTTTGCTTTTTTGCAAATTTTGTCAGATCGTCCGTTATGCCCACCATGCCGAAAGCCACAGCCATGGCGAGAGTGATCAGCATGGGCGCCGGGATTTTATCAAAAGCGATAAAGGAGAGCAATATACATACGAGCGCGCAGGGAATAATGAAAAATATACCGCCCATTGTCGGCGTGCCTTCTTTTGAGGCGTGCCAGCGGGGACCTATTTCGAGGATTTTCTGACCGAGCTTTTTGCTTTTCAGCACGGGGATAAGAAATTTTCCGAGTAAAGCCGATGCCGCAAAGCAGACGGCGAGTGAAACGATAAAATAAAGATACATATATTTTCTCCGTGCCGAAAGTGAATTTTATTCTGTGCGGGCTATATCAGACGCGCCACATTTTCCAGCGCCACGCGGCGGCTGGCTTTGAAAAGCACCGTATCGCCGGGGCGCAGCAGCTTTTTTATATTGCTTGCCGCGGCGTCTGGCGAATCGTAGCTTATTTCCGCTATTTTTTCATCGGGCATGCCGCTTTCGCGTGCGCCCTTGCTTATATATTTTGCGTTTTCGCCCACTGTTATGAGCAGGTCGGCACCTTTGGCATAAACTTTTCCCACGCGTTCGTGAAGCTCGTGCGAGAAATCGCCCAGCTCCAACATTTCGCCGAGCACGGCTACGCGCCTGCCGCCGTTTTTTTCTGCCACATCGCCGAGCACTTCGGCAGCCGCCGTCATAGATTCGGGCGAGGCATTGTAGCAGTCGAGTATCAGCGTGCAGTCATCATGCTTTTCTATCTGCGAACGCAGTGCCACCGGCGTATAGGAAAGAATGCCCTCTTTTATTTTGCCCTCGGGTATGCCGAGCAGCATTCCGCAGACCACGGCGCTTATCGCATTGTAGATATTGTGCCTGCCGCATACGGCTGTTTCTATGCCGTATATCATATAGTCGCCGTTTCTCACGTCGATATCGAAAATATATCCGCGATCCGTTTTGCGGATATTTACCGCGTTGTAATGGCAGAGCGGATTTTCTATGCCGATATATTTTTTGCATATTTTGCCAGTATTTATATTGCGGAGCAGAGGCTCGTCGCCATTGAGAATGAGGATACCGTCCTCTTTCATGCCTTTTATTATTTCCAGCTTGGCATCGCGGATAGCTTCGCGCGAGCCGAGATTTTCTATATGCGATGTACCGATATTGGTTATCACGGCTATATCAGGCTCCGCTATGGCGGAAAGCTTTGCTATTTCGCCTGCCGCGCTCATGCCCATTTCCACCACCATCGCTTTGTAAGTGATATTCAGTTTGAAAAGCGTGAGCGGCAGACCTATTTCGTTATTGAAATTGCCGTCGGTTTTGTTTGTCTTGTATTTTTTATCGAGAACGGAATAAATAAATTCCTTTGTGGTGGTTTTGCCCACGCTTCCCGTCACAGCTACGGTAATCGTGCTGAAGCGGCGACGGTATTCTCTGGCGAGCAGACCGAGCGCATGAGTGGTATCGGAAACGAGAATATAAGGTATATTCATATCGGGTGCTTTTTCCGAAACCACACAGCAGGCGCCTTTTTTTGCGGCTGCCGGAATGAAATCGTGCCCGTCGAAATTTTCTCCTTTTATGGCAAAGAATATATCGCCCGCCTGCAATGTGCGCGAATCTATGGAAACACCGTAAGCTATCGCTTCGGGATTTTCGGAAAAAAGTTTTCCTTTCACCACGCG
Source organism: uncultured Eubacteriales bacterium (assembly GCA_934394585.1). Taxonomy (GTDB): domain Bacteria; phylum Bacillota; class Clostridia; order Oscillospirales; family CAG-272; genus Apopatosoma. Next base: position 73,118 of record CAKRQU010000004.1, on the reverse strand, counting down.
TGCTATATCGGTAATGCTTATTCCGTTATCACATAAACCAAGATACATTTTTCACAAATCCTTTTCTTTTATTATTTTGAGTGCTGTTTCTCTTTCGCAAAAATCGTGTTTTCCGTTTTTATCTATAATGTAGTTTTCGTGTCCTTTTCCCGCGAGAAGTATCACATCGCCTTTTTTTGCCGTATCTATTGCCGTGGCGATGGCTTTTGCGCGGTCTTTTTCGGTTATATAATTTTCTTTTGCTATGCCCGCGAGTATGTCGCGGATTATTTCGTCGGGATCCTCCGAGCGGGGATTGTCGGATGTCACTATCACCATGTCGGAGAGGCGCGTCGCTATTTCACCCATTTCGGGGCGCTTTGTCTTATCCCTTTCGCCGCCGCAACCGAAAAGCGTTATTATTTTCCCGCTGTAGATTTCACGCAGGTTTTCTATTGCTTTGCAGAGCGCGTCGGGTGTATGTGCGTAGTCCGATATGATATCGAAATCGCCGCTGTATATTCTTTCCATTCTGCCCGTTACGGGAGGAAAATCGCAGAGAGCATCGCCGAGCATATCGGAACGCACGCCGAAAAGGTATGCGCACGCGAGTGCCGCCGCGGCATTGTAAATATTGAATCTTCCCACGGGAAGTATTTTTACGGGTATAGTATGTGATATATTGCCCGGTGCGATGTGAAAATCAAAGTGTGAACCGCGAACGGAAATTTTTTCGTTTTCAAAATAAAATTCCGCCTCGCTTTTTTCGCCGTAATAGAAAACATCGCCCGATGCTGCCCATGCCATTTTGTATGCGGAGCCGTCGTCGGCATTTATCAGGCTCACCCTGCTGTGGGAAAAAAGCTTTTCCTTTGCGCGCGAGTATGATGCCGCATCGCCGTGAAAATCGAGATGGTCATGAGTGAGATTTGTAAATATGCCTATATCAAAATCTATCCCGTATACGCGTTCCTGCGCGAGCGCGTGGGAGGAAACCTCCATCACCGCCGTATCTATGCCGTTTTCGCACATACGGGCGAGCTCGCGCGCGAGTATGGCGGGCGGGGGAGTGGTATACGCGCTTTCCTCTCTGCCGTCTCCGCAATCGGAAAAAAGAGTTCCTATTATTCCCGTGCGGTAGCCCGCTTTTCTCAGAATATGAGATATCATCAGGCACACGGTGGATTTTCCGTTTGTCCCCGTGATGCCGATAAAACGCAGTTTTTTCTGCGGATTGCCTGCCATGCGCAGATACGCCAGCGCAAGAGAAGCGCGCACATTTTCCACATAAAAGCAGGGAATATTTTCGCATGCGTATTCGCCGTAGCCCGTGACTATGGCGCATACGCCCGCGCTTTCGGCTTCCTTTGCGATATCGGGCGACATTTTATGGCAGAAAAGCACATCGCCCGCGTGGGCAAAGCGGGGATTTTCCGCTATGCCGCGTATTTGCACCGGCGCTGCCGCCGTGCCGCAGAGTATTTCGTTTTCAAAAACAATATCGTGAAATTTCATAATAACGCCTCCGTCAAAAATATATTTTCAACTTCCGCGTTTTTTATTTCAGTCCGTTCCGTCGGTATGACGCATATCTATTGTTATTACCGTGCCTTTTTCGGCTACCGTGCCTACGGTGAGCGATTGCGATACGACTACCGCGCCTTCGCTTCCCGTGGCGCCGTCTATTTTTACATTGAAGCCCGCGTCGCAGAGCAGTTTGTTTGCTTCCTGCGCCGAAAGTCCTATTACCTTCGGCACTACAGCCGTCAGCTTTTCCGTGCCGCTTTCAGTATAGAGTATGACTTTTCCGTTTTCGCGCGACATTTTGCTGCCCGAAGCGGGAACCTGATTTACTATGCTTGTGCCGCTGCCGACTATTTCGCAGGAAAGTCCCAGCTTTGAAAGGCGGGATTTTGCCGCGTCGAGCGATGTTCCGCGGAGATTTTCGAGAGTGATGTTTTCTCCGTCGGCGTATTCGGGTTCTATGCCAAGATAGGGAAGAACCTCGGCGAGCACCTTTGAAACATAAGGCGCAGCCACCGTACTGCCGTATATGGAACCGCGCGTCGGTTCGTCGACTATGATTATGCAGATAACCTGCGGATCGTCCGCGGGTGCGTAAGCCACGGTGGAAGCTATTCTGCCGCCGCCGGTGCCTTTTTCGGATGTGCCTGTTTTCGCAGCTACTTTGTAGCCTGCCACGTAAGCATTGCGTGCGCCGCCGTTTCCGGAAACGCCGTCCGCGAGGATTTTGCTTATCGTAGCCGAAGTGGAAGCGCTTATCACCTGTCTTTTTGCCATAGTGCCGAAGGAGGCGAGAATATTGCCGTCGTCGTCCACTATTTCTTTTACGAGATGGGGCGTCACGAGAGTGCCGCCGTTTGCCACTGCGGCTACAGCCGTGATCTGCTGAATTGCCGTTACATTATATCTCTGTCCGAATGAATAAACGGCGAGGTCTACGCCGGAAAGGTTTTCTTTGTATATGGAAGAACCTTCGCCCGGGAGATCTATGCCTGTTTTTTCGCTCAGACCGAAATTTCGGAAATAATCAATGAATGTGCCCGCGCCTATTCTTTCCGCGAGCATCATCATAGCGGGGTTGCAGGACTGCTGGAGAGCGCCCGCAAAATCGAGCGTGCCATGTCCCGTGGTTTTGTGGCAACGTATCGGGCGCGACCATCCCGCCACGGTATACGAGCCTTTGCAGTAGAATGTATCGGAAAGAGTGGCTTTGCCCTCTTCCAGTGCCATCGATGTGGTGAAAACCTTGGATGTGGAGCCGGGCTCGTATGTTTCCGTGATGGCTTTGTTGTTCCATGTTTTGAAAAGCACATTGGAAACGGCGCTGCGGTATTTTTCGCTGTCTTTCCCGTAAGTCTGCTCCGCCGCGGTAAGCTCGCTTTCATAATATGAAACGGGGGTATATGGTGAATTGAGATCAAAATAAGGATAAGTCGCCATGGCGTAAATCTCGCCTGTTTTCGGATCCATTATTATTCCGCAGGCACGCGATTTCGCCGCAGATTCCACTACCGCCTGCTCCAGATATTTTTCCAGATAGCTCTGAATTTTGTAATCTATCGTGGTTATCAGATTTGCGCCGTTCTGCGCATCTATGTACTGCTCGTACTGATAAGGCATATCGCCGCCTTTTCCGTTTTGCGCGGAAACTATTCTGCCGCTTATGCCCGTGAGTATTTTGTCATATTGATATTCCAGCCCGTAGAGTCCGCCGTCCGCGCCGCAAAAACCTATCGCATGGGAAGCGAGCGTGCTGTAAGGATATATACGCGACGCTGTTTCCACGAGGTGTATGCAGCCGGAAAGCTCGTTGTCGAGGATAAACTGCCTTACTTTGTCGGCATCCTCTTTTTCCACGTTCTTTTTTATTGTTTCGTCTTTTCTGTTTACCTTTTTTGTCTTTTCCAGTATCGTATCGTAATCTACGTCCAGTATTTCGGAAAGTCCTTTTGCCACAAGCTCGCGCTCGGCGTCGCTTTTCATATCGTATGGCGAAATGAAAACGCGCTCCGTGGTATAATTCGTCGCCAGCGCCACGCGATTGCGGTCATATATATTCCCGCGCGCGCTTCCTGTGGAAACTTCATATATCATCTGCTCTATGACAAGCCTTTTGTAATGGTCGTTTCTTATCAGCTGCAGATAAATAAGCCTGCCTATCAGCACAGCCGCGATAAAGGTGGCGGCACAAATCACCGAAAGAGAACGCACGCGCATCGTCCTGCTCGTGCGCCCGGTAAGAGAATCCGGCTTTTCGCTGAATTTCCCGCTCATTTTCGCCTCCGTTTTTAAAGCAAAGTGAGCAAAGAGCAATATTTTACATTCTCCCTGCCCACCAAAAGCCGTTTACTTGTAATATTATATTTGCGCAGATAAAATTTATTCCTTATCAGTTGATAAATTCTATCAGCTTTGAAAATCCGCGACCTATGACGGAAAGAAGCGAACCGGAATTTTTGCCTTTGTCCCCGCCGTATACCACCGTGCTTACGTTTTCCTCCTTGTCGCGAGGGAGATATTGCATATATTTGCTGTCGGTCATTCCCATTTCTCTTGCGCGCGCTTCAAAATCGGTATCTTTGTATTTTGCTTCTATATCGCGCGTGCGGGAATTTATTTCTTTTTCCACTTTGGAAATTTCGCTGTCCATTTTGTTTATATCGGCGCGGAGCTGAGCCACCTGAACAAAGGAAAATACTATAAACATCAGCATCGCCGTGATAAGCAGGGCAAAAGCCGCGATATATATGGGAAATTTCTTTTTCTCGCCTGTTTTTACGGTGCTGTATTTAACGCCGCCGCTCGAAACATCTGTCATATATTTTTTTACAAATCCGCCGATACTGCCGGATTTTTTCTTTTTGTTTTCCATGACCTTGCCCTTTCTTATGAATTTACAATTTTTTTGCCGCGCGAAGCTTTGCGCTGTGCGAGCGGTTATTTTCGTTTATCTCCGCTTCGGAGGGAAGCATGGGCTTGCGCGTGAGGATTTCTATTTTCGGTTTGTTACCGCATACACAGACAGGGAAGGAAGGCGGGCATATACAGCCCTGCGCCAGTTCCGCAAAAGTCTTTTTCACTATCCTGTCTTCCAGCGAATGAAATGTGAGCACCGCGAGCACGCCGCCGCTTTTCAGCGCGGCTACCAGTGCGCGGAGCGTCGGGGCTATTATTCCCAGCTCGTTGTTTACCTCTATACGGATCGCCTGAAAAGTTCTTTTTGCGGGGTGATGACCCACGGCGAGAACTTTTTTCGGCATCACGCTTTTTATTATGTCCACCAGCTCGAGTGTGGTTTTTATCGGTGCGTTTTCACGCGCTTTTACTATGGCGGAAGCTATTTTCGGCGCGAAGTTTTCTTCGCCGTATTCGAAAAGTATTCTTTTCAGCTCGCTTTCGCTGTAATTGTTTACTACGGTATAGGCGCTTTTCGTATCCTCGGGGGAGCCCTGCGCATTCATGCGCATGTCGAGGGGCGCATCCGTATTATAGGAAAAGCCGCGCTCTGGCGTATCGAGCTGATATGACGAAACGCCGAGATCTATCAGTGCGCCGTCTATGCCGTCTATGCCGAGTTCATCGAATATCTGCGATATATTTGAAAAATTGTTGTGTACGAAAGTTATTTTTGCGGCGTAATCCGAGAGACGTTTTTTTGCCGCCGCTATGGCGCATTCGTCCGTATCTATCGATATCAGCCTGCCTGTAGTGAGCCTTTTTGCTATTTCCAGCGAATGACCGCCGCCGCCGAGCGTGCAGTCCGCGTATATGCCGTCGGGTTTTATATCAAGCATATCTATGCATTCGCCGAGCATCACGGAGTAATGAGAAAATTTTATTTCTTCAGCCATCAGAAGCCCAGCCCTATCATCAGTTCTTCCACTTCTTTTGCATCGACGTCTGCGGAAGCGGCACTCCAGTTTTCACCGGACCATATTTCGAGATAAGAACCAAGACCTATCACCACGGCGTTATCTTTTATTTCCGCATAATCGCGCAGGCTCTGGGAGAGAAGAGCGCGTCCCTGAGAATCCTGCTCCACATCGCATGCCTGTGCAAATACAAATCTGCGTATTTTTACAGCCTGTGCCGTGGGCAAAGCTTCTATTTTTGCAACGTATGCATTCCAGTATTCCATAGGATAAACGGAAAGGCATTTATCCGTGGATTTTGTTATTACAAATTTGGAGCCGAGCTCCTCGCGATATTTCGCGGGAATGAAAACTCTGCCTTTTGAATCGACTGTGTGGGAATACTCGCCGAGAAACACGGAAAACGCCTCCTTTTTTTCTATGATTTGCCATGGATTTAAACCACTGCCTGTGGAAAAGTGGAAAACTCTGTGGAAAATTCACCACTTCACACCACTTCGCACCACTTCTACTATATTATAACTGAAATTTTCTGAAATTACAATAGTTTTTTATAAAAAAATAAAAAAAGAGGAAAAAGTTTATTTCCTTTGCGAAGGAAATGATGGTTACTTTTCTGTGCAGAAAAGCGGGGAAAAGAAGCGGGCGGCGCTTGCCGCTCATATTTTCTTTTCGCGAAGAAAGGAAAGAGGGCGACTGCGGTCGCCCGCCCCCTCTTGGCAAATAGCAACTTCTTTTGTGTACTTTTACGCAAAAGTACCCCCACGCTTCTTTTTCTTATTTTTCTGCAAAGAAAAACAAAAACCCTCCGCGGAAAATCCGCGGAGGGTTTTGCAAAACATATTTATTTGAGATTTTCGGAAACTATTTCGTAGGCGGCGGCGGGGATGTACGCGCTGTAATCTCTGCCGCATCTGTAAAGCTCGCGCACCAGCGTGGAGCTGATATGCATGCATTCGGCACCCGAAAAGAGAAGCAGCGTTTCTATGCCGGAAACAGCTCTGTTTGCCAGAGCCATTTCTTCCTCATACGAAAAATCCGCTATGCCGCGAACGCCTTTTACTATGGCGCATGCGCCGCATTTCTTTGCGAAATCGGCGATCAGCCCTTCACCTTTCACCGCGCGCACATTCGGCATATCGGCTACAGCCGCCGAAACGGCTTTCAGCCGTGTTTCTTCGGTGAGCAGAGTGTTTTTCGCGGGATTTGTATAAACTGCCACTATGACTTCGTCGAAAATCTCCGCCGCGCGGCGGATTATATCAATATGTCCCGTCGTAACTGGGTCAAAGGTTCCTGCGGTCAATGCAATCTTTTTCATGCTCATTCGCCTGCCTTCGGTTTCAGATAAGTTATATAAACCCTGCCGTATTTCACGCTTTTTATCTCGTCATAGCGTGCGGCGAGCATCACATTTTCCGCTGTTTTCAGCGGCTTTTCGCTTTCGCATATCACGAGCGAAGCTTCGTCTGCCATATCCGCATCATATATCGCCGTCAGCACCTCTGGCAGTATGCCGAGAGCATAAGGCGGATCGAGATAAATATAGTCAAAACGGTTTCTGCCGCCCGCCGCTTTTATATACGATTGCCAATCCATGCAGAGCACGTTTGCACGCTGATAAAGCTTCGTTTTTTTCGCATTTTCGGTGACAATGTTTATCGCGTCGCGCGAAGCGTCGGCAAATGTTACTTTTTCGGCGCCGCGGCTCAGTGCTTCCAGTCCCATCTGCCCCGAACCGGCGAAAAGATCGAGCATGGTTTTGCCCTCTATATCAAACTGGATGGAACTGAAAACAGCTTCCTTTACTCTTTCGGGAGTGGGTCTGGTATTGTCGCCTTCAAGTGTTTTCAGCGTTATGCCGCGCGCGCTTCCTGTGATTATTCTCATGATTTTTTCCTTTCGTTTCCGCTTTTTGAAAAATATTCTTTTATTTTTCCCGCTATGTCGGGTGTTATGCCGCGCACCTCGCAGAGCTTTTCGATATCGGCGTTTTTTACCGCCGCCAGCCCGCCGAAATGCGAAAGCAGCGCTTTTGCTTTTGCAGCGCCTATGCCGTCGATTTTTTCGAGTACGGAGGTGGTTTCTTTTTTGCGTTTCGCTTTTGTCATGTGTGAAACGGTGAAGCGGTGAACTTCCTCCTGAATTTTATATATCAGCATGAAAACCGCCTGCTCCGCGGCGATGGAAATTTCTCCGTATTCGCTTACCAGCGCGCGGGTTTTGTGATGCTCGTCCTTTACCATGCCGAGCACGGGAATGTTTATTTTCATTTCACGCATCAGCGCCGTTATCACAGCCACGTGATTTTTTCCGCCGTCGAGAAGAATGAGATCTGGCGCCTTTGCTCCATCGTCGGAAAGATGCGCCAGCCTGCGTGAAAGCGCCTCGCGCATGGAACCGTAATCATCCTGCCCGTCGGTGGATTTTATTTTATATAATCTGTAGTCGCTTTTTTTGGGCTTTGCATTTTCAAAAACCACCATGCCTGCGGTGATATTTTCGTTTCCGTAATTCGAAATGTCAAAAGCCTCTATGCGCTCCGGCAAAACCTCCAGAGCACAGAGCGAAGCAAGCCGCGCGAGCGATTTTTCCGTCTGCTCGCTGCTTTTTCTGTATTCGTTTGCACGCGTTTCGGCGTTTTCTTTCACCGTTTCGCAGAATTTGTGAAGCTCGCCGCGACGCGATATTTTCAGCTTTATCGCGCATCCGGCTTTTTCGCGGAGCCAGTTTTCCGCCGCTTCACGTTCCTCCTCCGCTATCTCGTCGGCGAGGATTATTTCATGCGGGATATAGTCGCGCATGCTGTAAAGCTCGAATATAAACGAGCATACTGCGGCATCATCGAATATTTCGCCGCCCGAAAAAAGAAAGCTTTGCGAATCGAGCAACCTGCCCGCGCGTATATAGAAAACGCATACCGCGCATATATCTTCGCCCACATACCAGCCGATGATATCTCTGTCCGTATCGGGAGAGCAGAGTACGCGCTGCTTTTCGCCGAGCCTTTTTATCGCGGCTATTCTGTCGCGGTAATCAGCCGCCGCTTCAAACATCAGATTTTCCGAGGCGTATTCCATTTTTTCCGTCAGCGAGGAGATTATGTCGTTTTCCTTGCCGTCGAGAAACGATATCGCTTCATGAAAACGCGCGCGGTATTCCTCCGGTGTTATATTTCCTTCGCACGGGGCGATACATCCCATTTTTTTGTAAAGGCAATGCTTTACTTTTCCTATATCACGCGGAAAATGCTTTTTGCAGGAGGGAAGCCCGAATGTTTTTTCCAGCGCGGCGATAACGGAATTTACCGTGCCCGCGCCCGTGTACGGACCGTAATATTTGTTTTTGTCCGCCTCTCTTTTGCGCGAAAGTATCAGCCGCGGATATTCCTCGCCGAGCGTGGCTACGAGATAAGGATATGTTTTGTCGTCCTTCAGCAGGATATTGTAGCGTGGACGGTAAAGCTTTATCAGATTGTTTTCGAGCGTCAGCGCTTCCGTTTCCGTTTCGCACAGAATGTAATCGAAATCGAAAACATTGTATGTCATGGCGTCGGTTTTGTTATTTTTAAAATCGCCGTCGCGGAAATATTGCGAAACCCTGTTTTTCAGGGCGCGGCTTTTGCCGACGTATATTACCTTGCCGGAGGAATTTTTCATTATATAGACGCCGGGACAAAGCGGGAGATTATTCGCTTTTTCGCGGAGTCTTGCTGCATATTCGCGGCGTACCGTGGGAAATCCCTCCTTTTTTCATGTAAAAAAAGCGGCAGACAAGCGTAAGCCTTCTGCCGTCAGTTATTCGATCATTCGGCTCACTCTGCCGTGCGGAGAACTTCCTCCAGACCGTCGAGAGCATCTGTCTCGTCCGGACCGTCGGCGATAAGAGTTATCGTCGCATCGCAGGATATAGCCATAGCGAGCACGCCCAAAAGACTTTTTGCGCTGGAGCGCTTATCTCCGTCCTGAATCCATATAGAACTTTTATATGAGTTTGCCTTCTGAATGAAAAACATTGCGGGTCTTGCATGAAGACCTACGCTACTTTTTACCGTTACTTCTCTTGAAATCATCTGCTGCTCCTGTGTTTTATCTGGGATAAAACAAAAATTACATTAAAATCCCTTGGACTAACCTGTATTATATCAAAACTTTTGCATAAAATCAATAGTTTTGTAAAAAAATTCTTGCAAAATGAAGAAATTTTGATGAATTTATTTTTCCGTGCTGTCGACTTCTATCGAATTTACCGTTATTTCCACGGCGGCACCGTCGCCCGTTTCAGGATTGAGTATATATACGGAAAGCGTGGAGCCGACTGAAATTTTTATATTTCCGTTTATGAAAAATCCCGTTTCGGATGATATGCCGGAAAATTTCATTTTGCCTGTGAGATCCTTTTTGCCGAGAGGATTGTCCACGGCGTGGAGAGAGCTTTCGTTTGCGACGTATATCCGGTTTGCGCTTATCTGAGATGAGATTATTTCGCCGAGATATTCATCGTTTGCGGCGAGATATACATTGCCTTTTCCCGCGCATGCGGCTGTATTGTCCATTATGTCATAAACGGCAAAATCCACCGTCACCTGCTCGTTTTCCGCATTCCGCTTATCAAAGTAAACCACTTTCAGCACCACTGCGGCGATGCAGGCTATCACGGCGAGGCAGATAATCGCGTCGAAAATATTGAATCTGATTTTTGATTTGCTGTCTTTCATTGCGATATCTCCTTTCTCACTGTGCGTCCCTTATTTCAAATCTGGTGCAGTAGCCTGTGCGGTTCAGATAGCCGGAAGAAAAATATATCTGCGATCCGACGAGTATGCGTAAATTGCCTATATTGCAAAATCCCGTTTCGTTTACCGTGGCGGAGGTGCATACCACCGTGACGAAAACATCATAGATATCATCGTATACCATTACGGGCACATTGCCGCGTTCGTCCTCCTCGGAGGAAGCGTATTTTGTTTTTTCGGAGCGGATATTCGTTATATATCCTATGGGATTTCCCGTGGAGGAATCGAAAACCTCCGCGCCGAGGACAAGAGCGGAAAGATGCTCCTCTTCCACGGATGTGATTTTTACGGAATATTCCACCGTTTTGTAATCCGCCTCGTTTACTTTGCCGTTTTGCAGCATGACAAGATATGTTATTGCCGCCGCGACGGCGATTATCAGGAGGATTATTACGGCGTCCGCAAAACCGAAACGTGTTTTTCCTTTTTCGTTATTCATATTTATATGTCCTTTCCGAAAATATTACAAATGAAATCAAATTCCCGAAAGATAATGCTCGGCTTCGTCCCTTGCCTTTTCAAAAGCAAAATCCGTATAGGAAACGGCGAGCCCCGTCATCATCCAGAAAAAGAGGAATATGCGGTAATTGTAAAAAACGAAATCCGTCGCGCCCTGTATCAGGAAAGCCGCAAGGCCGGTGAAAAGCGCGATGCACATCAGCTTTTCCGGCGCATTGCCGTACCGGCGGATGAAGGAAAATCCGCGCGACACCAGAACCACGACGAAAATGAGAAATGCGATGAGCGCGAATATGCCCATTTCAACAATGAATTGCAGATACAGGCTGTGACTGTGGTAAGCCACCTCCGCGCCGCCTATGGCGTGCAGGGGATATATTTTCGAAAATGCGCTCTCGCCTGTCCCTATGCCGGAAATGAGATTTTCTTTTATCATATCGAGCGCGCCGCGCCAGATATTTACCCTGTATGATGTGGATGAATCGGAAAGATTTGTAAATCTGCCGAGTATCGAGCTGCCCTTTGCAAAAACGAGAAGGGAAGCGAGCGGCGAAGCTATGATCATGGCGGCAAACATTTTTCTGCTTGCAAAAAGCGCGAAAAATACCATGGATATGACAAATCCGAGCCATGCGCCGCGCGACCATGTGAGAACAAGGCACCCGCAACCGAGAAGCGCCGCCATAGCCGAGGCAAATCTGCTGCGCACGCCGTCCGCTTTTTTGCTGAGCACCGCCGCTGTCGCCACGGGTATGGTCATTATCAGAAATTCGCCGAGGACATTCGGATTTTCAAAAACGGAAACGGCTCTGCCGCGGATATATGAAAATGCCTGCGTGTCTATCCAGTCGAGCATGGGACTTCCTATGAAATATTCCGCTATGCCGATGAGCGAAACCAGACCGAGCGATATCACGCAGCAGGAAATCGCGCGCGCGAGCATTTTTGCGGAGCAGAGCAGGCTTTTCACCATGAAATACATAGACATGAAGCAAATGTATAAAAGCGCGCGCTTCATGCTTTCCGCAGGCGTGACGGAGTTTATGCCGCCGAGGAGATAAAAGAGCATCAGCACCGCGACGGGAATATCGCATGGCGAAAATTTCAGTACACGCTTGCCGCGGATCAGCTTCACGAAAAGCGATATCGCGATGAGTATCACTATGGCGGCGAGCATCTTTGTTTTCAGGAAAGGAAGCAGCAGGAAAACGAGCAGTACTCCCGATTCCGGATATGCCATTACGAAAGAGGCAAAAGCTATCAGCGCTATGGCGGCGATAATGTGTAGCGGGCGCACGAGTATGGTGGCAAGCCCAAGTATCATGCCGAGCAGAAACATTATATTTGTGGCGCCGCGTCCCTCTGCGGATTGCGGACGTGCATCAAAACCGCGGACGCCGAGAAAATCGTTTATTGCAAAAGTGAGTATGCGGCTTTCCGCAAACGCCTGCGAAACGGACTGACCCGAGGCGAAAAAGAAAACGGAAAGCAGGAGGAAAAAGGCACCCACGGCGGGATCGGCGAAATTTCTTTCATATCCGAAAGCCACCGCTTTCATTATATAAATGACCGTGCTGTAAAGCCCGAAGGAAGCGGAAAAAACGCCGAAAACGGAAACCGGCGCGCACAGAAACGTATTGCAGATTTTTTTCCAAAGACCGAGGAAAACGCTTTTTTCTATCCCGCCGGAAATGCGTTGCTTTGTGCTCCGCACGGAAAGCCCCGCGGAAATCTTTTTGCATACGGATGCGCAGAGCGAATTTCTGCCCGCCTCGGCTATCCTGTCGTAAGAAGTCATGAGAAAAGCAAAAACGCTTTTCAGTATGCCGTTATAGATAAACGAGGCAAAGCGCATCACGAGCGTGACTATCACGCTGTATTTCGCGCCGTTTCTTCTTTTTGCTTTTTCCTGTTTTGCCATCAGCTGCGCTCCTTTCCGTCAGAATCGGTTTTTCCCGGCGATTTTATCAGTCCGAAAATATATATACATATTAAATATACCACACATCCAGCCGAAAAAACAATAGCCGAGGCAAATAAATTTTGCAAAAATCCGCTTTTTGCGGATATTTTTTTTGCCGCCTCGTTTAAAAAGTACATTGCGACGCCGCAGACAGCTGCGGAAAAAGCCGATTTTGCCGTTTCCCGCGCCATGCCTATGGAGAAAAGCGCGAAATGCTTTTTTGCACATACGCAGAGGATGAGCGCCGCAGTTATCTGAGAAAGCAGAAATGAAACGGCAAGCGACACGGCGCTTTTGCCGCCGGCGGCGAAGAAGATGAGATTTGATATCACGCATACAAGCGCGGAGGACAGCGCAGCCACGGCGGGGATGCGTGCTTTGCCTGCGGAATAAAACGCGCGGCACAGCACTTCATATACAGCAAAAAACGGCATTGCAAAGGCAAAAATCGTGAGCAGAGAAGCACATTCAAAAGCGAGCTCCGACGAGAAATTTCCGCGCAGATATATTATTTCCGTTATCCGCAGAGAAAGCACGGCGCTGCCCGCGGTAAAAGGAAAAACGAGCATCAGAGCGCTTTTTATCGCGCGGCGCAGAAGCGGCGCAAATTCGCCTTTGTCCGCCGCGGAAAATTTCGGGAAAACGAAATTGCATACGCCGTAGGTGAGCACGCCCGAAACTATGATGAAGATATTGTAGGCGTAATTATACGATGTGATCGCCGTATCCGAAATAAACGGCGCGAAAAATGTCGCCGCGAGCAGACCGAGCGGCAGAAGCCACGAGCCGGCGGTCACTGCGGGCGCTTTTTTCAGCGCGGTAAGCATATCCGCATTATGAAGATCGGGTTTCGCTTTCGGTGCCGCCTTTTTAACATAGGCGGGGATGACGAGCAGGGCGGCCTGCGCCGCCCACGAAGCCGTATATACAAAGGAAAGCGTGACAATGCTTTTTTCGCTTGCTTCGCCTGAAAAAAGGGCGAGGCAGATTATCAGCATGATATTTGAAACGGACGATGCCGCCGACGGCAGGATAAACATTCCGTTTGACTGCAGAAGCCCCGCGAAAATATACGTCACTCCCGCAAAAACGGAGGCGGGCATCATTATGCGCAGCAGGCGTGCGGCGAGAGCCGCCGTTTCGCTTTCCATCGCGGGGGAAAGCACGGATATCGCCGTGCGCGGAAATATCATGAGCAGGGCGGAAGCCGCCGCTATCATCAGAGAAACGGCGAGAAGAAACGACGATGAAAATTTTTCCGCGCGCTCCGTGCCGCTTTTTTTCGCTTCGCCGAACATGGGTATAAAGCACCCCGCTATCGCGCCGGCAAAGAGAATATCGAAAAGCGAAAGCGAAACGGAGGACGCCGCGAGAAAAGCGGAAGCCTGTGCACTTTCCGCAAAAACCGAGCCGAATATCATCTGGCGCACCATGCCGAGCAGTTTCGATACGGCGGTGACAGCCATCATAAGACCGACGGTTTTCACCGCGCCGTGCTTTTTTTCAGCCATTTTTCTCCCCTCCGTTTTTTGTGCTTCATCGCTTGATTATCGCCCGAAAAGGGCTGTTATATACAAATTTATAAAATGGCGGAAATCCCCGTCGCAGCTTATTTTTTCTCGTTTTCGCCGCACTGCGCGAGCAGATCGGGACGCACGGCGCGCGTTTTTTCCTCCGCTTTCATGCGCCTCCATTTTTCTATATTGGCGTGGTGACCGCTGATCAGCTCGTCGGGGACGAGTCTGCCGCGGAAATCATACGGGCGGGTATACTGTGGATATTCGAGAAGCCCGTCGGAAAAGCTTTCTTTTTCATAGCATTCCGCATCGGAAAGAACGCCGGGGACGAGCCTGCCGACGCAATCGACGAGGATGCACGCGGGGATTTCTCCGCCCGTGAGAACATAGTCGCCTATGGAAATTTCCTCGTCTATTATTTCATCTATTATGCGCTGATCCACGCCCTCGTAATGACCGCATAGTATGACGATATTATCGTAATCCGCGGCAAGTTCCGTCGCTTTTTGCTGCGTGAGAACACGCCCCTGCGGCGACATATATATCACGCGGCGCTTTTTTGCCGGGTTTGTTTCGGGAGAAGTCACCGCCGTAAAGCAATCGTATATCGGCACGGGGCTCATCAGCATTCCTTTGCCGCCGCCGTAGGGAGTATCGTCCACGCGGCGGTGTTTGTCCTTTGAATAATCGCGTATATTATACGAATGTATATCAAGTATTCCCGCCTTGCGCGCCCTGCCGATAATGCTTTCGGAAAGCACCGTTTCTGTCAGCTCGGGGAAAAGCGTCATTATATCGAAACGCATTTATACTTCTTCTCCTTCATCGAAAAATCCTGCTATCGGTTTTATGAAAACGCCTTTTTCGGCGTCGGTCCTTTTTATAAATTCGGGCACATCGGGGATGAGCACGGTGCCTTTTTGCGTTTTCACGCAGTAGAGCCTCTGCGCCACGCCTTCGATAACGTCGGAAAGCGTGCCGTATACGGTGCCGTTTTCGGCATCTGTCACGGGGAGCCCTATCAGATCGCAGATAAAAACGGCGTCGGGCGCCTTTTTTATTTCGTTTCTGTTTGCCAGCACGGTCTTTCCCATCAGCTTCCGCGCCTCTTCTGGCGTGGTTACGCCGTCGGCAAAGGCGAGCAGAAAGCGCCCGCCGAGCACGCGGAGCGAATGAACGGCGGCGCTTTCTCCGTTTTCGAAATAAAAGCGTTTTACGCCGAGAAGCGCCGCGGGGCTGTCGCTCCACGGTTCTATTTTCAGTTCGCCGCGTATACCGCGTGTATTTATTATTTTTCCTATTTCTATATGTTCTTTCATTTCATTCATGACAATACCGTAATTTATTTTATAATGAAAAACGCCCTGCAAAGCATTAAGCCTCGCGGGGCGTGCTGCAATCAGCTCTTGAATTTGCGCTTTCTTGCCGCTTCAGATTTTTTCTTGCGTTTAACACTCGGCTTTTCGTAGTGCTCTCTCTTCTTTACTTCGGCAATAACGCCTGAACGAGCGCACTGTCTTTTAAATCTGCGAAGAGCGCTGTCAAGCGATTCGTTTTCTTTAACTCTTATTTCAGCCATCTTAATCCCTCCCCCCGCAAATAAAACAAAGCGTTCAGAACAAAAATTCTCGTTTATCATTATACACAAATATGTGCCGTATGTCAATATGATTTTTCAAAAATTATTTTATTTATTCAAAAAAACTTTGTCATTTGCCGATGCGCGGCATACAATGCCATTGAAAAATAAAAAAGATAAAACTGTAATGGCGCGGTTTTCTGCGGAAAACGGCGACGGAAAGGCGGTATACATGAAAAACGGAAAGCGCGCTTTTTTTGCGGCGGCAAATACCGAGGAGGGCTTTCGAAATCTTTTCGGAAGCGTTTTTTCGCCGCATTCGCTCAAAAAAATTTTCATAATAAAGGGCGGACCCGGCACGGGAAAATCCACTCTGATGAAGCATATAGCCGCAAAGGCGGAGGAAAAGGGCTATGAGGCGGAGCTTTATTACTGCTCGTCCGATACGCAGTCGCTCGACGGCGTGATAATCCCCGCGCTTTCCTGCGCCGTGCTCGACGGGACGGCACCTCATGCGACGGATCCGAAATATCCCGCCGCCGCGGAAACCGTAGTCAGCCTTTACGATGCTTTCAATATGACGGGACTGCGCGCACGCAGGGACGAAATAATAGCGACGGCAGCCGAAAATTCCGAATATTACCGCGCGGCATACCGTTTTCTTTCCGCCGCGGGCAAGGTTTCGCGCGAAACCGAGGAATGGGCGCTTTCCGCATACGATTTTGCAAAAGCTGCAGCCGCGCAGAAGCGGCTTATCCGTGCCGTCACATTGCCGCGCGGCTTTGCCTGCGAAAGCGAAGAAAAATATGTGGACGCGATAGGCACATCGGGGGAAGTGCATCTTACCACGCTTGAGGACTGCGCAAAAAAAGTATATACCGTTTCGGAAAAGTACGGGCTGGGCGGATATTTTCTCACGGAGCTGGGAAAAATGTGCGCGGATGCGGGCATGCCGCTGATAAAATGCCCGTCGCCGCTGCGCCGCGACAGACTGGAATCACTCTACATAAAGGGCGCGGATGTGCTTTTTACCGTATGCCGCGACGAAGAAAAATGCCGATACGGCGAGCACAATATAAATATCCTGCGTTTTGCCGATAAAAATGCGCTTTCCGCGATGCGGCGCAAGCTGAAATTTTCCCGCAAATGCTTTGAATGCCTGATGGACGCGGCAAACGAAAATCTCGCGCAGGTAAAGCGGGTACACGCCGCACTCGAGGCAATTTATATCGAAAATACCGATTTTTCCGCGGTGGAAGACGTGCGCGACAAAATACTTCGGGATATTTTTGCCGATAATATGTAAAAATTCAAAATATAAGTTGAAATTTCCGCGGATTTGTGATAATATATATAAGAATATTTATATTCGGATATTTCCGTCATTCCGGCTGAAATGAAAAATAAAAGCGAACGGAGTTTGAAATGAAAAGATTTGTGAAAATAATTTGCGCCCTGTTTGCGCTGCTTATCGCGCTCGGAGCATTTGCAGGCTGCCAGAAAAAACCGGGACTTTACAACTGGATAGGCGCGCGCGTGAAAGTGGATTACGCTCTGCGTCTGGTACTCGATATGGGCGACGGCAAAAAAGAATATCTCGTGCCTTTCGATGAATATTACGGAATATTCATGTATTACAAAGGGCTTCTCGGCGACGGCATACTTGAGGACGAAAACAAAAAGCTGATTTTCACCACGATAGACGAGCAGACAAAGGCGATAAAAGAAAAAACAGAGGACGATCTGATAGAATTTTATTCGCTTTACGCACTGGCGGAAGCCTACGGCGTGGGGCTCACGGACGACGACTACACCTCTTTTGAATCCGAATACAGGGAAAATTTCAAAAAATATCTGGTTTCTATAGGCAAAACGGAAAATATGGACGAATATACCGATGAAATGTACGATAAATTTTTCGAATCCACGGGATTTACCGAGGGATATTTCAGATTTTCGTATCTGCGCGGTCTGCTTTCGTCGAGAATAAAGAAGCACATAGCGCCCGATGCCGTGGAGCATGCGGAAAGCAATTACTACCACATAAAGCAGGTTCTCGTGCTTTTCACAAAGGGTGACGCTTCTTCCGAAAAGGAAGCACAGGAAAAAATAAATGCGGCAAAGGCGGAACTCGACGGCGGTGCCGCGATAAACGACGTGATAAAGAAATACGACAGCGGCGTGACAAACAGCGAAATATATTTCGACAAATCAAATGCTATAATGAACGCGGGAAGCAATACCGTGCAGTCTGTATCGAGCTTTGTGGCAATGACCGTAAACGGTCTGGAAAAGGACGGCATGAGTGATATTCTCACGGGCGATTACGATGAGGAATTCGGCTATTTCTGCATAATGAAAAGGCTCGGTTTCAATGAGAATTTCATTTACGGAGATTCCGGCGTGGCGCAGACCATGTTCAGTTCATATTCCGCCACGGCTACGCAGTATACTCCGCAGTACAGCGAGTATAAAGCGACCGTAAACGCTTATACGCAGAATATGGTATGCTACCCCTACAATCAGAAAATTTACGATAAAATAAACGTGAAATCAATGAAATAAAAGCACGAAAAAAGCGGGCGCGGCAGGGAATTTCGGTTTGTCTTGCGCGCCCGCCTTTTTACGGAGGATAAAAATGTCTTTTGATACCTTTACGGCACAGTGCGTTGCACGCGAGCTTTGCGATGCGCTTTCCGGCGCAAAAACAGAAAAAATATATCAGCCCTCGCGCTACGGGCTGATATTGCTTTGCCGTCGCGGCGGCGAAACGAAAAAGCTTTATCTCTGCGCCACGCCCGGCGCTTCCAGAGTGAGCCTGACGGAGTCGCGCGCGGAAAATCCGAAAACGCCGCCCGCATTCTGCCAGCAGCTTCGCAGGCATATTTCGGGCGCTTCTTTTTCCTCTGTACATACGCTCGGTTTCGAGCGTGCGGTGGAATTTTCGCTCGATACGTATGACGAGCTGGGCTTCCCCTGCAAAAGATATCTGATAGTGGAAATAATGGGCAAATACAGCAATATCATATACGCGGGCGATGTGGCGGGAAAAAAGAAAATACTCGGTCTGCTCCGCGCGGGGGATATAACGGAGGGCAAGCGCCCGCTCGTATGCGGCGCGGAGTATGAGCTCCCGCCCACGCAGGGAAAAGCCGCTCCGCAAAGCGAAAACGAAGAGAGCTTTGCCGCGCGGATGCGCTCCTGCGGCGAAAAGCCGTGCGAGGATTTCATTTTGTCGCAGTATGCGGGATTTGCGCCGATTGCCGCGAGAGAAACGGCTTTTGCGGCGGGTGCGCTCGGAGTTCTTTGCTGTGATGCCGATGAAAAGAAGCTGTGGGCAGCTTTTGAAGCCACGGTAAACGCCGCGCAAAACGGCAAAGCAGTGCCTACGGTGGTATTCCGCGAAAACGGCGAGCCTTTTGATTTTTCATTTATCGATATAAATCAGTACGGCGCGGAAAGAAAGAGAAATTTCGAAAGCTTTTCGGCTATGCTGGATTTCTATTTTGAAAGCAAGGACAGCGCCGCCACTCTGCGGCAGAAAACGCACGATATCCATACCGCCGTTTCGGGAAACCGCACAAAGCTTGCCAAAAAGCTGAACGTGCTGAAAAAGGAGCTTTCCGACTGCGACGAAATGGATAAATTCAAGCGCTTCGGCGATTTGCTCACGGCTTCTGCCTATATGCTCAGGCAAAAGGCAAAATATGCCGATGTGCCCGATTACTACAGCGAAAATCTGGAAACAGTGCGCGTCCCCATGGACGAAAAGCTTACCCCCGCGCAGAATGCGGCGCGTTACTATAAAAAATATACCAAGCTGAAAACGGCAAAGGTGATACTGGCGGAGCAATGCAAAATAGCCGAGGCGGAACTGGAATATCTTGCCACGGTGGAAAATTCCGTTTCTCTCTGCGAAACGGAAGCCGATATCGACGAGATAAGAAACGAGCTGACGGCGGGCGGATATCTGAAAAAGAAAGCCGAAAAGCAGGGAAATCCGCGTGCCGCATCAAAACATGTGCCGAAACCGGCGAGATTTCTTACATCCGGCGGGCGCGAGCTTATCTGCGGCAGAAACAATATACAGAATGATTT
Source organism: uncultured Eubacteriales bacterium (assembly GCA_934394585.1). GTDB lineage: Bacteria > Bacillota > Clostridia > Oscillospirales > CAG-272 > Apopatosoma. Next base: position 53,332 of record CAKRQU010000004.1, on the reverse strand, counting down.
TGTTTCGACAAAGCTGGCGGGAAAGCACGACTGGTGGTTTCATGTGAAAAACGCGGCGGGCGCACATGTCATCATGCTCTGCGAGCAGGGCGAAGAGCCGGATGCGCGCGATTTTACCGAGGCGGCGGAGCTGGCTGCTTATTATTCCTCCATATCGGATACGCAGAATGCCGCCGTGGATTATACACTTGTAAAAAATCTGAAAAAGCCTGCCGGAGCAAAGCCCGGCAAGGTGGTTTACTATTCCAATTACACAGCTTATGTGACGCCCCGCATGAGCGTGAAAAAAATATGAGGATATAAATGATGAGCAGGTACGAAAACAAAAAGGAAAGATACGATCTGGCGAGAGAAATCGCCGAGGAGGGAATAATCCTCCTGAAAAACGAAAATACGCTCCCGCTCGGAAAAGAGAAAATCGCCGTTTTCGGCAGAACGCAGAATGATATCATAAAATGCGGGACAGGTTCTGCTTTCTGCACGTGCGAATACTGCGCACAGATTCTCCCGAGCCTTACCCGTGCCGGCATAAACTGCGATGAAATTCTTTCGCGGAAATATGCGGAATGGAGCGCGAAAAATCCGATAGCGAGCTACGACGTATGGGGCAGCGGTTCGCATATAAACGAGGAAATGCCGCTTTCCGAAAAGGAAATCGCCGAGGCGGCGGAGCGCGCGGAAAAAGCCGTCTTTATAATAGGAAGAACGGCGGGTGAAAACGACGATGTGCTCCCCGTGACGGGGGATTACTACCTTTCCGACGGCGAGGAGCTCACTCTCTCGCTACTCGGAAAATATTTCGGCAATGTCACTGTCATAGTAAATTCGGGAAATCTGATCGACCTTTCGTTTACACGGCGCGATTATGTAAAGGCGGCTCTGCTGATATCCATGCCGGGCATGGAAGGCGGGCAGGCGCTGGCACGCGTGCTGTGCGGCGAGGTTTCGCCGTCGGGCAAGCTGACCGATACGGCTGTATGCGCGGAAAACTGCCCTTCATCACGCTTTTTCGGCTCGCGCGGCGGTATTATACAAAAGTATAAAGAAGATATTTACGTTGGCTACAGGTATTTTGAAACATTCGCCGACGAAAAGGAAAACGTGCTTTTTCCTTTCGGCTACGGTCTTTCCTATACGGAATTTGAAATGAGCTCCGTTTCGTTTTCCGCCGACGAGGATGAGATAAGCGTTACGCTCCTCGTGAAAAATATCGGCGTGGTGTCGGGCAAGGAAGTGGCTATGCTTTATTCCTCCTCTCCCGCGGGTGCGCTCGGAAAGCCGCGCTATGAGCTTCGCGCCTTTGCCAAAACGCGGCTTCTCGGCGCGGGCGAAAGCGAAATGCTCACGCTCTGCTTTGCCACGGCAGATATGGCGAGCTTTGATGACTGCGGCGAAACGGGCGCGCGCGACTGCTTTGTACTCGAGGCGGGAGAATACGGAATATTCTTCGGCAACAATGCGGAAAAGCTTTCCGCCGCGGGAAGCCTCACGATAGAGAAAATGCGCGTGGTGAAGCACTGCACGCATATAGATACACGTCTGGAAGAACGTCTTTGCGGCGACGACGGCTATGAAGTTATCGACCACATAATGCCCGATCCCTCGGAGGGAGCATATATCGCGCCGGAGGGCGAAACTCGCGTGAAAATAAAGCGCGGAAACGGCACGGCGGGCGCGCTGATAAATGTTTCGGTGCAGGGCACATACATTTTGCGCGCCGAAACGGAAAACGGAGAAAAAATATCGCGCGGCGACGCGGAAATAAAAATAAACGGCAGACTGCTGGAGGCGGATTTTGCGGTATTTTCCGTTGGCAAAACGGAAATTTCCGTAGCGTGCGATAAAAATATCGCATTTATCACGGTGGTGCGCGATGAAACACCGATAAAAATAAGCGAAAACGAAAGCATCATCGAGGGCGGGCGTTTCTGCGAATGCGCGCTTTATGTGGTTTCGCGTCAGTTTCACGATACGGACGCGGTAAAGCACGGCTTTTCTCTCGCGCGCATGCATACGCCGGGAAGATATGCCACATACAGACTGGATGTGGAAAAGGCGGGTGTATATGAATTTTCGCTCCGCTATTACAATCCTTACGGCGATATGCCTCTCGCGGATTGCTTTTCCGTGCTGGTTTCAAATGTCCGCCGCGATGTGGGTGATATTATGCTCCCGAAAACAGCGGAAGAGGGAGAGGGTTTTGTCTGCAAAAGCGCCGAACCTTTTCGCCTCGCACTGCCGAAAGGCGAATGCTATCTGAAATTTGTTTCCGTCACGCGCACATCTCCGGAAATCGCCTATATACAGGTAAATCCCTGCGCGGCAGAGGAGCAGACGGCAGTTTCGCATCGCGGGGAAGCCCACGGCGATACGGCGACAGTGACGGAGCGCGAATATACGCGCAGGATTCCCGATGGATATGAAAACGGACTTTTCGCGCAGTTTGTAAAAGGGAATATAACGGCGCGCGATATCACGGCGAAAATGAGCGACGATGAGCTTGCCGCGCTGACCTGCGGAAACGAAAAGGGACAGATAGGTTACAGCGAAGCTTACGGCATTCCCGAGGTATACTGGGCAGACGGTCCCGTGGGACTGCGACTGGAAAGAAATACCACGGTTTACCCGTCGGGAACGATGCTTGCTTCCACATGGAATACCGCGCTGGCGGAGGAATTCGGCAGGGCGATAAGCGCGGAGGCAAAGGGATATAAAACGGATATGTGGCTCGCCCCGGGAATGAATATTCACCGCAATCCGCTTTGCGGGCGCGGATTTGAATATTATTCCGAAGATCCGCTTCTCACGGGGAAAATGGCTGCGGCAGTAGTGCGCGGCGCACAATCGGAATGCACCGGCGCCACGATAAAACATTTTGCCGCAAACAGCACGGAATACAGACGTCTGCAATCGGACAGCTATATTTCCGCGCGTGCGCTGAGAGAAATATATATGCGCGGTTTTGAAATAGCGATAAAAGAGGGACAGCCGCTCGCCATAATGACCTCGTATAATTTCATAAACGGCAAAAAAGTGCCTGAGGACAGCGTTTTCTGTGAAAATATAATCAGGGACGAATTCGGTTTTGAAGGTGTGCTTGTTACGGACTGGGAAAACAATTCCGTGCATGTGCGCGAGCTTGCGGCGGGGCATGATCTGAAAATGGCATCCGGAAATGCGCCTTCCGTAGCCGAGGCGATAAGAAACGGCACGCTTTCGCGCGAGCGCGTGGAGCAATCCGCCTGCCGTGTGCTGGAATTTATAAAGAAAACCGCCGCGAAAAATATATAAAGGCATGAAAAATAAAAAATACGGGAGGTCTGCGGACCTTCCGTATTTTTGCATGGGAATTTACTCTTGGCAAAGAGGAGGGAAGCGGGCGGCAGATGCCGCCATTGAAAGTTTCTTTCTCTACCGAGAAACGGGGTGTACTTTTGCGTGACCAAAAGTACCAAAAGTCAAAAAGAGGAAAGTATTCCTCTTTTAAACACCTTCTGTCGCCTCGCGGCGACCGGTGCGAACATACTGCCCCGACAGTCCGACCACAGACAAAACCGGAAGCGCAGTTCAGATCCCCGCTTAACACGGACTTTTGCCTGTTCAAATTTAATCTTTAGCCGCCCCAACTCGATGTCCATCAAGTCATGCTCGCATGGTTGGAGTTTAGCATATAGTGGGGAGCGTAGCTGAACTTTCGGCGTGGCACCATCCACCCCGTCGAATCTGCTCGGCTTTCGCGGCGTACTATGTTCGCACGCGCGGTATAGCTGATGATGTGCGGAGAGATGCACTTGAGATTTTTGATTTGCTATATATAGCACATACTTGCCGCGCATTATCTCCTGCGGCTGACTCGACGGGGTGCGAGGTAGTTTGCAAAGGAGTGCGAGGAGCCTTCCTTTGATGACTTTTGCCGCTGACTCCGTCTCGGCGACGCCGTTCAGAGGTGGCTTCGCCGCCCTGAACCCTCCTCTTCGTCAGTGAAAAGCGCGACCTTCGTTCTCTTTGAGAAGAGTAACTTTTCCCCGCTTTTGCCAAAAGCGCTTCCCCCCCTCTTTGCGCAAAGAGAAACATCATTTTTAAAACAGAAAAAATCCGAACCGACAATCGGTTCGGATTTGTTTCGTTTGGTGACCCCTGGGGGAATCGAACCCCCGTTTTCGCCGTGAGAGGGCGATGTCTTAGCCGCTTGACCAAAGGGCCATTCACATCGGCGAGTGTTATTATATCATATAAGAATGCAAAAATCAAGCCTTTTTTCATATTTTTTCAAAAAAATATTACGGCGGTGCTTTTTGCCCCGCTTTTGCTCATAAAAATTTTTCTACAGACATATATATTATCAAAAAAGAAAAAAAGAAGGGCGGCTTTATTATGAGCAAATCAAATGTACATAAAAAGGATAACGGGATTTTTCTTTCCGTGCTGAAGGCTTTTGCCGTAAGCGCGCTCGCGGGATGCGTGCTCGTATGTATATTCTGCTTTATCGCGATGAAATTTGACGATCCCGAAAAGACAGCGCCTGTTTTTGCATACGCGGCGCTTGCCGCGGCGGCATTTGCGGGCGGATTCATCGCGTCAAAACTGAATGGCGAAAACGGCGCTTTGTGCGGACTTATATGCGGCATTGCCATAGCGGCGGCAATGATACTATTGTGCTTTGCCTTCGGGCTTTCTGTTTCGCCTGTGCGTTATGCCGTGGCTGCTGTGGCATGTATACTCATTTCGACAATCGGCGGAAAAGCGGCGGGAAAACCCTCTCACCGCAAAAGAAAAACCAAAAAGAAAAGATGATTTATACATCGGTATATTTTTAAAATACAATTGTATAAATTAACTGAAAAACATGAAAAAAGCCGGTATACACCGGCTTTTTTCGCTTTTAATGAAAACGGAGAAAAGAATTTATTTGTTTGTTTCTATCAGACCGTAATCGCCGTCTTTTCTGCGATATACCACATTTACCTCTGCGGTATCCTGATCCTCGTATACGAAAAATTCATGACCGAGCAGATTCATCTGCAATATGGCTTCCTCGGCGGACATTGGTTTCAGGGCGAAATTCTTTTTGTGAATACGGAAATCCGTTTCTTCTTCTATTTCCTCAAAAGAACCCGCATCGGGAACGAAAGCTCCCTCGCGCAGACGCTTTTCGAGTCTTGTTTTGTTTTTGCGTATCTGACGGTCGATTATATTTACTGCGGGATCTATGGCATGAAGGAATGATTCCGCTTCCACCTCGCTTCGATAGATCATGCCTTTGTATGAAATGGTAAGCTCCAGAATTTCGCGCTCTCTTTTGCGCGAAAGCGTGACAAATGCCTGAACCTCGTCGTCAAAAAACTTATCGAGTTTTCCGAGCTTCTTTTCGATGATGTTTTTCACATCGTCGGTGGTCGTGACCTGTCTTAGCAAAATCGTGGTTTTCATGGTTTACCATCCTTTCGGCGGAGCAACGTATATGCCGCGCTTTCCGGTGCGGCGGTTTTTCTTCTCCGCGTGTAATTTTGAGAACGGGAAAAACATTCCCGTTTCTTGTCTATATTATATCATAAACTCTGCGAAAATGGAACCTCTTTTTGATAATTTTGTATGATTGAATATATCCGTCATGTTATTTTTGGCACATTTTCACATATTGTGAACTCCGTTTCGCAAAGCCGTGAATTTGGTGAAAATTTATATTGTATATTCTGTAATATTATGTTATAATATTTATAAAGTATTCACTTTCGGTGGTGTCGGATGAGAAATTTATTTTTGCCGGATATAATGTTCCGGAGTATTTTCGATATAGACGCGGATTTTTTCCTTTCGAAGGGGATAGATACCGTGATACTCGATATAGACAATACGCTCGTGACTTACGGCGATGCGGAGCCTACCGACGAGGTCTGCCTCTGGGTGGACGGGCTGCGTGCGGCGGGGCTGAATGTCGCCGTGGCTTCCAATAACAAAAAAGAGCGCGTAGAGGCTTTTTGCAAAAAGCTCGGTACATATTTCCGCTACGATTGCGGCAAGCCGTCGCGCAAATGCGTGCGCGGTTTTTGCGAGCATTTCGGCACAGTGCCCGAAAAATGCGCCGTGGTGGGCGATCAGATATTCACGGATGTGCTCTGCGCCACGCGGGCAGGCGCCTATGCCGTCCTCGTGACGCCGCTGAAATATAAAGAAAACCTTTTTTTCAAATTCAAAAGGGCACTTGAAAAGCCTTTTATACGCATGTATAAAAACAAGGAAAAACGCAGAAAGGACAAGGAAAAATGATTATTTCCGGCATTCATATACAAAGTTTCGGGAAAATAAACGATCTTACTCTCGATCTCACTTCGGGAATAAATATTCTGACGGGCGGCAACGAATCCGGAAAAAGCACGATATGCAGTTTCATAAAGTTTGTCTTTTACGGATTGCCGTCGAAAAGCGAGGAAAAGCAGCGGCTTTTCAGCTGGGAAACATCGCGTGCGGCGGGATATATAATATTTGAGGACGATTCGCTGACATACAGAGTGGAGCGCGACGCAGTGATGACCTGCGGGACGGACGGGAAAATCACGTTTTCCGAGAAATGCGCAATTTTCGACAACGAAACAAACATGCCGTGCCTTCGCGGCAAAAATCCGGGCGAGGAATTTTTCGGTATACCGGAGAATGTTTTCGAGAGCACCGCGTACATAAGTCAGATAGGCGAGAGCAAGGTGGGCGGCAGAAGTCTTTGCGAGGCGGCGGAAAATATACTTTTTTCCGGAGATGAGAGCGCAAATACGAAAAAGGCGCTGAAAAAGCTGGACGACGCGCGCAAATTTCTGTGGCACAAAAACAAGGGCGGCGGGCAGATAGCCGAAATGAAAGAAAAGCTCGGCACGCTGGAGGACAGGCTGGACGCCTCGAAATCCACGGGCGCAAGGCTGATATATCTGGACGGGCGCAGACGCGAGCTTCTGGAATCGGCAGAAAAGGCGGAGCGCGAGGCACAAACCGTAAAGGAAGAGCTGGAGTGCTACGAACGGTATACGATAAAGCAGCTTTACCGCAAATTCAACAAAACGCGCGGCGAAGAGACGGAATTGCGTTCGCTTATGACAAATCTTTGCGATGCGGAAACGACCGGCGGCGCGCACATATACAAAAGCGAATATATAGATCATCTGCGTTCGTCGCAGAGCGAGCTGAAAATAGCCGCGGCGCGTTATGAGGACGCAAAAAGCGGAATGGAAGCCGCGAGAAAAAAGCTGGGCGATATGAATGAAAAGCTGGCTGTTTTCGAAAAATTCGGCTCCGGCGGCAAGCGCGACGCGCTGATGAAAGAAATGGAGCAGAGCAGAAAAAGCGCCGCAAAAAGCAGGCTTTACGCCATAACCGGGATTACGGGCGCGGTGATTTCGCTGTCGCTGCTGGTGGCTTCTCTCGTGATGGGCGGAAACAATGCCGTGAGAGCGATATTCGGCATAATAGCGGGCGCGTGTCTTGTATTTGCCGCGGCGGGCTTTGTGCTGTACGGCAAAAATTCGAAAAATGTCAGCGGTATATGTTCGATGTTCGGCTGTGCCGATTATGCGGAATTTGACGAGCTGGTCAAGGCTTCTCAGAAAGATGAAGCGGCTCTGATGTATATAATAGAGGGCAAAAGGGGCGCGGAAAACAAATTTGACGAAGCTTCTGCCGCACTCAACAAAACGAGCACGGGAATAATACGCGCGCTGGAGGCGGCGCGATTTGACATATCGGAAAATACAGCCGAATCTCTGGCAAAAGCCATCGCGAAATGCGAAGCCAAAAAAAGCGAGATGGAAAAGCTGGAAATAATGATAAAAGAAAAGCAGGCTAAACTTTCCGAATATACAAAAGAGCTTTCCGGCTACCCCGAAGATCTGATAGCGCAGTCGGTTTCCGAGCAGTTTCCGCCCGAAACGGAAAGCTTTGATTTCCGCAAGAAAAAGCGCGATTACGAATTTCTCGTGCGCTCGGCGGCTTCTTCAAAAGAGCTGATGCACAATATAGAAAAGGAATATTCCGCGATTTCCGCCACGGGCGAAAATCCCGTGAAAATAGCGCCGGAGGCAGAGGCGCTGAAAGGCAAAATAGCCGCAGCATCCGAAAAATTCGAATCCTATGTTCTCGCCATAGAGGCGATGGAATCCGCCTCGGGCAAACTGCGCGAGGGCATTTCGCCGAAGCTGGCGAAAACTGCGGGCAAGGTGATGTCAAAGCTTTCCGGAGGAAAATACAAAACTCTCGGAGTGGATGCGGATTTTGCCATGAGTTATTTCGACGGCGTGACGCGCGGCGCGGACAGCCTTTCCGCGGGCACATCGGATATAGCTTATCTCAGCCTGAGAATAGCGCTGATGGATATGCTTTGCAAAAAGAGCATACCGCCCTTTATTTTCGACGAAAGCTTTTCGCGTCTCGATGCGGACAGGCTTTCCAATACGCTGGAATTGCTTTACAGGCTTTACGGCGAATACGGGCAGTGCCTCGTTTTCACCTGCCATGAGCGAGAGAGAGAAATAATGAAAAATATAGGCACATTCAACGATATCAGGATTTGATACATTTGTATAAAAAGCATTTTTACGGCGTGATAAAGAAAAATAAAATCCCGAAAGGAGCTTGAAATTTTGAAAAGATTCGGACTCATAGGCAAAAAGCTGGGGCACAGTTTTTCCCCGCAGATACACGCCATGCTCGGCGATTACGAATATCGCCTTTACGAGCTGGAGAGCGAGGATATGATAGCGGACTTCATAAAAAACGAGCGCCTTGACGGGTTCAATGTGACAATACCGTATAAGCAGGCGATAATCCCGCATCTCGATGTGCTGTCGGACGCGGCGCGCGAAATAGGCGCGGTAAATGCCGTATACCGCAATGCCGCGGGGCAGCTCTGCGGCGATAATACGGATGCCTACGGCTTTTCGTATACGCTGAAGCGCTCGGGCACGGATATACGCGGCAAAAACGTGCTGGTGATAGGAAACGGCGGCGCGTCCAAAGCCGTATGCCACGCGCTGAGGCAGGCGGGCGCGGAGGTTTGCGTTTTGCTTCACAAGGATAATAATCCCGAGGGGATAAAGCCGTATCTGGAAAGCGATATCATAGTAAACACCACGCCCGTGGGAATGTACCCGAATAACGGCGTGATGCCGCTCGACGTGCGCGGTTTTAAAAAGTGCGGATATGTTTTCGACGTGATATTCAATCCCGCAAAAACTGCGCTGATGCTCGCGGCAGAGAAGCTCGGCATACCCTGTGCAAACGGGCTCGCCATGCTTGTCGCGCAGGCAAAACGCGCATCCGAGCTTTTTACTGGCGTGCCAAAGGACGATGCCGAAACGGAAAAAATAATAAAAGCCATAGAAAAAAAGGAGGAAACCATATCGCTGATAGGTATGCCGGGGAGCGGGAAAACCACCGTGGGAAAAATTCTTGCGGAGAGGATGGGCAAAGCTTTTGCGGATACCGACGATATGATAGCCGAAAAAGGCAGAACCCCCGCAGAGATAATAACGGAGGACGGCGAAGCGGCTTTCCGCCGTATCGAAGCCGAGGCTGTCGCCGAAGCGGGAAAGAAATGCGGTTCCGTGACAGCTACGGGCGGCGGCGTCGTTACCGTAGAGGAAAATTACGCCTCACTTGCGCAAAACGGCAGGATAGTTTTTATAAACCGCGATGTGGAACGGCTGGCGCGTGACGGCAGACCGCTTTCCGCCGGCGACGGGGCAACAAAGCGCCTTTTTGAAGCGCGCCTGCCGCTTTACCGCAGATTTGCCGATATAGAGGTGGACGGAAATGCCGCACCGGACGAGGTGGCTGATATGATAATAAAGGAGCTGGAAAAATGAAAATACTTGTGATAAACGGACCCAATCTGAATATGCTCGGCATACGCGAGCCGGATATTTACGGCAGAAAAACGTATGCGGATCTCATTTCGTATATAAGCGCCGAAGCGCAGCGGCTCGGCGTGGAAGCGGAATTTTATCAGTCAAATCACGAGGGCGATATAGTGGACAAAATCCAGAGCGTTTACGGCAAGGCGGACGGCATAGTGATAAACCCCGCCGCGTATACTCATACGAGCGTAGCCATAGCGGACGCGATAAAAGCGGTGGATATACCGACGGCAGAGGTGCATATTTCGGACGTCAATTCGCGTGAAGCTTTCCGCAGGATATCTTACGTTTCGCCCGTGTGCATAAAAACGATAGCGGGAAAAGGCTTTGACGGATATACAGAGGCGATGAAAGCGCTGATCGAAAACCGCAAAAATAAAATTTAAAATATTATCACTGTATTTCACGAAATTTTTTCGAATTTTGATATAAAACAACGAAAAAATTTTGATTATCCGCAAAAACTTGACAGAATATTTTCCATAGTGTATACTATTCTTATACTTTTTACTTTTTTGGAAGGATATACAATGGAAAACAAACTGACTAAAAAATTCGGGCTTTTCACGGCTATCTGCATGGTTGTGGGTATCGTGGTAGGCTCGGGCATCTTCTTCAAGGCGCAGGACATTCTCACCGCCACCGGAGGAAATCTCGTGATAGGCGTGCTTTCATGGATCATAGGCGGTCTTATCATGCTCGCCTGCCTGCTTGCTTTTTCCTGCATGGCGCAGAAATATGAAAAGGTGAACGGAATAGTGGATTATTCCGAGGCACTCGTGGGACCGAAATACGCCTATTATATGGGCTGGTTTACCACATTTATATATTATCCCGCGATGACGAGCGTGCTCGCGTGGGTTTCCGCACGTTATACACTTGTATTTATCACATCAGCAAATCCGGATTTTCCCATGACTGTTCCCGCAGCGGAAGGCGGTTGCCTTATCGGTCCGGAATGCATGGTACTGATGATGTTTTATCTCTGCATGACTTATGTGATAAACAGCATTTCGCCGAAGCTGGCGGGCAAATTTCAGACCACAACTACCGTGATAAAATTCATACCGCTCGTGCTGATGGCTGTGGTGGGCATAATTTACGGTCTGCTCAGTCCCGAGCATCTGCTGATAGAAAATTTCGCAAATTCGGGCGTGCCGCAGGACAAGACATTCATGGGTTTGCTTTTTGCCGCAGTATGTACCACGGCTTTTGCTTATGAAGGCTGGATTATCGCGACATCCATAAATGCCGAGCTGAAAAATTCAAAGAAAAATCTGCCCATCGCGCTCACTCTCGGCGGTATAATCATCATATCCATTTATGTGGCATACAATATAGGTCTGGCGGGCGGCGAAACGAGTGAAAATCTCGTTATAAAGGGCGCGACATCCGCTTTCAAAAATATATTCGGCGGTTTCCTCGGAAATATGCTGAATCTCTTTATAGCCATATCCTGCCTCGGCACGCTGAACGGGCTTATGCTCGCTTCCACGCGCGGAATTTATGCCGTAGCCGCACGCAAGCAGGGACCCGCGCATGAAATTTTCTCTCAGATAGACGGGAAAACGAATATGCCGAATAATTCCGCGGTGATAGGCCTTGCCGCGTGTGCAGCATGGGGTACATATTTCTATCTCGCAAATCTTGCCGGCACATGGGGCGGAATTTTCGCTTTCGATTCATCGGAGCTCCCGATAATCACTATCTATGCCATGTATCTGCCGATATTTATAATGTGGATGAAAAAGGCAAAAGGCGAAGGCGCATGGAAGCGCTTTATATTGCCACTGCTTGCCATAATCGGTTCCGTGATAATGGTCGGCACGTGCATTTACAAGCATGGGCTTCCTTGTCTGGGATATCTCATCGTATATGCCGCTATCATGGGCGTGGGCGGAATATTCCTCCATGCGAAAAAGAAAGCTCTGGCAGATACTACGGAAGCAAAATGAAAATGAAAAGCAGTCCGAAAAACGGGCTGCTTTGATTTTTCTTTTGAAGAAAAGAAGAAAAAGAAGCGGGCGGCAGTCGCGTACTTGCTTCTTTTTGTAAAAAGAAGAAGGCGGGCGACTGCCGCCCGAGGTACGATCGCGCTTTTTACTGACAAAAAGCGCGGCAAAAGTCATCAAAGGAAGGCTCCTCGCCCTCCTTTGCAAACTACCTCGCACCCCGTCGAGTTAGCCGCAAAAAGCAATGCGCGGCAAGTATGTGCTATATATAGCAAATCAAAAAAGTTTTTGTCTATCTCTCCGCGAAACTACCGCCATACCGCGCGTGCGAACAAAGTATGCCGCAAAAAACAAGCAGATTCGACGGGGTGGATGGCTCTCGCCGCGGCTTTTGATACACTTCCCACTATAGACTAAATTCCGACGGAGCGAGCATGGCTTGATGGACATCGAAACGTGGCGGCTAAAGCCAAAATCTGAACAGACTAAAGTCCGTGTTAAGCGTGGATTTGATCCGCACTTCCGGTTTAGTCTGCGGTAGGACTGACGGGGCAGTGTGTTCGCACTGGTCGCCGTGAGGCGACAAAGAAAGAGTTCAAAAGAGGAATTCTTTCCTCTTTTTGACTTTTGGTACTTTTCTTCATAGAAAAGTACACCTTCGTTTCCTTTGGAGAGAAAATGAAATCTCACAATGAAACAAAAAAGCAGTCCGTTGGAACGGACTGTTTTTTCATTTATTACTTTATCACTCATGCCATTTTGTCTGCGAGCTGTGCGCCGCCGAGAATATGAAAATGCAGATGGGGCACACTCTGGCAGGCATCGGGACCGCAATTTGATATTATGCGGTAGCCGTTTGTTATTCCTGCGGATTTTGCTATGGCGGGGATTTTCTCAAATATATACGATACTATGCCGCTGTTTTCCGCAGTGATATCATCGGCGCCGGCGATATGCGTTTTCGGAATGACAAGCACATGGACGGGAGCCTGAGGATTTATATCGCGGAAAGCGAGGATTTCTTCATCCTCATAAACCTTTGAGGAGGGAATATCTCCGGAAGCTATTTTACAGAAAAGACAGTTTTCCATGATTTTTTCTCCTTGTTTATTTAATAAGCGATTTCACTATATCGCACACGGAAGCCATGGCTTCGCCGACTTTTTCGGGGAATTTGCCGCCTGCGCAGGCTACATCGGGTCTGCCGCCTCCGCCTCCGCCGACTATGGAACATATTTTCTTTACGGTATCGCCCGCCTTCACGCCGGAGGAAACCGCATCCTTGCCGCATACGGCTACTATATTCAGCTTGCCGCCTGCGGTAGTGCTCATCACCGCTACGATATCGGGATTATTTGCCTTTATGTCGTCGCCCAGCGAACGGAGCGTTTCGAGCGGAAGCTCGCTTTCGAGTGTGGCAACGCGGAGCGTGCCGACAGCTGCAGCATTATCCAGCATTTTCTTTATGCTTCCCGAAGCCAGCTTCAGAGAAAGCGCCTCGTTTTCCTTTTTCAGAGCTTTTGCTTCCTCTGCGTTTGCGGCTATTTTCGCGGGAATTTCGGCTGCGCCGCTTACTTTCAGCGCGGCTGCCGTATCGGAAAGAAGCTTCTCATTTTCGAGCACGGCATTGTATGCGTTCATACCCGTCATTATTTCGATGCGTCGCGTGCCTGCGGCAACGGAGCTTTCCGAAATTATGCGGAAAAGACCGATTTCGCCCGTGGCACCGACATGGCATCCGCCGCAAAGCTCACTCGAAAAATCTCCGAATTTCACTACGCGCACGGTGCTGCCGTATTTTTCGCCGAAAAGCGCGATGGCGCCGGATTTCTTTGCCGTATCTATATCCGTTTCGAAAATATCTGATTTAATATTTGAAAGGATGATTTCGTTTATCATGCGCTCGGCTTTTTTCAGCTCGTCGGGCGTAACTGCGGAAAAATGAGTGAAATCAAATCTGCCGCGGTATTCATCCACATAAGAGCCCGCCTGCGCTATATGATCGCCGAGTATGCGACGCAGAGCCGCATCCAGCAGGTGAACGGCGCTGTGATTGCGCTTTACAGCCGCGCGGCGAACCGGCTCCACGCTGAGAGTGATTTCGTCGCCGACGGAAAGGGAACCTTCATATATATCGCATACGTGCATATATATGCCGTCCTTTTTCTTTGTGTCCGTCACATTTATCTTTGCGTTTTCGGAGCAGGCTGTGCCCGTATCGCCTACCTCGCCGCCGCCTTCACCGTAGAAAACCGTGCGGTCGGTGATGACCACGGTTTTGCCGGAAGCTATATCGGTGCGCTCGTCCGTATCGCAGTCGATGAGCGCGATTACTTTTGCTTTTGTTTCGAGCCTGTCATATCCGACAAATTCCGTTTTTGCCACGTCGGAAAGCGTATCGGCTGTTTTGCCGTCCCAGCCGCCGATATTGCCGCGTGCATCGCGTGCGCGCTTTTTCTGCTCGGCGAGCTTTTCTTTATATCCCTCTTCATCTACGGAAATGCCGCGCTCGGCAGCTATTTCGCGCGTGAGATCTATGGGAAAACCGTAGGTATCGGAAAGTTTGAAAGCATCCGCGCCGGAAATGATTTTCGTGCCGTTTGCTCCGGCATCGCCGATCAGATTTTCGAGCAGGTTCATGCCCGATTCCACCGTGCGGGAGAAACGTTCTTCTTCCAGTCCGGCTATTTTGAGGATATAATCCAGCTTCTGCGTGAGCATGGGGTATGCGCTCGCATTTTCATGCGCCACTACTTTTATTATATCGTCGAGGAAAGGACCCTTTATGCCGAGGAGTCTGCCATGGCGGCAGGCGCGGCGGAGCAGGCGGCGCAGAACATATCCTCTGCCTTCGTTGGATGGCATTACGCCGTCGGCTATGAGGAAAGCGGAGGCGCGCGCGTGGTCTGCGATGATACGCATGGATATATCGGCTTTTTCGTTTTCTTTGTATTTTATGCCGGCTTTGTCGCCGATCGCGGAAATGATATTCTGTATCGTATCCACATCAAACATACTGTCCACGCCCTGCATCACGCAGGCGAGGCGTTCCAGTCCCATGCCGGTATCTATATTTTTCTGGATCAGCTCGGTATAATTGCCGTTGCCGTCGTTATTGAACTGGGAGAAAACGTTATTCCAGATTTCCATATATCTGTCACAGTCACAGCCCGGTCTGCAATCGGGCTTGCCGCAGCCGTATTTTTCTCCGCGGTCGAAATATATTTCGGAGCAGGGACCGCAGGGACCGCTGCCGTGCTCCCAGAAATTATCCTCTTTGCCGAGGCGGATTATTCTCTCGGCGGGAACTCCGATTTTCTTATTCCATATCTCGAAAGCCTCGTCGTCCTTTTCGTATATCGAGGGCCAGAGCTTGTCCTCGGGGATTTCGAGCACCTGCGTGAGAAATTCCCATGCCCACGGCAGAGCTTCCTCCTTGAAATAATCGCCGAAGGAGAAATTGCCGAGCATTTCGAAATATGTGCCGTGGCGAGCCGTATAGCCTACGTTTTCTATATCGTTTGTACGGATGCAGCGCTGACATGTCGTCATACGGCGGCAGGGCGGTACGGCTTCGCCCGTGAAATATTTTTTCAGCGGAGCCATGCCCGCCACTATGAGCAGAAGAGATTTATCTCCCTCGGGAATAAGCGAATAGCTTTCATGACGGAGATGACCTTTCGACTCGAAAAACGAGAGAAATTTCTCGCGGATATCGTTTAAAGAAGTCCATTTCATGGAATATTGACCTCACTTCCTGAAAAATGCGCAAAAAGGGCGGAATTATGCCGATTTTCGCGCGGATTTATTTAATTATATTATCATCAGGCAAAAAAGTCAATATTTATTTAAAAAAAGTGGTAAAATCCTCTTGACATATTGAAAAACGGGTGGTATACTTATAAACTGCATTATAATTGCTTATGCTATCGCCATTTTTAGCCGTGACGAAAAACAAACGGCTGAAAATCGATAAAAAAGCAGGTAAAAATAAAGATTTTTTGCGCAAAGTCAAGGCAAGCTAAATTATGAATGGAGTGATTATATGAGAATCAAACCCCAGCAGCTTGGCAAAAACGTCAGAATGAGCTACGCCAGAGTAAAGGATATCATCGATATGCCCGATCTCCTCGAAGTACAGAAGAAATCGTACGGCTGGCTCATTGAAAAAGGTATCAGAGAAGTTCTCGCCGACGTTTCTCCCATAGTGGATTATTCCGGTAATCTTGTTATCGAATTTGTCGATTTTTCGATAGACACCACGCCGAAATATTCCATAGAGGAATGCAAAGAGAGAGATGTCAACTATGCCGCGCCGCTCAGAGTTACGGTAAGACTTACCAACAAAAGCACAGGCGAGGTAAAACAGCAGGATCTCTTTATGGGTGATTTCCCGCTCATGACCGATGAAGGAACATTCATTATCAACGGTGCCCAGAGAGTAGTGGTTTCCCAGCTCGTGCGTTCGCCGGGTATGTATTACGAAACAGCTATGGACAAGACGGGCAAAATGATAGTGAAAGCTACAGTTATCCCTTATCGCGGCGCATGGCTCGAATACGAAACTGATCTGAATGACGTTTGCTGGGTCCGTATCGACAAAAACAGAAAAATCCCCGCGACAATACTTATACGCGCGCTGGAAGAAGCCACGGCTTCGTCCACGGGTGTACGCTCCGTTTACGGCGACGATCCCAAAATACTCGCCACGCTTGAAAAAGACGGTATGCAGACGGAAGCCGACAAAAACGGCACTACTCCCTACGAAGAGGCGCTGAAGGAGATTTACAAAAAGCTCCGTCCCGGCGAGCCTGCCATAGTGGAAAGCGCCCAGATCCTCGTGAACAATATGTTCTTCGATCAGAAGCATTACGATCTCGGGGCTGTCGGCAGATATAAATTCGACAAGAAAACCGCCCTCGGCAAAAGACTCGCGGGCAGAACGCTCACGCGTCCCGTGGTAAATCCTCTCACGGGAGAGCTGATTTACGATGCGGGCAAAACGCTCACCTACGATGAGGCGAGCGTGATCGAGCACGCCTGCGTGAACGAGGCTTACGTAGATATCGGCGACGGCAAGGAAATGAAAGTTTTCGGAAACGGAATGGTCGATGCCAAGGATGTCCTCGGTTATGACCTGCGCGACTGCGGCATAAACGAGCATGTGAAGCTCGGTCTGCTCCTCTCGATAATGGAGGAATGCGGCGGCGATCCCGAAAAGATAAAAGCCGAAGCAAAGGAAAGAGCCGCAGAGCTTTCTCCCAAGCATATCACAAAGGACGATATCTTCGCTTCTCTCAACTATCTCGTGTGCCTTGCCCACGGCATAGGCAACCCCGATGATATAGACCATCTCGGAAACAGAAGAATACGCGCCGTAGGCGAGCTTATCCAGAACCAGCTGAGAATAGGTTTCTCCCGCATGGACAAGGTGATAAAAGAGCGCATGACGACGCAGGACGCGGACAATCTCACTCCGCAGGGACTGATAAACATACGTCCCGTAGTGGCTGCGATACGCGAATTTTTCGGTTCGTCACAGCTTTCGCAGTTCATGGATCAGAATAACCCGCTCGCAGAGCTTACGCACAAGCGCCGTCTTTCGGCACTCGGTCCCGGCGGTCTTTCCAGGGACAGAGCTTCGTTTGAAGTCCGCGACGTGCATTATACGCATTACGGTCGTATATGCCCGATAGAAACGCCCGAAGGTCCTAATATAGGTCTTATTTCCTATCTCGCATGTTATGCAAAGATAAACGATTACGGCTTTATCGAGGCGCCTTTCCGCAAGGTTGACAAGGCGACGGGCATAGTTACCGAAAATGTGGAATATATGACAGCCGACGTGGAAGACAACTATATCGTGGCGCAGGCAAACGAGCCGCTCGACGAAGAGGGCAGATTTGTAAACCGCAAGGTTACCGCGCGCGATAAGGCGGAAATCGTTGAGGTGGACGCATCCAAAGTGGATTACATGGATGTATCGCCGAAAATGCTCATTTCCGTAGCCACGGGCTTCATTCCGTTCCTTGAAAACGACGATAACTCCCGTGCGCTCATGGGTTCGAACATGCAGAAGCAGGCTGTGCCGCTGATGGTAACGGAATCTCCTATCGTAGGTACCGGTATGGAATACAAGGCGGCGATAGACTCCGGCGTATGTATCATAGCAAAGGAAAGCGGATACGTCGAAAAAGTATGCGCAGACGAAATAATCATCCGCCGCGACGACGGTCAGAAGGACAGATACGCGCTCCTGAAATTCAAACGTTCCAATGTGGGTACGTGCGTAAACCAGAGACCTATAGTAAATCTCGGCGACAGAATTGAAAAGGGCGACGTGATAGCCGACGGCCCCGCCACATCAAACGGCGAAATCTCCCTCGGCAAGAATGCTCTCATCGGTTTCATGACATGGGAAGGCTACAACTACGAGGACGCCGTACTGCTCAATGAAAATCTCGTCCGCAATGACGTTTATACATCTATTCATATAGAAGAATACAATACGGAAGCAAGAGATACCAAGCTCGGTCCGGAAGAAATCACGAGAGAAATTCCGAACTGCGGCGAGGACGCGCTCAAGGATCTGGATGCCGACGGTATCATCCGCATCGGTACGGATGTTCACGCGGGCGATATACTCGTGGGTAAAGTTACGCCGAAGGGTGAAACGGAGCTCACTCCCGAAGAAAAGCTGCTGCGCGCGATATTCGGCGAAAAGGCACGCGAGGTGCGCGATACGTCGCTGCGTCTGCCTCACGGCGAAAGCGGCATAGTAGTGGATGTGAAAGTATTCTCACGCGCAAATTCCGATGATCTTGCCCCCGGCGTAAGCAAGACTGTACGCGTTTATATAGCTCAGAAGAGAAAGATATCCGTGGGCGACAAAATGGCAGGACGTCACGGTAACAAAGGTGTCGTTTCCCGCATACTTCCTCCCGAGGATATGCCTTATCTCGCGGACGGCACGCCTCTCGATATCGTGCTGAATCCTCTGGGCGTTCCTTCCCGAATGAATATCGGTCAGGTGCTGGAGGTACATCTCGGCATCGCCGCAAAGCATCTCGGTTTCAAGGTCATGACGCCTGCATTTGACGGCGCAAAGGAAAGCGATATCACGGAAGCGCTCACCCTCGCGGGACTTTACAGAGATGTTCTCCCGAGCGATGTGCTCAAGGGCAGAAAATTCTATGAAGAAGTGACAGACGAGGAAACGGGCGAAAAGAAATATGTGGAATTCGGCGAGGATAAGCTTTCAAACAAAGCTCTCGTAGCCGAGAAAATAGCCGAAAGAAAGCTGAAAACCGTAGACGGAAAGCAGATTCTTTACGATGGCAGAACAGGCGAAGCATTTGACAACCCCGTAACGGTGGGCATAATGTATTACCTCAAGCTGCACCACCTCGTAGACGATAAAATTCACGCGCGTTCCACCGGTCCTTACGCTCTCGTTACGCAGCAGCCTCTGGGCGGTAAAGCTCAGTTCGGCGGTCAGCGTTTCGGCGAAATGGAAGTCTGGGCGCTCGAAGCTTACGGCGCGGCATACACCCTCCAGGAAATACTCACAGTAAAGAGCGACGATGTCACGGGACGTGTAAAGGCTTACGAGGCTATCGTAAAGGGTCAGAATATACCTACTCCCGGCGTGCCCGAATCATTCCGCGTGCTCGTAAAAGAGCTTCAGTCGCTGGCGCTTGATATAAAGGTTCTCGACGAAAACGGCGAGGAAATAGCACTTTCTTCCATAGGCGACGATCTGGATGACGCACCGACCACCGTATCGCTCGACGATATAGGCAAGACGGTAGAGGGCGAAAATGATGAAGATCATATCCGCATCATAGACGATCCCGAATCGGAATTTGCAGGCGGCGACGACGAGGATGACGACGATTTTGATTACGATGACGAAGAATTTGCCGACGATGAAGATTTCGCCGACGATGACGATATGGAATAATAAAGGGGGAAATGCAAAATGGGAAAACAGATTTTTAATTCTATAAAAATAGGACTTGCGTCCCCTGAAATGATAAGAAGCTGGTCCAGCGGCGAGGTTACAAAGCCGGAAACCATAAACTACAGAACGCTTCGCCCCGAAAAGGACGGTCTTTTCTGCGAAAAGATATTCGGCCCGACAAAGGACTGGGAATGTCTTTGCGGCAAGTACAAAAGAGTACGCTACAAAGGCAAAGTCTGCGAGAAATGCGGAGTGGAAGTGACGACGAAAAAGGTCCGCCGCGAGAGAATGGGCCATATAGAGCTTGCCGCTCCGGTGTCTCATATATGGTATTTCCGCGCTATACCTTCCCGCATAGGTCTTCTTCTGGACCTTTCACCCAGACTTCTTGAAAAGGTTCTCTACTTTGCGCAGTATATAGTTCTCGATCCCGGAAATACTCCTCTCGAAAAAATGCAGCTTCTTTCCGAGCGCGAATATCGTGAAATGTATGAAAAATACGAAAACGATTTCCGCGTGGGCATGGGCGCAGAGGCTGTAAAAGAGCTTCTTTGCGAAATTGATATAGAGAAGCTTTCCGAGCAGCTGAAAGCCGAGCTGAATGCGGCGAGCGGTCAGAAAAAGCTCCGCATCATCAAGCGTCTGGAGGTAGTGGAGGCATTCAGAAAGTCGGGCAACCGCCCCGAATGGATGATACTGGATGTTATCCCCGTAATCCCGCCGGATATACGCCCGATGGTACAGCTGGACGGCGGCAGATTTGCCACGACCGATATCAACGATCTCTACCGCAGAGTAATAAACAGAAATAACCGACTCAAAAAGCTCACCGAGCTTTATGCGCCGGAAATAATCATAAGAAACGAAAAGCGTATGCTCCAGGAGGCAGTGGATGCCCTCATCGACAACGGCAGACGCGGAAAGCCCGTGACAGGCGGTTCCAGCAACCGTCCGCTCAAATCGCTTTCCGAGATGCTTCGCGGCAAGCAGGGACGTTTCCGTCAGAACCTGCTCGGCAAACGTGTCGACTACTCCGGACGTTCCGTTATCGTCGTAGGTCCTTCGCTGAAGATTTATCAGTGCGGACTTCCGAAGGAAATGGCTCTCGAGCTTTTCAAGCCTTTCGTTATGAAGCGCCTTGTCGAAACACAGAGCGCATCCAATATAAAAGACGCCAAGAAAAAGGTGGAAAAGGCAAGCCCCGAGATATGGGACGCGCTCGAAACGGTTATCAAGGACCATCCCGTACTGCTCAACCGCGCTCCTACGCTTCACCGACTTTCCATTCAGGCATTTGAGCCGATACTCGTAGAGGGCAGAGCGATAAAGCTTCACCCGCTCGTTTGCTCGGCATTCAATGCCGACTTCGACGGCGACCAGATGCCTGTCCATATTCCGCTTTCCAGCGAAGCACAGGCAGAGGCGCGATTCCTCATGCTTTCCGCAAACAACTTCTTGAAGCCTGTCGACGGTAAAGCCGTAACCGTTCCTTCTCAGGATATGGTGCTCGGTTCCTACTATCTTACCATAGACCGCGCGGGCGAACCCGGAGAGGGAAGCATTTTCAAAGATTTCGACGAAGCCATGATGGCTTATGCAAACGGTCTGCTCGGCATGCACGCACCTATCAAGGTACGCGTTTCCCGCGAGATAAACGGCGTTACCCACACGGGTCTTATCGACGCCACACTCGGCAGACTTATATTCAATGCTCCTATCCCGCAGGACCTCGGTTTTGTGGACAGAAGCGATCCCTCAAAGCTGCTCGATCTCGAAATAATGTTCACCACAAAGAAAAAGCAGCTCGGTCAGATAGTTGACAGGACAATAAGAAAGCACGGTCCCACCATAGCCGCGCAGGTTCTCGACGCTATCAAGGCAAACGGTTTCAAATATTCCACAAAGGCATCCATCTCCATATCCGTTTCGGATATGACGGTTCCTGCAGAAAAGAAAACTCTCATCGCGGAGGCAGAAAAGAAAGTGGATCACATCCAGCGCGATTTCCGTCGCGGTCTGCTTTCCGAAGAAGAGCGCTATAAGAGTGTTATCAACGTATGGGAGCAGACGACAAAAGACGTGACAGATGCTCTCCAGGAATGTCTTGACAGATACAATCCTATAAACATGATGAGTGACTCGGGTGCCCGTGGTTCGATGAGCCAGATGCGTCAGCTCGCAGGTATGCGCGGTCTGATGTTCTCGGCTACAGGCCGTACCATGGAAATCCCGATCAAGAGCAACTTCCGTGAAGGCATGAATGTTCTCGAGTACTTCTCCGGTGCGAGAGGCTCGCGTAAATCGCTTTCCGATACGGCTCTGAAAACGGCAGACTCCGGTTACCTTACAAGACGACTCGTCGATGTATCGCAGGATGTCATCGTAAGAGAAGAGGACTGCGGCACTACGGAGGGTATATGGGTATCCGACGTAATGGGCGACGGCAACGAAGTAATCGAGCCGCTCGTAAACAGACTGCCCGGCAGATTTGTGATAAACGATGTCGTAAATCCGCACACGGGCGAGGTTCTCGCTCATCACGGCGATATGCTCACTCTGGAGCAGGCACAGAATATCGTGAATGCCGGCATTACAAAGGTTTATGTACGTTCCATACTGAAATGCAAATGCAAATACGGCGTATGCGCTCATTGCTACGGTTCCGACCTTGCCACGGGCAAGACGGTAAGCATAGGCGAAGCCGTAGGTATCATCGCGGCTCAGTCAATAGGCGAACCCGGTACACAGCTTACGATGCGTACATTCCATACGGGCGGTATCGCGGGAAGCGATATCACACAGGGTCTGCCGAGAGTTACGGAAGTATTTGAGGCGCGCAAGCCGAAGAAAACGGCTACCGTTTCCGAGGTTTCCGGCGTTGCTCATTTTGCAGATGCAAAGAGATCGAGAAATATCATTATTTCTTCCGCCGAAACGGGCGAGGAAGTGGTATATCCCATTCCTTACGGCATACGAATCCTCATCGAGGACGGCGCTTATGTAAACCGCGGCGATGTTCTCACCGAGGGTAATATGAGCCCTGCCGACATTACGAGAATCAACGGACTTTCCGCCGTATACGATTATATCATCCGCGAAATCCAGCGCGTTTACCGCATGCAGGATATCGAGATAAACGATAAGCATATAGAAGTAATCGCACGTCAGATGACGCGCAAAGTGCGCGTAGAGGACGGCGGCGATACCGATCTGCTGATGGGCTCGATAATCGACAATACAGAGCTCCTCGAAGAAAACGAGAAGATAGAGGCAAGAATAGCGGCAGGAGAAAAGACGCTCCGCACCGCTACATCATCGCCTGTCCTCCTCGGTATCACAAAGGCTGCTTTGCAGACGGAATCCTTCCTTTCCGCCGCATCCTTCCAGGAAACAACCAAGGTTCTTACCGAGGCTGCCATCAAGGGTAAAGTGGATCACCTTATCGGTCTGAAGGAAAATGTAATCATCGGTAAACTTATTCCCGCGGGCACGGGACTTGATATATACAACAATATCGAGGTAAAAGAAGTAGGCGCAGAGGGGCAGAACTCCGAATTCGCCGCTGTCACTGCGGCTGTCGGCGAAAGCCGCGCTGCCGGTGAAGGTTCAATTTAAATAAAGCTTTTTACAGGCATCCGTCGGGATTTTTCCGACGGGTGCCCGATGCTTTTTCACGGCGGAAAGCCATGCTTTGAAAAATACCGCCTGAAATCATAAAAAATTGGCAAAAATATTTTAAAATTCGTTGACAAATCGCGAATTTCATGATATAGTATATGATATGTAATTATGCGTGAAAGAGGGTCTTTTTCGCATTACATAATATAATATTTTTTTGAAAGGAAATCCCCTGAAAATGTCATCAGACATACCTTTGCCCGCGGTTTTCGTCGCAGGGCTGAATCAATCGAAAAAACTGATAAAAGGCGGTAGCGCAAGAAAAGCGTTCGCCGCGACGGACGCAGAGGAAAAGCTCGTGGCTTCGCTCGAGGAGCTTTGCCGCGATGCGGGAGTGGAATTTGACTGCTCCCATACAATGGAAGAGCTCGGAAAGCTCTGCGAAATAGACGTGGGCTGCGCGGTTTGCGTGGTTCTTAAATAAGTTTACAGCCGCACGGCGGGAAAGTGCGTTCCGTCGCGGGGATGTATATATATCTATTTATTTTAAAAAGTAAGGAGGTGCCTTATGCCAACCTTTAACCAGCTTGTTCGCAACGGACGTGAGAAAAACACATACAAATCCAAAACTCCTATCCTTCAGCAGGGCTTCAACTCTCTGAAAAAGGAATACACGGATCAGAGCTCTCCTCAGAAGAGAGGTGTTTGCACAAAGGTTACGACCACAACGCCGAAAAAGCCTAACTCGGCTCTTCGTAAAATCGCCAGAGTAAGACTTACAAACGGTCTTGAGGCTACGACCTATATTCCCGGTATCGGACATAACCTTCAGGAGCACTCCGTAGTCCTCATCAGAGGCGGAAGAGTACGTGACCTGCCTGGTGTGCGTTACCACATTATCCGCGGTACGCTCGATACACAGGGTGTTGCCAACCGTAATCAGAGCCGTTCGCTCTACGGTGCAAAGCGCGCTAAGAAAACAGCCGCTAAAAAGTAATTTTACAATATAGAGTAGCAAGAGAAATCTAATCGCAGGTGCAATTGCTTTTGATAAATAGATGTGTATATGTCCGGAAAGGAATCACGGTCTTTTCAAAACAAAGCACAGCGGGAGGAAACTTTCGAGTACCTATGATATCATTCTATGAAGGAGGGAAGTACAGTGCCCAGAAGAGGTCAAATTTCAAAAAGAGATGTTCTGCCGGATCCGCTTTATGGTTCTAAGTTTGTAACAAAGCTTATAAACAACATAATGAACGACGGCAAGAAGGGCGTTGCTCAGAAAATCGTTTACGATGCTTTCGCAATCGTAGAGGAAAAGACAGGCAAGCCCGCACTTGACGCTTTCCAGGAGGCTATAGAAAATATTATGCCTACACTGGAAGTCAAGGCTCGCAGAGTCGGCGGTTCAACCTACCAGGTTCCTATGGAGGTTCGCCCCGAAAGAAAAAAGACACTCGGTCTTCGTTGGCTCGTAACATATTCGAGAAAGCGCAGTGAAAGAACAATGGCGGAAAGACTCGCCGGCGAAATCATTGACGCGCTCTCCAATATGGGCGGTGCCGTAAAGAAGAAAGAGGAAACTCACAAGATGGCAGAAGCCAACAGAGCTTTCGCACATTACAGATATTGATTTTCGTGCCGGACGCACTGCGGCGTGAAATAAAAACCAACCCATAAATTTTAAGGAGCTATATATGTCGAGAGAATATCCACTTGAGCGTACCAGAAATATTGGTATAATGGCTCATATTGATGCGGGTAAAACCACCACGACGGAAAGAATACTTTTCTATACGGGCAAGACACATAAGCTCGGCGAAGTTCACGATGGCGGCGCTACGATGGACTGGATGGAGCAGGAACAGGAAAGAGGTATCACAATCACCTCTGCCGCTACTACCTGCTACTGGAAAGGAAACCGTATCAACATCATAGATACCCCCGGACACGTTGACTTTACTGTGGAAGTTGAGCGTTCGCTGCGCGTGCTGGACGGTTCCGTTACCGTTCTCTGCGCAAAAGGCGGCGTTGAACCTCAGTCTGAAACCGTTTGGCGTCAGGCTGATAAATACGGCGTTCCGAGAATGTGCTATGTCAACAAAATGGACATAACCGGTGCGGATTTCTACCGCGTAGTGAAGATGATAAAGGACAGGCTCAAAGCTAATCCTGTACCGATTCAGCTTCCTATCGGTAAAGAAGCCACATTCCGCGGTATAGTAGATCTTGTGAACATGGAATCCGATGTTTATTATGATGACCTCGGAAAAGACATTCGCGTAGAGCCTATCCCCGAAGATATGGTTGAGCTCGCAAACGAATACAGAACAAAAATGGTAGAATCCGTTGCGGAAACGGACGATGCGCTTTTTGAAAAGTACTGCGCAGGTGAGGAAATCACCACGGAAGAACTCAAAAAGGCTATCCGTGTCGCCACAATAGAGAACAAAATAGTTCCCGTTGTATGCGGTACATCATATAAGAACAAAGGCGTTCAGAAACTTCTCGACGCTATCGTTGATTATATGCCCGCACCTACCGATGTCCCCGCCATAAAGGGCGTAAACCCCGATACAGGCGAGGAGGAAGAAAGAATTTCTTCCGATGACGAGCCTTTTGCAGCGCTCGCTTTCAAGATTATGACCGACCCCTACGTAGGAAAGCTTTGCTTTTTCCGCGTATATTCGGGCAAAATCGCGGCAGGCGAAACGGCTTACAACACAAACAAAAACCAGAGAGAACGTTTCGGACGTATTCTCCAGATGCATGCAAATGAGAGAAAGGACATAGATATCTGCTACAGCGGCGATATCGCAGCCGTAGTCGGAACAAAGAATACCACCACAGGCAATACTCTTTGCGACGAAAAGCATCCTATAGTCCTCGAATCCATGGAATTCCCAGAGCCTGTTATCAAGGTAGCCATCGAGCCCAAGACAAAAGCAGGTCAGGAAAAAATGGGTATCGCTCTTTCCAAGCTTGCCGAGGAAGACCCGACATTCCGCGTTTATACGGACGAGGAAACAGGTCAGACAATCATCGCCGGCATGGGCGAGCTTCACCTCGAAATCATCGTGGACAGACTTCTGCGTGAATTCAAGGTAGAGGCAAATGTAGGCAAGCCTCAGGTTTCTTACAAGGAAACAATCAAAAAGGCTGTGGACGAAGATTGCAAATATGCAAGACAGTCCGGCGGTAAAGGTCAGTATGGTCATGTCAAGATTACTATCGAACCCAACGAACCCGGCAAGGGATACGAATTCATCAACAAGGTCGTTGGCGGCGCTATACCGAAAGAGTATATCCCCGCTGTTGATGCAGGTATCCGCGGCGCAATGCAGGCAGGTGTTCTCGCGGGCTACAATGTAGTTGACGTAAAGGTTACCCTGAACGACGGTTCTTACCATGAAGTTGACTCTTCTGAAATGGCATTCAAGATCGCCGGTTCTATGGCTTTCAAGAACGCCATGAGAAAAGCTTCACCGGTACTCACAGAGCCGATAATGAAGGTTACAATCGTTACGCCGGACGACTATATGGGCGATGTAATGGGAGATGTAAGCTCCCGCCGCGGCGCTATCCAGTCCATGGAGCCTGTAGCAGGCGCACAGCAGATCACTGCTTTCATCCCGCTTGCGGAAATGTTCGGATATGCTACCGACCTTCGTTCCAGAACACAGGGACGCGGCGTATATTCGATGGAACCCAGCCACTTTGCAGAGGTTCCGAAGAACATTGCCGAAGATATTATCAACGGCAGAAAGAAATAATTTTCGTTTCTTAAAATCAAAAAATAACAAAAACTTAAAACCAAGGAGGATTTTACAATGGCAAAGGCTAAATTCGAAAGAACAAAACCCCACGTTAACATTGGTACAATCGGACACGTTGACCACGGCAAGACAACTCTTACCGCGGCTATCACAAAGACTCTTGCTCTTACAAACTCCAATATCGAGTTCCTCAAGTATGACCAGATCGATAACGCTCCCGAAGAGAAGGCAAGAGGTATCACAATCAACACAAGACACGTTGAGTATGAAACAGCTAAGCGTCACTACGCTCACGTTGACTGCCCCGGACACGCTGACTACGTTAAGAACATGATCACAGGTGCTGCTCAGATGGATGGTGCCATCCTCGTTGTTGCAGCTTCCGACGGTCCTCTGCAGCAGACCCGCGAGCACGTTCTTCTTGCTCGTCAGGTTGGCGTTCCTGCAATCGTTGTATTCCTTAACAAGTGCGACCTCGTAGACGACGAAGAGCTTCTCGAACTCGTTGAAATGGACGTTCGCGACCTTCTCAACCAGTACGACTTCCCGGGCGATGATACTCCTATCATCCGCGGTTCCGCTCGTGCAGCTCTCGAAAGCACAAGCACAGATATCAACGCTCCCGAATATGCTCCTATCCTCGAGCTCATGGATGCTGTTGACTCCTATATCCCCACCCCTGACAGAAAGGCTGATCTCCCCTTCCTTATGCCTGTCGAGGACGTATTCTCCATCTCCGGCCGTGGTACAGTTGCTACAGGTAGAGTTGAGAGAGGTACAGTTAAGGTTGGCGATGTAGTAGAAATCGTTGGTCTCACAGACGAAAAGAAGACAACTACGGTTACCGGTGTTGAAATGTTCAAGAAGCTTCTTGATCAGGCTGAAGCAGGCGATAACATAGGTGCTCTTCTCCGTGGTATTGCTAAAGACGAAATCGAAAGAGGACAGGTTCTCTGCAAACCCGGCTCTGTTAATGCTCACACAAAATTCATTGGTCACGTTTACGTTCTGACAGAAAAAGAAGGCGGCCGTAAGAAACCCTTCTTCGCAGGCTACAGACCTCAGTTCTACTTCAGAACAACAGACGTTACAGGCGTTATCGAGCTTCCCGAAGGCGTTGAAATGTGCCGCCCCGGTGATAACGTTGATA
Source organism: uncultured Eubacteriales bacterium (assembly GCA_934394585.1). Lineage (GTDB taxonomy): Bacteria > Bacillota > Clostridia > Oscillospirales > CAG-272 > Apopatosoma. The sequence goes on along the minus strand of CAKRQU010000004.1, from coordinate 24,977 downwards.
TGACAGTTGAACTCATTTCTCCGATCGCTTGCGAAAAGGGACTTCGTTTCGCTATTCGTGAAGGCGGCAGAACAGTTGGTTCAGGCGTCGTTGCTGAGATTCTTGCATAAGTATTTATCGCAGAATATCGGTTTTGTAAATTGACTTTTGTCTGTTTCGGGGCGGATATCCGCCCCGAAACTTTTATTTTCGTAATATTTTGTATCATTGCGGCATAAAATCCAAATGATACTTTTGTATAAAATATGATATCGGGAAATTTTCCCGAATACAATCTTTGGGGGAATGGTGAAATTCCATATCGGCGGTAAAAGTCCGCGCGGCAAAAATGCCTGACAGAGTGCGATTCTCTGACCGACGGTAAAAGTCCGGATGAAAAAAGAGGTGTATAAAAATGAAAACCAAAGGTATATCTTTGCGCTATATCACCGTTACGGCTGTTTTTTCCGCTGTGGCGGCTGTACTCATGATGCTCAGCTTCAATGTTCCGCTGATGCCGAGCTTTATCAAATTTGATTTTTCCGAGCTTCCGGTGCTCATCGCTTCATTTGCGATAGGTCCGCTCGGCGGTGCCGCTGTGGCGCTGATAAAAAATCTGATAAATCTTATTTTTACCACTACGGGCGGTGTGGGTGAGCTTTCAAATTTCATTCTCAGCTTTATTTTCGCTGTCACTGCAGGCACGATATATAAGCATCACAAAACGAGAAAAGGCGCTGCCGCAGCGGCTCTTATCGCCGCAGTTACCATGGCTGTGGCAGGCGTTTTTTCAAATTATTTTATAATATATCCGCTTTTTTCGCTGATAGGCTGGAAAAGCGAAATGGTTCTCGGTCTTTATCAGGCGGTGAACCCCAACATACGAAATCTCTGGCAGGCGCTTTTCATTTTCAATATGCCTTTCACTTTTATAAAAGGCATGGTGACATTTGCGATTTCGCTTCCGATATATAAAAAACTCTCGCCCATAATCAAGGGCAGAAAATGAGGGCTTTATGCTTAAAAAATATCTATATGTGTTCTTTATCTCGATGGTGCCGATAATAGAGCTTCGCGGCGCTGTTCCGATAGGCACGGCAATGGGACTCCCGTGGCACTGGACACTTATAGTTTCAATCGTAGGTAATTGCGTACCCGTCCCGTTCATTCTCCTTTTTATAAACGCCATACTGAAATGGATGCGTGGCTGCAAAGTGAAATTATTCGTGAAAATTTCAAACTGGCTTTATGAAAAGGCGGAGAAAAACAGAGAGAAAATAGAAAAATATGCCACATGGGGACTTTATGTTTTCGTGGCAATACCGCTCCCCGGCACGGGCGCGTGGACAGGTGCTCTTGTCGCTTCCGTTTTCGGCATGTCGAAGAAAAAAGCGATAATTTCTATATGTGCCGGCGTATTGACGGCGGGGCTTATCATGACATTCGGCTCGCAGCTCGTAAAATTTATAATAGGACTTTTTTAAAAAACTATTGACAAAATCCGATATATACTGTATACTTATATAGTCTTATCAAGAGTGGCGGAGGGACTGGCCCGATGAAGCCCGGCAACCTGTTTTTTACAAGGTGCCAATTCCCGATAGATGAGCAAAAAGTATTGTATGCTCGCCCTCGGGGGATAAACCCGAGGGCTTTTTATTTGGTATAAGACGAAAATAAAAACAAAGAGGAATATAAAATGGAAAGAAAATTTTTTGCTACAGAATCTGTGACGCCGGGGCATCCCGACAAGGTTTGTGACAGAATTTCCGACAGCGTGCTCGACGCTATTTATGAAGTGGATCCGATGGCACGCGTAGCGTGCGAAACATGCGCTACGACCGATCTTGTGATGGTAATGGGCGAGATCACCACGAAGGCGGAAATCAATATAGAAAAGATAGTGCGCGATGCGGTACGCGATATAGGATATATCTATCCCGATTGCGGTTTTTGCGCCGATACCTGCACGGTGATAAACAAAATTCACAGGCAGTCGCCCGATATAGCGCTCGGCGTGGACAATTCGCTCGAGGCAAAAGAAGGCGACGACAGTGTTTATGAAAAGACGGGCGCTGGCGACCAGGGCATGATGTTCGGTTTTGCCTGCGATGAAACGCCGTGCTATATGCCTTTCGGCTATGTGCTGGCAAATGAGCTTTCGAAAAAGCTTACCGAGGTGAGGAAAAACGGCACACTGCCGTATCTTCGTCCCGACGGCAAAACGCAGGTGACTGTGGAATATGAAGGCGACAAGGTAGTCCGACTGGCAAATATCGTGGTTTCTTCTCAGCACAGCGCGGATGTTTCGCTCGAACAGATTCGCCGCGATATCATAAAATATGTGATAGAGCCCGTGGTGCCGGCAAAATATATCGATGACAAGACCGAGATTTTTGTAAATCCCACGGGAAGATTTGTTGTGGGCGGTCCCGATGGCGACAGCGGACTCACGGGACGCAAAATAATAGTGGATACTTACGGCGGCTACGGCAGGCACGGCGGCGGCGCTTTCTCCGGAAAAGATCCCACCAAGGTGGACAGAAGCGCGTGCTACGCCGCGAGATACATAGCCAAAAATATCGTAGCGGCAGGCATCGCAAAGAAATGCGAGGTGCAGATAGCTTATGCGATAGGCGTCGCAACGCCTCTTTGCGTGAATGTAAATACATTCGGAACGGGAATCTGCGCGGACGAAAAAATAGCGGCGGCTGTTTCGGAGGTAGTGGATCTTCGCCCTGCGGCAATAATCGATTATTTCGGACTTCGCGCGCCCATTTATCGCGAGCTTTCGGCTTTCGGTCATTTCGGCAGAGAAGAGCTGGGCGTAAAATGGGAGAAGATAGATATAGCAGACAAGCTGCTTGAAAAGGTAAAATGAGAATGAAAAACAGGGCTTTCGGTTTTCGGAAGCCCTGTTTTATGTATGCTTTTATTTTCCTCTCCAAAGGAAACGAGGTGGGACTTTTGCGTGACCAAGAGGAGGGTTCAGAGGTGGCGCGGCTTGCCGCGACGGAGGGATTGTTTTTTTCTCCCGCAAGGAGAAACGGGGGTCGCGCTTTTCACTGACAAAAAGCGCGGCAAAAGTCATCAAAGGAAGGCTCCTCGCCCTCCTTTGCAAACTACCTCGCACCCCGTCGAGTCAGCCGCGGGAAGTAATGCGCGGCAAGTATGTGCTACAGATAGCAAATCAAAAATTTCAAGTTCATCTCCCTGCATATCATCAGCCATACCGCGCGTGCGAACAAAATACGCCGCAAAAAGCGAGCAGATTCGACGGGGTGGGTGGTGCCACGCCGAAAGTTTGCCTATACTTTCCACTGTAGACTAAACTCCGACGGAGCGAGCATGGCTTGATGGACATCAAGTTGTGGAAGGCTTAGTTCTGGTCTGAACAGACTAAAGTCTGCGTTAAGCGGGGGTCTGAACCATACTTCCGATTTAGTCTACGGTTGGACTGTCGGGGCAGTATGTTCGCACTGGTCGCCGCGAGGCGACAAAGAAACAAGTGCGCAACTGCCGCCCGCTTCTTCCTTTTTTGCGAAAAGAACCAAAAAGCGCACGCAAAACAAAAAAGGAATCCGCGTGGCGGATCCCTTTTTATTTTTGCATAAATTATCTCATTACTGTATCATTGAGTGTGGTTGTGGTATAGAGGAAAAGCACGTCTGCAGCACCCTGTGTATCCAGACCTATCTGAGCAAGAAGCGCGCTGGACATATATCTCGTATCGGCGAGAACTATGCGTTCATAGCCGGATATGAGCAGGGGGGAGATGGAAGAACCGAAAGAATCACGGAATATAAAGAGGGTTTTGCCGTTTTTGTTATTCGGATTTTCTATTTCCACGAGCGCTTCCGGACCGGAAAGGAATATATCATATCTGTCATTTGAAGAAAGATCTTCAGGATTGTAAACCACGGTTTCATCTTTTACAAATTTGCCGTCTTTGTAGCTGTAGAGATAAACTTTTGCGGAATCGGTGGTGCTGTTTTTCAGTATATTCAGCGTATCCGGGGAAAGGGGGAGTGCGCTCTGACCGTAATAAACACCATAAAAATCGCCGCAGTTTTCTATTTTGTAACTGCCTTCCGCATCTATTTTTGCGCCCATGGACTGAGCTATTTTTTCGGCTACGGAATAAATGCATTCCTGTTTCCAGTGGATATCCGTAGAATAGAAATCGGAAATGGTGAGCCTGTCAAATATATTGATATATTTTGCGCCGGAAGGAGCATTGGAAGAAACGGTATTCATAAATGCATCATAGCTGTAATGCGGATATTTGTTTCCCGAGGCATAATAGTTTTTATCGGGTATAACACTGTAATAAATATTGGAATCGGGGAAATATTTCTCCACTATGCTTTGCCAGAGCTTTACATTTGATGTAAGACGGTCTGTATTTATTTTGGTTTCTTTCTTTACGGCGACGCCGTTTGAAATATATATACCGTTATTTTCTTTGCGATGGAGCAGATAAAAACGTGAAATCGATTTTATCTCGCGGAAGCCTTCACGCATAGGAAACTGATCTGCCGCGTATGTTTGAAATTTCGAGAAAAACTTGCCGGAAAGCACATTTTCCATAGAAAATTCCGGAAATTGCTCGAGCTTTCTTCTCTCGGATGAAGAATAATCGTTTGGTTTGTGGAAAAGGCACGCTATCGAAAGAAAAGCTATGATCAGTACGAAAACCGCGGAGGTTATTATATTTTTCACTTTTGTTTTTGCCATTATTTTTACCTCCTCAGAAATTGAAATAAAGGAACGGATTGAATGTGGAATCCACAAGCTCGCCTGTGCAGATTATCAGAATAGCGGCTACTACAACGGGAGCGGCATATTCAAGGGCACTGCATTTTTCGCAAAGCTTTTTCGCAGTATTTCTGACAAGCGGAGTAGAGCCGATGATAGCGGCTATCAGCACCACGCCGTAATCGCGCAGATAATAAAGCGTTTCCGCTGAGCAGAATTTCACGCCCGCTCCGCCAAACATTGCGCCTATATGCGCAAGTCCCTGCGAAAATCCGCCGAGATTATCTTTGCAGGAGAATATTACAAAGCTTATCATCACGGCGATGATGACATATATATGCGAGAAAACGGCGGGAATTTTTGAGAAAAATTTATTGAGAAAGAGCTTTTCGAGTACGAGCAGTACACCGAAGAAAAGACCCCACAGGATGAAATTCCATCCCGCGCCGTGCCAGAAACCGGTGATAAACCATACTACGAATATATTGAATATCCATCTGCCGAATTTCACGCGGTTTCCGCCGAGCGGAATGTAAATATAATCGCGGAACCAGCTGCCCAGCGATATATGCCAGCGGCGCCAGAATTCGGCTATGCTTTTTGATATATAAGGGTAATTGAAGTTTTCGCAGAATTCAAATCCGAATATTTTGCCCAGACCTATAGCCATATCGCTGTAGCCGGAAAAATCGAAATAAATCTGCAGGCTGTATGCTACGGCATAGAGCCAGTAGAGCACTACGGTTTTTTCTCCTATAGCGGAGAATTTCGAGCAAAATTCGCCGATTACGTTTGCGATGAGCACTTTCTTTGCCAGACCCACACAGAAACGGAGCGCACCCTGAGAGAATTTTTCAAAGGAGTGAGTTCTGTTTTGCAGTTCATCCACCACCGTGGAGTAGCGGACGATAGGTCCCGCCACGAGCTGGGGGAAAAGCGTGAGATAAGTGGCATAAGTGAAGGGATTTTTCTGCACGGGGACATTTCCGCGGTATACGTCTATAGTATAGCTCAGGCTCTGGAATGTATAGAAGCTGATGCCTATCGGCAGAGCTATTTTCAGGAGAGGGATGTTTGTTCCCACTATAGCATTTATATTAGCTATGAAAAAGTCGGTATATTTAAAATAGCAGAGCAGTCCCAGATCGACGAGCAGGGATAGTATAAGCGATACTTTCGGCATCACTTTGTTATTTCTGCGGCGGAAAAAGTCAATGGAACGCGAGCAGAGATAGTCCCACATCGCCGTGAATACCATCAGCAGCACGAGCTTTTTTTCGCCGTAAAAATAAAAGAACAAGCTGAAAGCGAGAAGCACGTAATTTTTTACTTTGCGCGGTGCGATAAAATAGAGCAGAAGCACTGCGGGGAGAAAGTAATAGAGAAAAGGTAAGCTTGAAAAGACCATATTTTCTTTTTAACCTTTCTTGATTGTAGTTGATTTACCAAGCGAAGTCTTCCGCATATTCATTGCGGAGTTATCATGATTTTTTGTGAAAACGCTTTCATTGGCATCGCGATTTTTCACAGTAGTCTTTTACGCCCGCTTTGGGCTGTATATTTAAAAATTATCAGAAACCGACCGAGAAGTCGTCATCGCCCATGCTGAATTCTTTTTCAAGGCGTTTGCCGGAGGTTTCTTCCAGAATGCTGTCAAAAGCATCGGCTATTTTTTCGCATGTTGCTTTGGAGCACATAACCATGAGAACATAGTTTCCGTTATTTACCGTGATGAGATAGTCGGCATTGCGGCAAACCCATTTTCTCATATTAACGCCGCCAAAAACTTCGTTTTTGACTGTGTCGCCGTCAGCGGCATTTTTCAGCTTTACCACAACCATGGAAAAAGGATCGCCGCCCATCATGGCGTTTTCGTTCCACACTGCGTCGTCCTCGACAAGGGAAGCGCTCTCGGAGATACCGCTGTAATACTTGCCTTCGTCTGCATTGCTTATGCTGAAATGCTGGGGACCTGTGAGCATTATTTCAAATTCGGAACCGTCGTATTCGTCTATTTCAGTCACTTTACCGCCGATGGTTTCGATGATTTTATTCATCAGATCCTCTACGGAATAATCGGTATTTTTGATTTCTTCGGGTTTTCCCGTTGTTTCCGTGGTAGCGGATGTGGAATCGGGTTTGTCTGTTTTACCGCAGGAAGCAAGCATAGCCGCGAGCATACCTACGACGAGAATAAGAGATAAGATTTTTTTCATTATTAACCTCCCGAAAGCCTTTTTTGCGGCTTTCATTTTGATATTTGATTTTCGCTTTTTATCGCGATTTACGTTTATTAGTCGCAAGCATATCGATTTTTTCTCACAAATATTTCAAAAATGCGAAAAAAATTTTTTTGCCTTGTTTTTTGCGGGAAAAAGTCTTGACAAATCGGATTATTTATAATAATCTTATTATGTATTATTCGGAAAGGAGTATACAGAATTTGAAAATAACATTCAGATGGTATGGGGAAAGCGACCCCGTCACACTCGACAAAATCAGACAAATCCCGTGCATTACGGGTACTGTTACCGCCGTATATGATGTAGCTCCGGGCAAAGTATGGCCGCGCGAGAGTATAGCGCGTCTGAAAAAGCTCTGTAATGACAAAGGGCTCGAAATGGAGGTAATAGAAAGTATTCCCGTCCACGAGGATATAAAGCTCCGCCGCGGAAATTATCAGGAATATATAGATAATTATAAAGAAAATATCCGCCGCGTCGCAGAAGCGGGAGTGAAATGCGTATGCTATAATTTCATGCCTGTTTTTGACTGGACGCGCTCGCGTCTTGATCAGCCGCTTTCCGACGGCTCGAATGCGCTTGTTTATTATACAAAGGATGTGGCAAAGATGGATCCCACAAAGCTGGCTCTCCCCGGCTGGGATGCTTCATATTCGCCTTCCGAAATGAAAGAGCTTATCGATGCATACAAGGAGCTGGGCGAAGAGGGACTCTGGCAAAATCTCGAATATTTTATAAAGGAAATAATGCCCGTAGCCGTGGAATACAATGTAAATATGGCTATACATCCGGATGATCCGCCGTGGTCTATTTTCGGCATTCCGAGAATAATAACAAACGAGAAAAATATCGACCGTTTCCTTTCGCTTTATGATGACAAGCACCACGGTCTTACGCTTTGCAGCGGAAGCCTCGGCTGCACAAAGGCAAATGATTATACGGCGATGGTACGCAAATACGGCGCTATGGGAAGAATTCATTTCGCCCATGTGCGCAATATAAAAATCCTCGATGACGGCGGATTTGAAGAAAGCGGGCATTATTCTCCCTGCGGCTCGCTTGATGTGGTGGAAATAATGAAAGCTTATCACGATGTCGGTTTTGACGGATATCTCCGTCCCGATCATGGCAGAATGATCTGGGGCGAACAGGGCAAACCCGGCTACGGGCTTTATGACAGAGCGCTCGGCGCAATGTATATCGCCGGTATATGGGAAACCCTCGAAAAGCTGAAATAATCATGGAAAATGAAAAGAAAACAGCCGTCGTCACCGGCGCATCAAGCGGAATAGGGCTCGGCACGGCGCGTGCTCTCGTCGCACGCGGATATACTGTTTATAATCTCAGCCGCAGTCGCTGCCCCGACGGCGCTGTTACGAGCATACGCACCGATGTCTGTTCGGAGGCGGATATTTCCTCTGCCATGGAGAAAATAAAGGGCGAAGCGGGCAGAATAGATCTGCTCGTATGCAATGCGGGCTACGGCATATCCGGCGCCTTGGAATTTACGGAAAATGAAGATGCAGAGCGGCTTTTCAGTGTGAATTTCTTTGGAGTATACAGATGTATAAAATACGCTCTGCCGCTTTTGCGCGAAAGCAAAGCGGGCGGTAAAATCATTTTTACAAGCTCGGTTGCCGCTGTTTTTGCGATACCTTTTCAGTCGTTTTATTCGGCTTCAAAGGCGGCGCTGAATATGCTTGCCTTTGCGCTTTCAAATGAGCTTTCACCTTTCGGTATACAGACATGTGCCGTAATGCTCGGCGATGCGAAAACGGGATTTACCGATGCGCGAGAAAAAACTTTTACGGGCGATGAGCTTTATGGCGGCATGATATCGCGCAATGTTTCATCTATGGAAAAGGATGAACGCGGCGGGATGAGTGCGGACGTCATCGGAAAGAAGATGTGCCGCATAGCGGAAAAGAAAAAGATGCCCGCACGCTGTACGATCGGCGGGAAGTATAAAATTTTTGTTTTTCTTTCAAGGCTTCTCCCGCAGAAACTGCAAAATAAGATAGTAGGAAAAATGTACAGATAAAAAAGCAGCCGCGATGTGCGGCTGTTTTTTTGCTGTCTTTACGCAAAGATGGGGGCGGGCGGCAGTCGCCCGCCTTCTTCTTTCTACGTAAAGAAACAGGTACGCGATTGCGCCGCCCGCTTCTTTTCACGTTTCTGTAAGAAAAATCTCACTGATTTTCTTCCGCGAGAAATCCTATGCCGTACTTTTCAAAAATATCCATGGCATGGCTTCCGCGGCTTCTTTTCCCGCGGATTATTCTGTATGAGCGCTCTTTGCCCTGAATTTCGGCACAGAGAAAATCTATTTTCCCGCGTGAGCGCTTGCTTTTGTTTATTTCCTCGGCGTATTCGGCTATTTCATGTATGTGCGTGGCATACAGGACACGACAATTTTTTGCCGAGAGCCACTCGAGCGTTTTTTCCGCAATTATCGCGCCGTCCTCCGAGCTTGTTCCGGAGAAAAGCTCGTCAAGCAGAATGAGGCTGTTTTCCGTCGCGACAGAGCATATCTGCGCCAGAGCGCGGCATTCTCCTTCAAGCCTGCCGGCACCCGATTCATTTGTGAAAACGGAAAACTGCGCGAGTATTTCTCCGAGAACGGGAAGCGACGCACTTTTTGCGGGAATGGGAAGCCCCATCTGGAAAAGTATCTGCGATATGCCGAGCGCACGCAGATAAATGCTTTTTCCGCCGCTGTTCGGTCCCGTGAGGATAAATATCCGCCCGTTTTCATCAAATCGGACATCGTTTTTTACTATCCGACTGCTCTGCATTTCAAAAAGCAGATTCGGATTATACATGCCTGCTGCCTCGTATCTGTTGGAAACGGCAGGAAAGCACAAAGGCATGCCTTTGCTTTTCACTTTCAGCATATAATCCATACCGATGTGAATAAAACGAAGCTCATCGCATATCTCGCAGAGAAAATCGCACGCGCTGTCGAGTGCCGTACCGAGTACGGACTTTATTTTTTTGAGCGAACCGCGCATATAGTTATTCAGCGCGTTGTAGAGATTTATATCAAATGCGCGCATGGAAACGCCGGAAACCGCGGCTTCTTTGCTGCCGAGCGGTGCTATGCAGATCATGCTTTTGTCCGCCGCTTTTTTGGAAAACATTTTGTCAAAAAGCGTATTTGTCACATAAGGCTCGGAATTTATCGAGATGACGCCTGCCTCGAGCGGGCGAAGCTCGGAATCGAGATTTATCCCGATGGAAACGCTTTTTATATTTTTGATATTTTCATCCATCGCGGCGATGTATTCGCGCGCGTTTTTGTACCAGTCGGAAAAGTAAACATCTTTTGCTTTTTGCAGGAGAGAATGAAGCGCTGACGAATCGCTTTTTTCAATAATATCAGATATGCCGATTATGATGTCGATACATTCGGTATAGTACATCAGCTCGCGGAAAGCATAAAATATACGTTCGTTTGAAAGCTCTTTTGTGCCGAAACGCAGTTCTTTTCTGTATTCCGCGATATTTTCTGCGCCTTTTGCAAGCGATTCAAAAGCTTCGTAAAGCGCGGAGTTTTCGTTTATCGCCGAAAAAAGCTTTTGTCTTTCCGCTATTGCTTTTTCGTCGCATGAAATGAAATCCGAAACAAAATCGCTTTGCTTGTATGACATGAAAAAAGAAAAGTTCAGTTTTTCGAAAATTCCCTCGGAAAGCTTTACGCGGGTGGCATCGCTTTTCATGCCGAGAATGCTGTACATATTTTTATCCTCCCACTATGCTGTAGATTTTTTCCGCTATTACGGGGATGAGGCGAATAATCAGCCTGTGTGTGACATGCGCCGCAAAAAACATGAAAATCACCATTATCGCGAGGCAGATATAAGCCTTTGCACGTGATATATTGAATTTGCCGAGCAATTTTATCGCCTGTGTATATTCAAAAATGAGCGCACCCCAGAAAAGTGCCATGAAAGCCGCTGTTATAGGGAAGGTGAGAAGCGCGAAAATATATGTTATGCCCGCATACATCGTGAGCACGCGGAGTATCATCCCGCGCGGCTTGTAAATATAAAAATTTTCCATATTGTTTACGTATTCTATTGCTTTTGCCTTTGGAATGAACATTTCGCGTGCAGATAAAGATTTCATATTTACCCTCCGCAGGTTTTTGTATAATTTATCGGAATATCATATTTTATTATATCAAAATTTATGAATTGTGTCAACTGCGGCAAAATAAAAATCCGCGGGAAATCCCGCGGATTTTTTGCTGTCGCGCTTTTCATAAAAGCGTGGAAAATGTTTCTTTTGCCAAAGAAAAGGGCGTACTTTTGCGTGACCAAAAGTACCAAAAAATTCCCTTGTGCAAGGGAATGAACTGTTTTATTGGCTCCTTTGTGTAAGGGAATTAAGCAATGTGCGAAGCACGTTGCTCGCCTCCATTGTGCAAAGGGAGGTGGCGCGGCTTGCCGCGACGGAGGGATTGTTACTCTTTGCCAAGAGGGGGGGCGGGCGACTGCGGTCGCCCGTGGACGGGGTCGCGCTTTTGAGTGACCAAGAGGAGGGTTCAGGGTGGCGAAGCCACCTCTGAACGGCGTCGCCGAGACGGAGTCAGCGGGAAAAGTCATCAAAGGAAGGCTCCTCGCCCTCCTTTGCAAACTACCTCGCACCCCGTCGAGTTAGCCGCAGGAAGTAATGCGCGGCAAGTATGTGCTATAGATAGCAAAGCAAAAATGTTTTTGTCTATCTCTCATCATATCATCAGCCATACCGCGCGTGCGAACATAGTATGCCGCAAAAAGCGAGCAGATTCGACGGGGTGGGTGGTGCCACGCCGTGGCTTTAGCTATGCTTCCCACTATAGGCTAAACTCCGGCTATGCGAGCATGGCTTGATGTACATCGAGTTGGGGAAATTTTAGCCGAAATCCGCACAGACAAAAGTCCGTGTTAAGTGGGGGGTCTGAACCGAGCTTCTGATTTAGTCTACGGTCGGACTGTCGGGGCGGTATGTTCGCACAAGTCGCCGCAAGGCGACAAAGAAAGAGTTCAAAAGAGGAATACCTTCCTCTTTTTGACTTTTGGTATACTCCGTCTCGGCGACGCCGTTCAGAGGTGGCTCCGCCACCCTGAACCCTCCTCTTGGTCACGCAAAAGTACGCCCTTTTCTTTGGTAAAAGAAACTTTTATTTTGCCGCGCTTTTGGTCACGGGGCAGCGCGACCTTCGTTCTCTTCGTGAAGAGTAACTTCCTTTTGGTACTTTTTACGAAAAAGTACCCCTATGTTTCTTTGGGCAAAGAAAAACAAAAAAACACGGGCGGCAAAAGCCGCCCGCTTCCTTCTTATTTCAATGTGAATTTATGATATGTCTTTTTGCCCTTTTTGACGATGAGATCGTTTTCAAAAGCGGCTTTGTCAAACGCAAGATAAAGATCGGTCACTTTGTCGTCGCCGACGAGTACGCCACCCTGCTGAACAAGACGACGCGCTTCGCCCTTGGAGGGCGCCAGCTTTGCGAGCACGAGCATATCGAGGAGCGCTATTTTGCCATCCGTGAAATTGTCATCGGAAAGCTCCGTCGTCGGCATATCGGCAGATGCGCCGCCGGAAATGAAGAGCGCCTTTGCGGCAGCGAGTGCTTTTTCCGCTTCCTCTTCGCCGTGAATCATCTTTGTCAGCTCGTAAGCGAGCTTTTCTTTTGCGCTGTTTATCGCGCTGCCCTCGAGTTTTGCATATTCGGCAATCTCGTCGAGCGGCATGAACGTGAGCATTTTCATGCATTTTACCACATCTGCATCGTCGATATTTCTCCAGTATTGGAAGAAATCGTAGGGAGTAGTCTTATTCGGGTCAAGCCATACGGCACCGCTCGCCGTTTTGCCCATTTTTTTGCCTTCGCTGTTCATCAGCAGATTGATTGTGAGGGCATAAGCATCCTTGCCGGTCTTTTTACGGATCAGATCCGTGCCGAAAAGCATATTGGACCACTGGTCGTCGCCGCCGAACTGCATATTGCAGCCGTAATGCTCACTCAGGTAGTAGAAATCGTATGACTGCATTATCATGTAGTTGAATTCAAGGAAGGAAAGACCGCGTTCCATTCTCTGCTTGTAGCATTCAGCGCGAAGCATATTGTTTACAGAGAAGCAAGCGCCCACATCGCGGAGCAACTCGATATAATTGAGCTTGAGAAGCCAGTCGGCATTGTTTACCATGATGGCTTTGTCCTCGCCGAATTCGATGAAGCGCTCCATCTGGCGTTTGAAGCACTCGGCATTGTGGTCGATATCTTCTTTTGTGAGCATTTTTCTCATGTCGGTGCGTCCGGAAGGGTCGCCGACCATTGTTGTTCCTCCGCCTATGAGAACGACAGGTTTGTTTCCTGCCATCTGCAGGCGTTTCATCAGGCAGAGCGCCATGAAATGACCTACATGAAGGCTGTCTGCAGTGCAGTCAAATCCGATATAAAATTTTGCGCCGCCGTTGTTTATCAGTTCTCTGATTTCTTTTTCGTCTGTTACCTGCGCGATAAGACCACGCGCCTGTAATTCTTCGTAAATCTGCATTTGTTTTTCTCCTTTTTATGAAATTTTAATTTTATTTTTGTAATAAAAAAGCCCTCTGCCAATAAAAGCAGAGGACGAAAAAATCGTGTTACCACCTCATGTTCGCACAACCCTCGCGGGATATGCCTCTACGGGTTCGGATAAAACCCACGCGCTTTAACGGGCGCACACGGCACAGCCTACTGAAAATTTTCAGTGTGCGGCTCGGGAATGTACTTCATCGCCTGCCTTCGCTGTCTTGCACCGACCGACAGCTCTCTGCAAAAGGGGAAGGGCGATTACTCTTTCCGTCATTGCCTTTGTATGGAGTATATCATAATAAATCCGATTTGTCAAGCAAAAAACACATTTTTTTGGTTTTCAGCGCATTTATGCGCTTATACGGATGTATAAAACCGCAGATATCGTTTTATACGTATGTATTATTTATATCAAATCGCCGTTTTGCGCCGCATCGAGCATTTCGCGCGCCGCGACGAGCGTCTTTTCCGTGATTTTTTCGCCGCCGATTATACGCGCTATTTCCTTTACGCGGTCATCATGCGCGAGGACATGTGCGCCGGAAAATGTACGTCCGTTTTCCTCTTTTTTCGATATCAGCAGATGCTCCGCCGCTATTGCCGCTATCTGCGGCGAATGCGTGATGCATATTATCTGCGAGGTCTGCGCACTCTGGCGCATTTTTATGCCTATTTTATACGAGGTTTTGCCCGAGATACCGGTATCTATCTCGTCGAAAATCAGCGTCGGGGTTTTCTCCTTGTCTGCCATGGCGCATTTCAGCGCGAGCATTATACGGGAGATTTCGCCGCCCGAAGCTATTTTGGAGAGCGGCATCAGCGGTTCGCCTTTGTTTGCGGAAACGAGAAATTCCACTTCGTCACAGCCGTCCGGCAGGAAAATATCGGATTTTTTCACCGATATTTCAAAGCTTACGTTTTCCATTTCCATGAAAGCGAGCTCAAAAACTATCTTTTCTCCGAGTATCTGTGCCGCGCAGCGGCGCTTTTCGAAAATTATATCGGCGCAGGCGAGCGCCTCTTTTTTCAGCCCCTTGAGCTCCTCGGAAAGATCGGCTATCATATCGTCGGAATTTTCTATTTCGGAAAGTTCGTTTTCTGCTTTGGCGCGGAAATCCAAGATTTCCTCCACGGTGGAGCCGTATTTGCGCCCGAGTTTTTTCAGCTCTTCCAGCCGCTCCTGCGCTTTGTCTATGAGCACGGACGGATTTTCCGTGCCGATATCGCATTTTTTGCGTATCGTTTCGGCTATATCCTCCAAACGATATCGCATATCGGCGAGTGCCTCCGTATATTCGGAGGAATTTCCGAGTATATCGGAAAGCGCCTCTGCCGCATCGGCGGATTTTTCTATCAGATCGCAGGCGGAGAGCCCTTTTTCGTTTCTGTAAAGCGCGCGGTATATCAGTTTTGAGTATTTCGCCGTCTTTTCGGCTGATGCGAGAAGGCGCAGCTTTTCTTCCAGCGCCGCTTCCTCGCCTGCCTTCGGCGAAACTGCCTTTATTTCGTCTATCTGAAATTTCAGCATTTCCGTGCGGCGCAGTTTTTCCTTTTCGTCGCGGTGCAGGCGGTTTATTTCCGCTTTTATATCGCGCATGCGGTCGTAAAGCAGACGGTAAGCCGCGATATCGCTCTCCGTATCGGCAAAGGAATCGAGTATATGTATATGATTTGTCGGGTCGAGCAGATACATGCCCGTGTGCTGACCGTGAATGCTTATGAGCATGGCGCCCGCCTCGCGCAGAGCGGAAACGGGGACAGTCCTGCCGTTTATTTTTGCCGCGGACTGACCGTTTATATTCATGTCGCGGCGCAGGGTGAGCACTTCATCGCGCGGGATATCGTAACCCGCGAGCGCGGCAAAAACGCGCTCCGGCACATCGGTGAAAACGGCGGTGACGGAAGCTTTTTCTTCGCCGTGGCGGATAAGCTCTTTATCCGCGCGAGCACCGAGAGCCAGCTCTATCGCGTCGAGAATGATGGATTTTCCGGCGCCCGTTTCTCCCGTGAGCACGGTAAAAGGCGCGGAAAAAGCTATATTTTCCGTTTTTATTATAGCGATATTGTTTATCCAGAGCTCGGAAAGCATAGAGCCGCCGCCTTTCCCGAAATTATAATTCAGCTACGTTTTTCAGTATGTTTACAAATTCTTCCGCCGCGCGGTTGTTTGTCGCGACTATGAAAATGGTATCGTCGCCCGCAATGGAGCCGAGCAAAAGCTCGCTCTGCATGGCGTCTATCGCGGCGCAGGCGGCATTTGCCATGCCTGTATACGTGCGTATCACCACCATATTGTTTGCGCAATGGACAGCCGAAATTGTCTGATGCAGGATATTTCTGTATTTTTCGTTTGTATCGAATTTATTTACGCGGGGGAGAGAATAGCGCGAGCGCCCGTCCGACTGTACTTTCACGAGGTGAAGCCTCTTTATATCGCGCGAAACGGTAGCCTGAGTAACCTCGTAGCCGCATTCGCGAAGGCGCTTTGTCAGCTCGTCCTGCGTTTCTATCGGGTAAATGTCGATTATTTCAAGGATTTTCTGCTGTCTGTCTTTTCTCATTTATCTTATCCTTTCATGTCTGTTTCCGAAAAAGCGGATGCCACCGCGGCGCTTATCCTCGCGTCGGTAACGGAGATATCTTTGTCCTTTACGAAAAGCGCGAGATATTCGCGGTTTCCGTCGCCGCCTTTTATCGGCGAAGGCACGATATCCGCCATGCCCAGCCTGTATGCGGCGGCGCAGGCGCGAATTTCTCTTATCACATTTTCATGTATGCGCGCATCGCGCACTATCCCGTTTTTGCCTATATTTTCGCGCCCCGCTTCGAATTGCGGTTTTATCAGCGAAATAAAAAGGGCACCGCCCGGGAGAATGGCGGAAAGCGCCTCGTATATCAGTTTTTGCGATATGAATGAAACATCCGTCACAGCCATATCGGGCTGCCTTTCAAAAAGCGACGGCTTCATATATCGTGCGTTGCAACCCTCTAAGCTTTTTACGCGCGGATCGGATAAAAGGGAAGCATCCAGCTGCCCGTGACCGACATCCAGCGCATACACAAAGGCGGCGCCGTTTTTCAGCAGGCAGTCGGTGAAACCGCCCGTGGAGGCGCCTATATCGAGTACGTAAAGGTCTTTTGCACTTATATGGAAAGCCTCTATCGCCGCCTCGAGCTTAAGCCCGCCGCGGCTGACAAACGGCATTTTGCTTTCTGCTTTTATCGCGTCGGTCGGAGTGTCGTCCGGAATGGGAAACGACGGTTTCGGTATTTTTTCGCCGAAAACGAAAACGCCGTCCTTTATCAGAGAACAGGCGTGGCTTCTGCTTTTCGCAAAGCCGTGAGTGAAAAGAAAAACATCGGCGCGCATGGCTTTAGTTCTCGTCTTTTCCGGAGGATTTTTTTGTATATTTCGCCTGCTTTTCATGCTTGCTGAAAACAGAAAGCACGCGGGCTACAGCCATTACTATTTCATTGCTGAAATTCAGCCCCGCCGCCTTGCCGACTGCCTTTGACCCTACGGTAAAGGCGGAAACCAGACCGCCCATCACTATACTGATCCAGAAACCGCCGTTTTGCGTGGTTGCTATTTTCAGGGCGACAGCCGCCGCCGTGGAACCGGAAACTACGCCGCATATATCGCCGATAACGTCATTGCAGAAGCTGGAAACCCTGTCTGCATTTTTTATCAGCTTTACAGCCGTTTTTCCCGCGCGCACTTTTCTTGCCGCCATGGCGAGAAAAGGCTTGGGATCCGCAGTAGCCACGGATAGCCCTATGATATCAAAAATCACGCCTATTGCTATAAATAATACAAGCACGAGGCATGAGCAGAATATATTCAGATAATTAAGCCCTTCCGACGAGAGAAGGGACAGCACCATAGATATGGAAAGGCTGGAGAGAAATGCTGTTATCGACCATTTCCAGTTTACCAGTTTCCAGAAAGATTTTTTTGATTTTTTGGGACCTTGTTTTCGGTCCTTGCTTTGTTGGGTATCGTTTTCCAAAGAAAAGCTCCTTAAAAATGAATTTAATAAAAAATAAATGCAATAATAAAAAAAGAAGAGTTCGGCGGTGTAAAAAGTAAACCTTGCGGCATAGGTCAAGTAGGCTTTCCCCCGAAGCTACCCTTCGTTGCCGATGAGGGCGGTTTCCCTTTAAAGCGACGGTCGGAGCGTTTCCGCTTCCGCGACTTGATTGCCGTTTAGTCCGCACTGCAATCCTTTTTACACCTGAAAAACAACAGTCTAGAAGATTTCCTTAATGAAGTTACCGTTCCCCTAGTCTCTTTTGCAATTAGTGGTTTCAAGCGGCAATGACCTGATTTTCTCGGCCAAGAAAAAAAGGGGTTAATTCCGCTATCCGCCAAAATCACTCAAGGCAGGCTACTCTATCCACAGCGTCTGTAAAATCGCACCGCGTAATAGGTTTAATCTTCCAAACGTAGTCTCTTCGCGAAAGGGTATTCGGCATTTTAACCACGAAAAGAAGCCTCCACGGAAAGCGGGTCGGGTTCCGTATGCCATTACAGACCGCCCGCAGTCCTAACCTCCCAGCAGCCACCCTAAACTGGGCGTAAAAAGCAGCAACAAGGAGTTTCATCGATGTGCCCTTTAACGGATTTTTAGGCCCGTCTTCGGCAGAACGTGCTTCAACTAGAATACTGTGCCGTAAACACAACATTTTCATATTGCCAGTTTATTATATCATATCTCGTCTCAATAATCAAGAGAGAAAAACGAAAATTTTTATTTGTTTACATTTTGTTTTAAATAAAAATACGGTTTATCGGGTAAAAAACGGAAAAGCTATTTACATTTTTATATCGGTATGGTAAAATTGTCGATGTAAAGAAAATGTTTCCGCTTTTTTGCGGGATTTTGCGAGGTTTTTATGAATAAAAGAAAAGCGGCGCTCGATTATATCATACTTGCGGCAGGCTCTGTGCTGGTGGCGCTCGGCGTACATTTTTTCAAAATACCGAATAATTTTTCCACGGGCGGTTTCAGCGGTCTGGGTATGCTCCTCGGCAAGCTGATAAAGGGGCTGGATACATCCACGGTGATTTCTCTTCTGAATGTGGCATCGCTTATCGTCGGTTTTGTATTTCTCGGCAGGTCGCTCGGAATAAAAACCGTATATTGCACGCTGATATATGCCGGTACGGTGCAGCTGCTCGGCATGGTGCTTCCCATGAATGCGCCATTTACCGATGATAAAATGCTGGAGCTTTTTTTCAGCTTTTTCCTCGGTTCGGCGGGCGCGGCTATCGTTTTCAAAAAGGGCGGAAGCACGGGCGGCACGGATATAGTGGCGCTGATAATCCGCAAATATTTCAAAAGCGATATCAGTGCGGCTCTGCTTTGCGCCGATTTGCTGATAGTAGTGGCTTCATTCGCCGTTTTCGATGTGAAAACGGGACTTTATTCATTGCTCGGACTGATAATGAAATCATTCGGAGTGCAGATGGTGATAGATGCGATAAATAAGAAAAAGAGCCTGATGATAGTTACCACGCATGCGGATGAAATATCGAAATTCATCACGGAAAATATTCATCGCGGCGCTACGGAATGGTCGGGAAGCGGCGTTTTCACGGATGATAAACGCACAGTAGTGCTCACGGCGCTTTCACCGTATCAGGCGGCAAAGGTGAGCGCTTTCGCAAAGAAAACCGACCCAAATGCCTTTATCATAGTAAACAATACGCATGAAATCTACGGCAAAGGTTTTATGAACATGAGCGAAATATAAAGAAGAAAATATCCGCCCGTTTTTCGGGCGGGTATTTTTTTTCTTTAGCGCAAAGAGGGGGCGCGCTTTCCACAAAAGCGCAAAAAGTTTCTTTCCTTTGCGAAGGAAACGAAGGTGTACTTTTCTATGAAGAAAAGTACCAAAAGAAAGTTACTCTTTGCCAAGAGAGGGCGGGCGACTGCGGTCGCCCGTGGACGGGGTCGCGCTTTTTACTGACAAAAAGCGCGGGAAAAGTCATCAAAGGAAGGCTCCTCGCCCTCCTTTGCAAACTACCTCGCACCCCGTCGAGTTAGCCGCAGAAAGCAATGCACGGCAAGTATGTGCTATAGATAGCAAATCAAAAATCTCAAGTATATCTCTCATCACATCATCAGCCATACCGCGCGTGCGAACATAGTATGCCGCAAAAAGCGAGCAGATTCGACGGGGTGGATTGGCTCCCGCCATGGCTTTTGATATGCTTCCCACTATAAGCTAAACTCCACCCTTGCGAGCATGGCTTGATGGACATCAAGTTGGGGCGGTTAAGGCTTAAATCTGCACAGGCTAAATCCCGTGTTAAGCGTGGATTTGAACCGCGCTTCCGGTTTAGTCTAAGGTCGGACTGTCGGGGCAGTATGTTTGCACGAGTCGCCGCGAGGCGACAGAAGGTGTTCAAAAGAGGAATGCCTTCCTCTTTTTGACTTTTGGTACTTTTGGTCACGCAAAAGTACACCCGTCCCATCGCGGGGGACAAAGTAACTTTTTGTTTCTTTGGGAAAAGAAACAGAGCACGGGCGGCAGGCGCCGCACGCTTCTACTTTGCGAAAGAAAAGCTTAAAAAACACTGCACACGAGGTTCACCGCGGCGCAGGCGACAAAGCCGAAAATCGTGGGAAGCACAGCCGCCGCGATCATCATTCCGGTGCTGCCTGTTTCCTTTTTCACCGAAAGCAATGTGGTGGAGCATGGAAAATGCGCGAGGGCAAATATCAGAAAGCATACGGCTGTTTTTGTATTCCATCCGTTTGCCGTCAGTACCGCTCCGACTTCCGCCGCCGCTCCCGCCTCGGAAAGTACGTTTCCCGACGTATATGCCATGAGTATTATCGGCAGGGCGATTTCATTTGCGGGCAGACCGAGTATAAAGCCTGCGAGAATAATTCCGTCCAGCCCCATGAATTTTCCCACAGGATCGAGAAATGAACAGAAATGAGAAAGCAGGGAGGCGCCGCCCGCATTTATATTTGAAAGAATCCATATAAGAAGACCCGCGGGTATAGCTATCATTACGGCTCTGCCGAGCACAAATATCGTTCTGTCCAGCATGGAACGCATGATCACGCGCGGTATATCGGGCTTTCTGTATGGCGGCATTTCGAGAATAAATGATGAATTTTTATTTTTGAATACGACCGCGGAAAGAAATTTCGAGGCGAGAAATGTAAATATTATTCCGACAAGTATTATCGCGGCGAGAATAAGCGCACACAAAGCGGAATCAAGCCCTGTTCCCGCAGAGAAAAATACCGTTATTATCGTCACCAACATGGGGAAACGCCCGTTGCAGGGCATGAAGGCGTTTGTCAGCATGGCAATGACGCGTTCTTTTTCGGAATCTATTATCCGCGTGCCGATAACGCCTGCGGCATTACAGCCCAGCCCCATGCACATGGTGAGCGATTGCTTTCCGCAGGAACCGCAGGCGGCAAAACATCTGTCCAGATTATAGGCTATGCGCGGCAGATAACCGATATCTTCAAGCAGGGTGAAAAGCGGGAAAAATATTGCCATGGGAGGCAACATTACGGCGACGATACGCGCGAGAGTACCGTATACTCCCGAGATAAGCATACTCTGAAGCCAATCCGCGGCATTTACGGCGGAAAGTCCGCGCCGCAGTAATATTTCCGCTTTTGAAAAAAGAGCGGAAAGCCATGCCGAGGGATAATTTGCCCCGACTATGGTTATCCAGAAAATCAGCGCGAGCAAAAGCCCCATCGCGAGAAATCCCGTAAATCTGCCGCACAGAAATCTGTCGGCACGCACGGAAGCGGCGCTTGCTTTGCCTTTTCTTTGCGTCACTGCGGCGCTTATCTGCGCGGCTTTTTCGGATATTTTGCATACGATTATTTCGTTTATTTTGTTTTTGTCATAGCCGCATGATGAAAGCACCTGCATTTCCGCTTTTACGATATCGGGATTTTTTATTTCATATCCGTCATGCGACAAAAGAAAATCCGCCTCGCCCGATATTATTTTCAGCGCAAAAAAACGTTCTTTGCCATCGGGCGCATCTATTGCCGGCAGAATGTTTTTTATTGCGTTTTCTGTTTTTTCATCATACACGGGAATGCTTTTTATCGCATTGTTCTGCATGGCTTCGTTTACTTTGGGGCATATTTTTTCCAGTCCTTCGCCTTTTCCCGCGCTCGTACCCACCACAGGTATGCCGAGAATATTTTCCAGCTTCTGTATATCGATAAAAATGCCGTTTGCTTTCGCTTCGTCCAGCAGATTTACTATCAGCATTACATGCGGGGTTATTTCGCATATCTGAAAAAGCAGATTCAGATTACGGCGCAGGCGCGTGGCATCGCATACCATCGCCACGGCTTTCGCATTGCCGAAACAGAGAAAATCCCGTGCCGCTTCTTCCTCTTCGGAATTTGCGAAAAGGGAATAACATCCCGGCAGATCCACAAATGTGATATCCGCTTCGCGGCAATATCCCGCGGCGAGTCCAACGGTTTTTCCCGTCCAGTTTCCCGTATGCTGATTTAAACCCGTGAGGTAATTGAAAACCGTGCTTTTGCCTACATTGGGATTTCCCGCGAGGGCGACGGTATTTCCCGAAAGATTTATTTTATCGGATATTTTTTTACCCGTGGAACGTTTTGTCAGTCCCATTTCTTTCCTCCGTAAGTATTATTTTTGCGGCATCGGATGCGCGCAGTGCTATTACGGCATCGAGAATTTTATATGCGCACGGATCTCCGAGCGGACTTGCGCCCGATTTTTCTATTTCCGCTCCGCGTATAAAACCCAGATCCATCAGACGGCGCAGAAAACTGCCGCTCGCTTTTATATCGTATATTTCGCCAGTTTCACCGATGCCGAGTGATACGAGGCTGTTTGATTTTGTTTTTTGTTTCTTTATCATTTCAATATTTGCCTCCCATGATAATATATGCGATGCGATGTATGTCGTTCTGTTTTAATAAAGCGCGGTTTTTACGTTTTGCGGGATATAAATATCATTTTTTCGCCCGTATGATTTTGCTTTTTTATATAATGCGGAAACGAAAAATATTTTTCTCTTTTGTCAAAATGCTTGACAATACGGAGTATTTTATGATATACTTAACGGGCAAATATTGGGATGTAGCCAAGCGGTAAGGCACCAGACTTTGACTCTGGCATTCCGCCGGTCCGAATCCGGCCATCCCAGCCATGATGACAAGTCAATTTAGATCCGCGCGAGGAAAAACGAGAAAACGGGAGATTTCGAGAGATTTCTCCCGTTTTTTCGCCCCTGCATTTTTTCGGAGTTTCATAGATCCCTTTTGCCCTTTTCGATGCTGTGTCCGGACTTGGACTCACGAAAGCGAAAAATCTGTTTGTTATCAGTTTGTTGAGAGCATTCCTCGCTCAGCGGTGTTCATTTCAAAGTTTCTTGCGCGATTGAGATTGAAAAACGCGAGGGTTTATGATATAATATGATATCAGCAAATCGGAATTGTAAGTGGCACTTAGCATTGATTATGTCGATGTGCCACCATACACAGAAAAAAATGTATTTTGCTGATTGTGGGGAACATATTCGCTGTTTGTGGGGAAGAATTTTTACGAAAACCGTGCTATACTTTTCTTCGGAGGTACATAAAAATGGATCAAATTAAGATAGGAAAATTTATAGCTGCTCTGCGGAAAGAGAAATGCTTGACGCAGGAGCAGCTCGGAGAAAAGCTTGGCGTGACCAACAAAACCATTTCCCGTTGGGAGAACGGCAACTATATGCCCGATGTTGAAATGCTGTCGCTATTGTCAAAGGAATTCGGTGTGAGTATTAACGAGCTTATCAGCGGCGAACGGCTTTTGGCGGAGGACTTTAAGAAAGCCGCCGACAATAATCTCGTTACGGCGCTGAACAACAGCACCTTTACGCTGAAAGAAAAGATAGCATTTTTCAAGAAGAAATGGCTGCACGAACATATTTCAACTATCGTCCTGTGCGTTGTGGCGTGGATAGGCATTATAATATGGACAGCGCTGAAATTACGAGGCAGCGACTCTTATGCGCTTTTGGGTGCAATAGGCAGTATGCTTGCTATACTTTTCTATGTGGTACTGTATAACCGTATGATGGTATATGTGGAGAACCACGCATATCAGAAATCCGACAATGAGGCGGAGGATAAAAAATAATCCCCGTTTGCCGCCCCTTACATAGCCAAACGCTGCGGGACCGAGCGTTTGGCTTATTTTTATGGAAAGGAAGGATGAACGCTAAGAAACTTGGTATACATAAGCCCGTTTACAAGCATGGCTCTGCAAGCCCGGAAGATCGCGGTCACTTGCAAGCCCCTGCTTCACCAAGGGAGAAGTGTACTTTCGTGCTACATCTAAATTGGATAACACAAATTCGGCATCTAAATTGACCTGTAGACACATGATGACAAGTCAATTTAGATCCGGACGAGAAAAAACGAGAAAACGGGAGATTTCGAGAGATTTCTCCCGTTTTTTCGCCCCTGCATTTTTTCGGAGTTTCATAAATCCCTTTTGCCCTTTTCGATGCTGTGTCCGGACTCGGACTCACGAAAGCGAAAAATCTGATTGTTATCATTTTATTGAGAGCATTTCTCGCTCGGCGGTGTTGCTTTTCAAGTTGATTGTGTGGCAGAGGTTGAAAAATGGGAAGATTTATGGTATAATAAGATATCGACAAATCGGTTTTTCCGGAGGAAAATATGAAATGAAAATCTATGATATTTCTCAAGAAGTCTTCGGCTGTCAGGTATATGCCGGCGATCCGGTTCCGGAAAAGAAATTGCTTTGTTCAATGCAAAAAGGCAGTTTGTATAACCTGACGGCTTTCAGTTTGTGTGCTCACAACGGCACACATATCGACGCGCCGTTTCATTTTATCAAAGACGGAAAAACGGTCGATTCCATAGACTTAGATACATTCGTGGGAATGGCTTATGTTGCAGAATATCATGGAATCGTTTCCGACAGTGCCGCCGCAGAGATACTTGAAAAAGCGAGAAAACAGAACACAGAAGCAGCAAAGAGAATTCTTATTAAGGGAGAGGCAGAGATTTCTGCACAAGCCGCTAAAGTATTTGCCGATTCGGGAATCTTACTTCTCGGTAACGAATCCCAGACCGTCGGACCTGAAGCTGCTCCGATGGAAGTTCATCTCATCCTGCTAAGAGCCGATGTCGTATTGCTTGAAGGTATCCGTTTAGCAGAAGTTTCGGAAGGTGCTTATTTCTTGAATGCTGCCCCACTAAATCTATCCGGTGCGGATGGCTCGCCATGCAGAGCTGTACTGATTGCTGACGAGAGATAAATTCCAGTTTGTCCAACCGAACCCTATACATAGACAAACGCTACTCAGCCGAGCGTTTGGCTTATTTTTGCGGAAAGAAAGGATATAAACTTATTAGGAGGTCCAAAATGAAAATCCA
>CAKRQU010000003.1 GCA_934394585.1 uncultured Eubacteriales bacterium | reverse complement strand
AGCGCGGGAAAAGTCATCAAAGGAAGGCTCCTCGCCCTCCTTTGCAAACTACCTCGCACCCCGTCGAGTCAGCCGCGAAAAGTAATGC
Source organism: uncultured Eubacteriales bacterium (assembly GCA_934394585.1). Taxonomy (GTDB): domain Bacteria; phylum Bacillota; class Clostridia; order Oscillospirales; family CAG-272; genus Apopatosoma. Next base: position 86,747 of record CAKRQU010000003.1, on the reverse strand, counting down.
GCGGCAAGTATGCGCTATAGATGGCACAGTGAAAAATCTCAATTTCATCTCTCATCACATCATCAGCCATACCGCGCGTGCGAACAAAGCATGCCGCAAAAAGCGAGCAGATTCGACGGGGTGGATGGTGCCACGCCGAAAGTTTAGCGACACTTCCCGCTGTAGGCTAAACTCCAACCATGCAAGCATGACTTGATGGGCATCGAGTCGGGGCGACTAAGGCTTAAATCTGCACAGGCTAAAGTCCGTGTTAAGTGTGGGGGTCTGAACTGCGCTTCCGATTTAGTCTATGGCTGGACTGTCTGGGCAGTATGTTCGCACAAGTCGCCGCGAGGCGACAGAAGGTGTTTAAAAGAGGAATACTTTCCTCTTTTTGACTTTTGGTACTTTTGGTCACGCAAAAGTACACCTTTTTCTTTGCACAAAGAAACTTTTCTTTTGGTCACGGGGCAGCGCGATCACGTCCACGGGCGACCGCAGTCGCCCGCCCCCCCTCTTGGCAAAGAGTAACTTTTTTGCGCTTTTACAAAAAGTACACCTTCGTCCCCTCGCGGGGGACAGAGAAACTTTTCGTACTTTTGCGAAAAAGTACACCCCTCCACCATACAAAAAATGTGCAGAGCAAGGCTCTGCACATTTTATGCTTTTTGAAAAATTATTTATCAGCGTTCTTCTTAACGCTCTCACGATAAGCGTCGAGCTTCTGGTTTGTCGTGGAAGACTTGGAACCGATAGCCTTGGAGAACGTGTTCTTACCGTTGCTTATGCAAAGAGCGGCTGTGGAAACGATACCGCATGTTCCGAGGTAGTCGTAGTCCCAAACGCGTGCTTTGAATATGATATCGAGCATTTCGCCGGCACCGTCATCGCAGAATACCTGAGTCTTGTAATATCTTACATACTCGGGGTATACGAGCATCTGAGAATGGTAAGCGAATACTTCGAGGAAGTTTGCAACGTTGTTAAGGTCTGTAATAGCTGCGGAAACGGAAAGACCGTAAGCGCGGTTACATACCATTGCCTGGTAATTTTCCTGTTCCTCATTGTATTTCGGGAAAGGTACGCAGGAGAAGTTTGCATTTTCGTCTGTAACAAGGCTTGCTGCTGCAAGGCACTCGGAAGCAAAGAGCGTCTGTCCGTTTGTGAAGGAAGCGCGTGCCTTTGCGATGGAACCGATAGGTGTGTAAGCATCGTTATTTACGAGCTGGGAAGCCTTATCTATAGCTGCTGCGAGAGCGGATATATCAACGGTATCCTTGCTGATAGCGACAACTTTGTTTGTAGTCGTATCTCTTACGGCACCTCTGCCGCCTACGCCGAAGTAGAGAGCATTGTCCATATAGCCGTTTCCGTAAGTGGTGAGACCGAATACGTCACCGTCATCATAGCTCATTTTCTGGTCGGCATTTGCATCGGATTTGGCAGCTGCCATGAGATCGAGCATAACGTCTACTGTCCATTTGCCGTCCTTTACTGTCTGGTAAAGGTCAACATTTGTCTTGCTTGCGGAGCGGAGTGCTTCGTAAACGTTCATGTTGAAGTAGAGCATCCATGTAGCATCGTAGCTGATGAGGTTCCAGGGACCGGAAATCTGGTAAAGTCTGTTCTTACCGTCATCGTTTACGAGATATGTGTCGATATAAGACTGGTCAAACCAGTCGTGTGTTATATCGATATCGAGGCTTGCTATATTTATGATGTCGCTGTTGTTTTTGCCGAGGCTATACTGCTCTTCGGCAAAGTCTACAGTGTGCTTACCTGTCTGGATATCTGTGGTAATCATACCGTAAGCAGATGTATCCTTGTTGCACTTGATTTCTTTGATTTTGCAGTTGTAGAGTGATTCTACTTTGCTTGTTCTTTCGATGGAAGCTTCGGTAATGATGTTGTCCTCACCTGTAGCTTCGGGAGCGATGTCGTATTCGTCCCAGTCACCGATGTCCTGAATAGCGAAAACAAATTCTCTGCCGCCAAAGTTTACATCCATGAAGTCGGGATGCTTTGTTTTGCCGTTGAGTTCTGTTTCGCCGGGAGGTGTTGTGCCGCCGTTGTTTGTCGTGCCGGTAGTGCTGTCGCCTCCGGTAGTGCCGGTAGCGCTGCCGCCATTTGTCGTGCCGGTTGTACCGCCCGCTGTTGTGCCGTTTGTTTTGCTGGTTCCTGTGGGTACAGCGGGATCGCCGCCGCAAGCCGTGAGAGCAACCACCGCAAAAATCATAGCCAACGCGAGAAGCATTGATAATAACTTTTTCATAGCTTATCTCCTTTGAAAATTTGTTTGGATTTACAATAAATCCTTCGATTTATTGTATCACGTTTGTGAAAATTTATCTACCTACAGAAGTATACATATTGAGCAAACCCACAGTTGCATAGCTGTGCCGCAACCGATACAAAAAGGGAAAACCGAATGTCGGTTTCCCCTGATGCCTTATGAGAAAAAATCAATACTTTGCGTCTTTGCGCTTTGCGATATACTCATCGAGTTTGGACTTGGCGGCGCTGGATTTGCTGCCGATAGCCTTGGATATCATGTTCTTGCCCGAAGAGATGTAAGACTGCATTGTAGAGTTGATACCGAACATACCGAAGTAATCGAGATCGTAAACACGGGACTGGAGAACGATGTCGAGCATTTCGCCGGATTCATCCTCGCAGAAGCACTGCGTCTTGTAGAAGTTGATATACTCGGGATATACGAGCTTTTCGGAGTGATAGCAGAATACATCGAGGAACTGACCTGTCTGCGCATAATTGGAAACAGCGGCGGAAACTTTCAGACCATAACTGCGGTTACATACCATTGTGTAGTAGTCGCCCTGGTTTTCGTCTGCCATCGGATAAGGAACGATGGAATATTTGGCATTTTCGTCCGTAACTCTCTTTGCCACGGCGAGGCATTCGGAAATGAAGAGCGCCTGACCATTGGACATAGCAGCCTGTGTTTTGGAACCGGACTGTGCCTCATAGTAGGGGGACTTGAAAACTTCTGCGGCTTTGTCTATAGCAGCGGAGAGAGCGGATATATCCGTATTCTGAGTGCTGATAGGAGCTTTGTCGCCGTTTTCATCCGTGATAATGCCTTTGCCGCCTATAGCGAAATAGAAAGCGTTTGCGGCATAGCCGTTGTTAATAGTGATGAAGCCGAGAACATCGCCGTCATCATATTTGTACTGCTGGTCGGCATTTGCATCTGCTTTTGCGGCATCCATGAGTGTGAGCAGCATATCTATAGTCCATTTCTTGTCGCGGACTGCCTGATAGAGGTCTATATTGGATTTACCGCTGGAAATGATGCTGTTGTACACTTCCGTATTGAAGAAAAGTGCCCATGTAGCATCATAGCTGATAAGGTTGAATGCGCCGGAAATGGAATAAAGCTTTTCAGTGCCGTCTACAGTAACACCGAAAGCATTTCTGAAGCTCTGATCCCACCAGCTGCGATCGAGGTCGATATCGAGAGCAGCGATATTGAGATAATCGGACGTATACTGTGCATTGGAATACTGAGAAAGACAGAAATCGTATGTGAGTTTTCCGAGCTGAACGTCATTGGAAATGAGCGCTGTAGGATCGGAAGAACCTTCGTTTACGATTTTGCAGTTGTAGAGCTTTTCCACTGTGCTGTTTCTTGCGATGATGGCTTCGGTAACGATATCGTCATCGCCCGTTGCTTCTGCGGAAATTTCGAAATTGCCCCAGTCGTCGCTCTTCCATGTGGAAAATCTGAATTCTCTGCCACCGAAGTTTACATCCATGAAATCGGGATGCTTTTCTTTACCGGTGAGCTCGGTTTCGCCGGAAACAGTAGTGCCGTCGCCGGAGGAAGCCGTGGTGCTGTCGCCGGAGGAAGAAGCAGTGGTATTGCTGCTGTTGCCGCCGGTGGAAGCCGTGGTGCTGTCGCCGGAGGAAGAAGCAGTGGTATTGTCTTTTTTACCTGTCGTTGTGCCGGTAGGATCTGTGGGATCGCCGCCGCAGGCTGTGAGAGCAATCACTGCAACTACCATTGCGAGAGCAATGAGAAGTGAAAGAATTCTCTTCATATAGGATACTCCTTTTTTAAATTTTTCCATCATAAGGTTTGCCCATTATGTGTTTATGAGTATTATATCATCACTTTGCTGTTTTGTCAACAATTTTGGGGCGTTAATGAAGGAAATTTTCATACTGTTTACATAAAAAAGCAAACTTTAATTTGCCATAGTTTCAGCCATGGCGGAGGATTCTATATAGCTGTGGTAAGAAGCCACCTGCTCGGGTGTGGCACCGAATATTATATAGTCTATTTCCACGCGGTCATCCTTTTTTATCAGGGCGCGGCTGTCCAGACGGGAAAAATATTCCGCAAATTTGTCGTAATCGGCTGCTGTTTCGTTTTCGTCGAATTTGTTATTCAGATATGCGTTTGCATAAGAGCATGTCGCACCCAGCAGATGAAAACGCAGTCCGTATACGTCGTAATTCTGTTTCCATGTCCAGTTGTTTCCGGGGGCTATTCCCGAAAGCATTACGCCTTTGCCCGATGAATAAGTCGAGGCATAAGTCATGTCGTAAATATAGGTTTTGTATTCCTGCTGATGCTCGCGTATGCCCATGGTGGCAAACTGCGTGGAAGCATAAGCGGAGGCATTATTGAATGCCACGGAAATTTTATTGTTGTCGCCGGGATTTTTTATTCTTATTTTCATATACTGATGCCCGCCGCCCCATTTATCGGCTTTGCCGACGTTGTCGTAAGAATGAGGATAGCCCGACCACATGCCGTAGCCTGAAACAAGCTGAGTATCGAAATCATAATCCTGAAGCTCGTCAAACATGATGGCAAATGTGTTCATCGGGTAATAGCAGGTGTCGCTGCCGCGCAGAAACCATTGCGATTCCTCGAGGGTGGGCGTTTCACCGGCTGATTTGAAAGTTCCATCTTTTTTAGCCGTGATTATCATGGAATCCTCGGTAAATTCCACCGATATGGCTTCCGAATCGTAGGTGAGTCTTTCCATTATTGATTCGTGCGAGGTGAGCTTGTTGTCTATGGCATAGCTTTTTGTGCCGAAATCGAGTCTGGCAAAGAGCGGACGCAGAGTCGTGGCGGAAGTCGTTTCCGATGCGGATGTCATGCTTGTCGTCGTACCCGTATCGGATGATGATGCGGTATCGCCCGTGCCGGCATTTCCGGAATCAGTCGTTTGGGACGAGGTCTGCGAAGAAGTATTCGGCATCGGGTCGGGTGTGCCGCATGAACAGAGCAGTATGCAAAAGCAGAGAAGTATTGTAAAAACTACCTTTTTCATATATATTTTCCTTTTATTACATGAATTTTAATATGCGTATAATGCGCATTAAAATTGTTTGAAAAAATGATGAAATTTATACGCCTGCCGCCTTTGCAAGATTTTCCTGAATAAAAAAAGACGGCTTTTTTTAAAGCCGTCTTTTTTGAAAAACAAAACTCAGTTTCCGGAAGCGAGTTCGAGTTTGCTCTTGTATCCTTCGAGCTGTTCGGGAGATGTGCCGAATACGATGTAGTCGATCTTTACAAAGTTGCCTCTGTTGATAAGACCGCGTGTATCGCATCTTGCCACAACCTTTGCCGCTGTGAGAGCTTCGCCTGCTGTCCAGGAAGTAATTCTGCCGCTGCCGTCGGAAGCGATCTTTGTGCCTGTGCCGTCATCTACGGCATTGTCACCCGTGGTGGCAAATGTATGACCGCTGCGGGCACTGCCGGGAATGTAAGAACCGAGCACGCTGAAGCGGATTGATGTAACGAATTTATCGCCCCAGATCCAGTTGTTGTGATAACCCTTGCCGTTGTCGGCGGTGATTTCGTTTGCGCCGGTAGGAAGGTTGGAATCTTTTGCTATATCAAATATAGCTATCTGATATTCATTGTATTTTTCATCTGCCTTGCCGGGAGTTACGTCCATAACGCATGTAGCCGTGGTGTACCAGCCTGCCATATTGCCCGTGCCTTTCCAGATAAAGCTGATCTTTGTATTCGGACCGCCGTTTACAAAACGGATTTTCATGTACTGATGATATCCGCCCTTGCCGGAACCTGCATGAATTTCCTGCGGATCTTCAAATTCGTAATCTGCGGAAATATCTTCAAAGCAGAGAGAATATGCGTAGTTTATCGATGTGGCGGTTTTGAAATCCGTGGATCTCATTTTAGCATAATTGTATGCTTTGAGCGCCGTGACGATGATATTGTCCTCATCATAAGTGATGGAAACATAATCTTTGTTGTATGTAAGATGGGATGTGAGATACTCGTGCGAAGTGAGATTGTTTTCTTCGGCATAAGTTTTGGTACCGAAATCGAAACGAGCATAAACAGGCTCGGTGAACATTGTAGTCGTCGTGGCTTCTGTCGTGGTGGTTTCGGTGGTTGTTGTTTGTGTTGTTGTGGTTACCGTGGTTGTCGTGGCTTCTGTCGTAGTTGTGCTTTCAGTTGTAGTGGTGGCTTCCGTAGTTGTGGATTCGGTGGTTTGCTCGGGCTTTGTGCCGCAGGAAACCATTGCTATAGCTGCCGCAAGCATGGCAACTACGAGAAAAACCGAAAGAAATTTTTTCATGATACAGTTCTCCTTGTTATATTTGAATCGGCGGGATTTATATGCCGACTCCGACTAATATATATTCTATCATTATTTCCGCTTTTTGTCAATTGTGCTTTTTGTCGAACAGGGGAGCGAAATATTGTGCATAATGACATACGCCTGTTTTTTCGGACAAAAGCGGATGAAATTCCGGAACAAAAAAAGACGTCATCGTGATGATGACGTCTTTTATGTAAAGCGAATTATTTGCTTGCTTTTGCATCGTATGCTTTTTCAGCTGCGCTCTTGTATTCAAGAAGCTGCTCGGGTGTAGAACCGAATACGATGTAGTCAACTTTAACTGCGTTACCAGCCTTGATAAGACCGCGGGAGTCAAGCGCGCCTGCAACCTTAGCGGAAGATGTAGCATCGCCCTTCTTCCATTCTACCTTAACGCCGGAGTCAGAGGAAGAACCGTCTGTAGCAAATGTGCATCCGTTACGTCCGTTACCTGCAACGTAAGCGCCGAGGAGGTGGAATCTGATACCTGTTACATAGAGGGAGTCGCCGCCCCAAATCCAGTTGTTGCCGGGGCCCTTGCCGTTATCAGCTGTGAGTTCATTGCCGCCTGTAGCGAGGTTGCCTGCAGCTGTGATATCGGCGATAACGATCTGATAGTTGGCATCGTCATTGAGGTAAGCGCTTGTAGCCTTACCGGGAGTTACTTTTGTAGCAACGAAAGCTGTGGAGAACCAGCTGGACATGTTGGCTGTACCCTTCCACTGGAAGCTGATCTTTGTATTTGCGCTTGCATTTACGAAACGGATCTTGAAGTACTGGTGATAACCCTTCCAGTTGTTCATAGCAGAGCTGTAGGGATAGTTAGCCCATGTGCCGAAACCGCAGTGGATTTCCTGAGGATCTTCGAATGTGTAGTCTGCGGAAATGTCTTCATAGCAAAGTGCATAAGCATTTACCAGAGAAGCGTTCCATGCAGACCAGCTGCCGGACTTCATTGTGCTGTAGTTGTAGTCCTGTGTAGCGTAGATTATGATATTGTCTTCATCGTAGTCAACCCACAGATAACCTGTGTTGTACTGGAGATGAGATGTGAGGTATTCGTGAGAAGTGAGGTTGTTTGCAGCAGCTTCTGTCTTTGTACCGAAATCGAAACGTGCGAATACGCCTTCGGTTGTGCCGGAAGTAGCTGTTGTGGGCTCAGTAACCGTTGTTTCGGTTGTAGCCGTTGTTGTTGTAGCCGTTGTCGTTGTCTCTGTCGTCGTTGTTGCTTCCGTTGTCGGCTCTGTTGTGGTCGTTGCTTCTGTTGTAGCTGTTGTGGTAGTTGTCTCGGTGGTTTCCTTTGTGGTAGTCGTAGTTGCTTCGGTGGTAGCGGTCGTCGTGGAGTCGGTCGTTTCATCTTCCTGCTTACCACATGCAACCATAGCAAGCGCAGCAAAGAGCATAACTACTACGAGAAAGAGTGATAAAAATCTCTTCATGTGAAAAAATCTCCTTTTTGAAATTAAAGAATTTTTTTACCGCGCAAGATATCGTCTGAAAAACACCTCGCACCGTGATTACTAACATTTTAGCACCAAAATTTATTTTTGTCAATAGGAATTGCAAAAACAATCTGAAAAAAATCGCCTCTTTGCGGGGAAAAACGGAAAATTCCCTCGAAAAAGCAAAACTTTTCGGACGGATTCCGGCGAAAATGAAGTAATATCTTAACATACGTCGGTGCTTTTCGCGGACGAGCCGCGCACATTCCTTAATATGTTGGCTTCATTATACTATAAATATATTCAAAAGTCAATAGCAATATTCTGAAAAACTGTATATAAAAGGAAAGACGGCGCAAGGGTGGCAAAACCTTTGCGCCGTGCGGTATTTAAATGATTTTTCAGTCCTCGTAGCCTTCCGCGGTGAGAGCGTCAGCGGGAATGAGCGAGAGCGGATCCACGCTCGCGTCATCTTTTAAAATTTCGAAATGGAGATGGGGTGAAACGGAGATTTCCACGAGTGCCGTATCGCCCACATAACCTATCACATCGCCCGCGTCAACTGTCTTTCCCTTTTCCAGTCCCTCGGGGATATTGGTGGAAAGATTGCGGTAGATGCTTTTGTAGCCGCCCGCGTGCGAGATGATCACGCTCTGACCCATCATGGGATCAAAAACGATATCTTCCACGGTTCCCGCGGCAGAGGCATAAACCGATGAGCCGGCATCCGCCTGGATATCTATTCCGCAATGTACTCTGTAATCCTCCATTGTGGGAGAGAAAACGGGAACATCGGCGGAGTAGCCGTATGCGATTTTACCCGCGGTGAGCGGACAGAGAAAATCCACTGTGGGTTTTACCACGGGATTGTCGCCGCCCGTGGTGGCTGTAGTGCTTTCGGTGACGGTTGTTGTTCCGGAGGGTACGGTTGAGGAGGTCGGCTTATTTTCGGGCTTATTTTTTCTGCCTACGGAAAAAGCTATTATCGTAATACAGAGCGTTGCCACGAGGAGGAGGGCAAGCGCTATGGTAAGTCCCTTGCCGAGCTGTCTTTTTCTTTGATTTACGTTCATTTTCAAAATTCCTTTCTGCCTTTTCGGCGCCGAATATCGACTGCTTATATTTTCGCCCGAAAATTCCTCTTTATACAGATTTTTCAAAAAAATAAACCCGATATGCTTTTTTGCGGCATATCGGGTATTTTTCATTTTCGCAGAAATCCGTGTTTTTTCTTTTTCGGGCAGGCGAGAGCCGCCATGAAATATATCGCCATGGAAAAACCGACCGCGGCGATAATGAGATCGCACAGGCAGATATCGCAGTCTATATCCGCGCCTACGCACATGCGGTTTTTTCCGCCGAGGCTCGCGCTGTATTTTTTATTCCAGCGGACGGGAATATTCATGCTTTTCAGTTTTTTCATCGCGGCGCGCAGCTTTTTTTCGGCGGGCGAAACGATTTTGGAAATATCCGTGAAAATCACATCCTTTCGGTAATACTTCATTCTAAATTATTTCCGCAAAGGAGCGAATGTATGTTTATTTTTTGATATCGGCTTTTTTCATATAAATGTAAATTCTTACAAATGTAAAAATGACGGCGATGCAGACGAGCGATATCGCGGCGATGATAACGACAGGATTTTTCAAAAGCGCCTTCAGGCGTGCCTTTGCCGCGAGGCTGTCGCTGCGGCGCACGGAATATTTTGTCACCAGCTCCGTTTCGCCTGCGCTTTTGCCGTCTATCATGACGGAAAGAATGCCCACGCGTGTGCCTTTTTCGGCGGGCGCCTCTATGCTTTCTTTCTCAAAATACGGTACGAGCGCCACGGAGGAAATATCAAAATCCTTCGGCAGATAGGCATAGACGGCGGAGGCGGGAGCTATGGTGACGCTGCCGTATTCCGCGCAGAGCGTGACGGGGATTTCCCACAAAACCGTGCCCGCATCGGCTACTTTTTTCATTTCGTAAGCGTCGAGCGACCATTCCAGCAGATTTTTCACATCGTAATACGGCGCTATATCGCCTTTTTCGTCCTTATTTCCGCCCATTACGACACATATATAATTAAAGGAAGACTGCGCGGCGGAAATTATGCAGTATCCGCCCAGCTCCGTATATCCCGAGCCGATACCGATGGCTTTGGAATAAATATATTTTATCTGATTGTGATTTGATATCAGGTGATTGCGGGTATATATCGTGCGCGCGTCGCTTTTGTTTGTCGCGGGCATTTCGTATTTTTTCGTATTGCTTATTTTTATAAATTCCGGCATGGAGTATGCGTAGGCGGAAATCACGGCGACATCGTGCGCCGTCGTATAGGCGGTGAGATCGTCCAGCCCCGTAGGATTTTTGTAAAGCGTGGAGGAGGCGCCCAGCTCGTGCGCGCGCTCTGTCATTTTCACGGCGAACATGGCGTTTGCCTTTGATATTTCAAAAGCGAGAACCTGCGCCGCGTCGTTTGCACCGCCCACGAGAAGCCCGTGAAGCAGCTGCTCCACGGTGACTTTTTCGCCGACTTTCAGATTCATTGTGGTGGTGCCTTCCAGCCCCTTTATCGCGGAGTAGGTGATGGTGATTTCCTTATCCATCTCGCCGCAAAAATGCTCTATGGCGAGTATGCCCGTCATTATTTTTGCCGTGGATGAGGGCTGTATTTTTTCGTCGGCTGCTTTTTCGTATATGAAAACTCCGTTTTCCGTATTGTAAACGGCGGCATGCGGGGATGACACGCTTTTTGAAAATGCGGCATATATTGGCATACAGGAGAAAATGAAAAGAAATACGAAGGCAAACGCCGCACCCGCGGCAAAAAAAGCTCTTTTTTTCATGAGATCTCCTTTCGTATTTTTCCTTTTATATATCGTATTTTCCCGCGAGCAGATTTTTTGCCGTTTCCCTGTCGCGCAAAACCGCTGCGGTAAGCTCCTCCACGGAGCCGAATTTCATTTCGGGACGCAGAAAAATCATGGGATAAACAGATATTGTGCGACCGTACAGATCGCCCGAAAAACCTATAATATTCGTTTCGCAGTTTTCTTTTCCGCCGCTTTCCACACTGGGGCGCACGCCTATATTCGAAACGGCGGGGAAAATCCTGCCTTCCGCTTTGCAAAGCGAGGCGTAAACGCCGCGGCGCGGCATGGCAAAATGCGCCGGCAAAAGCTGATTTGCCGTGGGAAATCCGAGCGTGGCGCCGAGCGCTTTCCCGTGAACCACCTCGGAGGTAAAGCCGTATTTTCTTTTCAGCATGGCATTTGCAGCGGCAATATTTCCTTCGGCGAGAGCGGCGCGGATGCGCGTGGAGCTGACCGGTGCGCCATCAAAAGTCACGGGCGGGAGTATATCGGCGCTTCTGCCGCAATCCCGCATCAGGGCGGCGAGCATGGCTCCGTTTCCCGCGCCTTTGTTTCCGAAACGGAAATTGAAACCGCAGAAAGCGCGCGCCACATCCAGCCTGCAAACGAGGATATCGCGGACAAAGGCTTCGCAGCTCATGCTTTTTACCTCTTCGAAAGGAACTGTCACGGCTATCTGTGCGCCGCACTTTGCGACGAGCCGCAGCTTTTCTTCTCCGGAAACGAGAAACGGCGCGCCGGAGGTATTGCTTTCGAAGGTGAAAACGGCGCATTTTATATTTTCATTGCTTTTGCGGCAGAAATCCGCCGCCGCTTCTATAAGCTGCCTGTGCCCGATATGAACCCCGTCGAAATTTCCTATGGCGCAGGCGAGCGGAAAGCCGACGCGCGAAATTTCCGCGCCGCTTGCAAGATCGATTATTTTCAATTTGAAATATCCTTTTTTCAAAAAATTATTTGGTTTTTACTGCCAGTATTTCCTGTCGAGCGAACGATATTGTATTGCTTCCGCGATATGCGCGGGGAGAATATTTTCACTGCCGTCGAGATCGGCTATCGTGCGCGCCACGCGGAGTATCCTGTCGTATCCGCGCGCGGAAAGCCCCAGTCTGTCAAAAGCTTTTTGCAAAAGAGCGGCGGCTTTTTCGTCGGTGTGGCAGTATTTTTGTATCTGCGAGGCGGAAAGCTGGGCATTGCAATGAAGCCCCTCCTCCGCGGCGTATCTTTTTGTGGCGAAATCGCGCGCTTTTCTGACATGCTCCGCCATGACGGCGGAATTTACGGGCGAAGGCTCGCGCACAGCAACTTCGTCAAAGGAAAGCGAGGGAATTTCTATCTGTATATCTATTCTGTCGAGCAGGGGACCGCTTATCCTCGCGAGATAGCGGGCGATATCGTTTTTCGAGCAGGTGCATTTGCCCGAGGGATGACCGTAATATCCGCATTTGCACGGGTTCATGGCACAAACGAGCATGAAATCGGCAGGAAAAGTGAATTTTCCGCCCACGCGCGTGATGGTCACTTTGCCGTCCTCTATCGGCTGGCGGAGCGCCTCCATGGATTCGCGCGTAAATTCCGGCAGTTCATCCAGAAAAAGCACGCCGTTGTGCGCGAGAGAAATTTCGCCGGGCATGGGTATGCGTCCGCCGCCCGAAAGACCCGCGCATGACATGGTATGATGAGGTGCGCGGAAAGGGCGCTCGCGCATGAGCGCATGCGAACCGACCTGCCGCATGCCCGCGGCGGAATGGATGCGCGTGGTTTCTATGGCTTCGTCAAAAGTCATTTCGGGGAGGATGGAAGGAATTCTTTTTGCCAGCATGCTTTTTCCCGTGCCGGGAGGACCTATCATCAGTATATTGTGCCCGCCGGCGCAGGCTACTTCCAGCGCGCGTTTTGCCTTTTCCTGTCCCTTTACATCCGCAAAATCGAGGAGCGGAGCATGAAATGCAGTGCTTTCGCAGTAAGGCACCGGTTCATATTTTGCCGCAGGTTCCTCACCGTTCAGTATGCGCACAAGCTCCGCGGCGTTTTTCACGGGAAAAACTGAAATGCCTTCCACTACTGAGGCTTCCGCCGCGTTTTCGGGCGCGACGAAAAGATTTGTTATGCCCGCGTCCTTTGCGGCGAGGCACATGGAAAGCATACCCGCGACGGGGCGCACATCGCCCGAAAGCGAAAGCTCGCCGATGAAGCATTTGTCATCGGTTTTCGCTCTTTCGCGGATGATGCCCGCGCATTTCATTATCGCCATCAGCATGGCGAGATCAAAACCCGAACCCTCCTTGCGCTTGTCGGCGGGAGCGAGGTTTACCGTTATCTGAGCATCGGGAAAGCGAAAGCCGCTGTTTATAAAAGCCGCCTTTATCCTGTCTTTTGCCTCTTTTATCGCATTGTCGGGAAGCCCCACTATGCCGAAGCACGGAAGCCTGTCCTGGAGATCGCACTCCACCGTAACATGATATCCGTCGATTCCGAAAAGACCGGCGGTGTATATTCTTGAAAGCATACTGAACCTCTTTGCCGATATATTTTCTTTTATTTTACAATATCCGCACGAAAATTACAAGAGGAGAAATGCCAAAATACATAAATAACAAAAAAAGAAAATATTTTCCACGATACATGGATAAAATATATTTGCACGAAAACGAGGCGGGAGAATGTATTCCGCGATGATAATGAGGTGGTGTATGCACAATAAATTTACCGCTCTTGCGGGGAGCGCACTCACAAAAACAAAAGCAGCAGCCTGCGAGATGGGGCATACTTATATAGGCACGGAGCATCTGCTGCTCGGCATACTCGGCGTACCGGAAAGCGCGGGCGCGGATATGCTGGAATCTCACGGAATAACTTTTGCCGCCACAAAGGTACTGATGACCGAGCTGCTCGGCGAGGGCAAAAGAACGGAACTCGGCACGGAGGATATGACTCCGCGCCTTTGCCGCGTGATAGAAAATTCCGCCATAGAGGCGGCAAAATACGGGCAGAGTCTGGTGGGAACGGAGCATCTGCTGCTCTCGCTTCTTTCCCAGCGCGACAGCGTAGCCGCCAAACTGCTGATAGCCGAGGGTGCCGTGATAGGCGAGCTCGTCGCCGATACGGGCGCTTTCCTCCTCGAAATGAGCGACAAAAAGGACAAAACGGTGAAAAGCGCATACACAGCATCGCCTTCGCAGGCGTCACCGCTGCTGCTTTACGGGCGGGATCTGACGGAAATGGCGGCTTCGGGCAGGCTCGACCCCATAACGGGGAGGGAAGCCGAGGTGACGCGGATGATACAGATTCTCTGCCGCAAAACGAAGAATAATCCGTGCCTGATAGGCGAGCCGGGCGTGGGCAAAACCGCCGTGGCGGAAGGGCTCGCCGAGAGAATAGCCGAGGGCGATGTGCCCGAGGCATTACTGGGCAAAAGCGTGATCGCACTCGACATGGGTGCGATACTGGCGGGTGCAAAATACCGCGGCGAATTTGAGGACAGACTGAAAAAAGTGATAGACGAGGTGACATCATCGGGTAAAATAATCCTTTTCATAGATGAATTGCATACCATAGCGGGGGCGGGCGCGGCAGAGGGAGCGCTCGATGCGGCAAATATACTGAAACCGGCGCTTTCGCGCGGGGAAATACAGATAATAGGCGCCACCACGCTTTCCGAATACAGCCGCCATATAGAAAAAGATGCCGCGCTGGAGCGGCGTTTTCAGCCGATAACGGTACGCGAGCCGACCGAGGCGGAAACAAAGGAAATTCTCCGTGCCCTGCGTGAAAGCTATGAAAAGCACCATCACATAAGAATAACAAACGAGGCGATAGACGCCGCGGTGCGTCTTTCCGTGCGGTATGTGACGGATCGTTTTCTGCCGGATAAGGCGATAGACCTGATAGACGAGGCGGCTTCCGCAAAGAGAATAGCGCTGAACAAAAAGTCCGACGAGATAAAAAGGCTGGAAAAAAAGCTCGTCGCTTTGCGGACGAAAAAGGAAGGCTTCATAAGATCGCAGGATTTTGAGGGGGCGGCGGCGGTGCGCGACGAAATGATAAAAGCGCGCGAAAAGCTGAGCGCCGCCGAGGAAAAACACGCGAGAAAAAGGGAAAGCGCGGGCGCTTTTATAGGCGAAAACGATGTGGCGGAGGTGGTGACCGCATGGACACATATTCCCGCATCGCAGCTCAATGAGGACGAGAGCCGCCGTCTTTCAGAGCTGGAAAAAACGCTCGGCGAGCGCGTGATAGGGCAGGAAAAAGCCGTTTCTCTCGTCGCGAAAGCGATAAAACGCGGCAGAGCGGGACTGAAAGATCCGCGCAGACCCGTCGGCTCGTTTCTTTTCGTCGGTTCCACGGGCGTGGGCAAAACAGAGCTGGCAAAAGCGACGGCGCAGGCGCTTTTCGGCAGTGAAAATGCCATGATAGCGCTCGATATGAGCGAATATATGGAAGCGCACAGCGTATCGAAGCTCATCGGTTCACCACCGGGGTATGTCGGCTACGGCGAGGGAGGAGGACTGACGGAGCGCGTGCGCAAAATGCCGTATTGCATAATACTTTTCGATGAAATAGAAAAGGCGCATCCCGATATATTCAATCTGCTGCTTCAGGTGCTGGAAGAAGGACAGCTGACGGATTCGCAGGGGCGCAAAGCGGATTTTTCAAATGCCGTGATTATTATGACATCAAATATCGGCACGGGAGAGCCGCGGTTTTCGCGCATGACTGGATTTTCGCCGACGGCAGACGAACGCTCGGCGGAAAACGAAAATATAAATAAGAAATTGCGCGAGCATTTCCGTCCCGAATTTCTGAACAGGATAGATGAAATCGTGATATTCGGGCGCCTCGGCGAAAACGAGTTAAAAAAGATAGCCGAAAAAATGCTTTCGGAAATCGCCGAGCGTATGCGCGCTGTCGGGATAGAAGCGGAATTTTCGCCTGCGGCGGTGGCTCTCGCGGCGAAAAGCGGCGCAGATGAGATGTA
Source organism: uncultured Eubacteriales bacterium (assembly GCA_934394585.1). Classification (GTDB taxonomy): domain Bacteria; phylum Bacillota; class Clostridia; order Oscillospirales; family CAG-272; genus Apopatosoma. The sequence goes on along the minus strand of CAKRQU010000003.1, from coordinate 70,870 downwards.
TGGTGCGCGTCCGCTACGTCGCGAGATACGCAAAAGCATAGAGGACCCCCTCTCGGAAATGCTTTTGCGCAAAGAGATAACGCGCGGCGACAGGGTTTTGTGCGATGCGGAGAACGGCAAAATGAAATTTGTTTTGCCAAATGGGAAATCGGGGCGCGCTTTTGAGTAAAAGCGCGGGAAAAAAGTTACTTTTCTCCTCGCAGGAGAACGGGGTGTACTTTTGCGTGACCAAAAGTACCAAAAGTCAAAAAGAGGAAAGTATTCCTCTTTTGAACTCTTTCTTTGTCGCCTCGCGGCGACCAGTGCGAACACATCGACCCGTCAGTCCGACCATAGACGAAACCGGAAGCGCGGTTCAAATCCACGCTTAACACGGGATTTAGTTTGTACAGATTTAAGCCTTAGTCGCCCCAACTCGATGTCCATCAAGCCATGCTCGCGTAGTCGGAGTTTAGCCTATAGTGGGAAGTATAGCTAAACTTTCGGCGTGAGCTATCCACCCCGTCGAATCTGCTCGCTTTTTGCGGGATATATGTTCGCACGCGCGGTATGGCTGATGATATGCTGAGAGATAGACAAAAGCTTTTTTGATTTGCCACCTACATCATATACTTGCCGCGCATTACTTCCCGCGGCTGACTCGACGGGGTGCGAGGTAGTTTGCAAAGGAGGGCGAGGAGCCTTCCTTTGATGACTTTTGCCGCGCTTTTGGTCACTCAAAAGCGCGACCACCGTCACGGGCGACCGCAGTCGCCCGCTTTTTCTGCTTTTTGCGAAAAAAGCAACTTTTCCCGTACTTTTGCAAAAAGCACTTATCACAAAAAAAGGAGCATGAAACCCATCGGATTTCATGCTCCTTTTCAATTCTTTTATTCTCCCACGAGATAGCCGGCATAAGTGCTCCAGAAATAATTTCCGATGTAGCTTGCCAGCGATTCCTTCGGAACATAAAATTTCGCGCCGGCAGGAAGCCCCGACACAAGTCCCGTGCCCATGCTGTTTACCTTTGTGGAATGGGGGTCTTCGGGGTCCTTTGCCAGAATGTGGATTTTCATCAGTTTCGGCGTGCCGTCAAACGCATAGTCGGAAATATACGAAACATTTTCCGTCACATAAAGCTCCGTGAGATTTGTGCAGTCTGTAAAAGCATATGAGGATATTATCACCGTGCGGTTGCCCTGTATCGCTGTCGGCGTGTGCAATACGGAAAGCTTTCTGCCTTCTTCCGTCACGCCCGTGATATAAAACGCGCCGTTTTGCTCATTAAAGACAAAATATTTTTCGTTTTCATCGTATTCTGCCGGTACGTCGGGCGTATCGGGCTTTTCCGGTACTTCCGGCACGTCGATATTTACTTCTGTGCCGCCCAGTTTTTCGGCGAGATCGAGCGCGAGCCTTCGCGTATGGAGAATAGTACCCGTTTCGTTTGTATGGAAATTGCTGTCGTAGAAATATTCTTCCGTATAGATATAATTATTCGGATCTCCGAGCAGCGGGCATTTCAGTTTTTCCGCAAGACAGGAAGTAAATGCTTCCACATCTTCCAGCTCTGTATCCGCCCTCAGCGCGCTGTAATTCATCGGGGAAAATCCGAAATATACCGTGGCGCCGCGCTTATTTGCAAAATCGACGTATTCGTTTACATAATCGATGAAATCATCCGATACTATATCGGGAGAAAAATCTATTATATGAGTGGGATCATATCCGCCTGCCATGATATTATATTTTCTGTCGGGATATGATATGTCGCCGTATTCGTTAAAGGAACTTTTTGCATAAATCCCCGTGGGCGAAAGCGGCTCGCCTCTGCTGTAGCGGAATTTGGACGCGGCAAATTTCCAGTATGCGCCGAGCATGGAGGGCAGATCATCGCGCGAGAGGCGCGACAAAAGCGAAAAATGCCCGTCGCATGCCTGCCAGAGCGAATCCGCACCGAAATAAAGGGAAAAGAGCTGCTTATCCATTTCGGGCGCGATTACTATGATATCGCCCTCTTTTATCGCTTTGCGCGATATATCCATCATGGCTTTTGTGCCGATGGAGGCATAAAGTCCGAAATTTACCACGGGCATGCCCAGCGTATCTCCGAGCAGCTTGCTGTCCAGTCCGAAAGCGGCGCTGCTTCCGCTTATCACGACGATTTTCGGCTCGTCGATGCTGTCGAGCCGCGCCGTTTTGTCATAAAGCTCCGCCGTGAAAAGCTCCGAAAACTGCGGTTTTATCAGAAATCCCGCGCCTGCCGCCACGGAAAGCGGTATCAGCAGGAGCAGCAATATACATACAAATCTGAGAAATGATTTTTTCATACATTACACCCCCTCAGAACTGGAAATATATGAATGTGCTCGCGCCGCCTGCCGAAAGTATCAGCACCCATGCGGCGATCACTACCCATGTCATGCACATCACGGTCGATTTTTTCATGGCGCTGCTGTCGCATTCCGCCTGAGGGATGCTCATCAGCCTGTCCAGCATGATGAGCGAAGCTATGGCGAGGACAACGCATACTGCGCCTGCCGCCGTGAGCCCCATTCCCGAAACGGTATCCGCAAAAGACCACGCCGATGAAGAAAAGAGCTTCCCGAATATGGTGCCTATATCGCCGATACTGTTTGCGCGGAAGAATATCCATGAAAAGCAAACGAGGAAAAACGTACAGCATCTCTGCGCCGCGGCGAATATTTTCGAATCGCGGTTTATGCCCATTTTACCATAGAGCGCCATGCGCGATTTTTTTGTGGCCGTGCCGAAAACACGGAAAAAACCGTGAAGCGCGCCCCACAGCACAAATGTCCAGTTTGCACCGTGCCAGAGTCCGCTCACGAGAAAAACTATGAAAAGATTCATATAGTAGCGCGGTCTGGAGCAACGGTTTCCGCCGAGCGGTATGTAAAGATAATCGCGGAACCACGTGGAAAGGCTGATATGCCATCTGTCCCAGAATTCTTTTATCGAGCGCGCCGAATACGGGCGGTCGAAATTCTGCATCAGCTTAATGCCCATTACGCGCGAGCAGCCTATGGCTATATCGGTATATCCGGAGAAATCGCAGTATATCTGCACGGCAAAAAGCACCGTGGCAATTATTATTCCGGGGGCTGTGGCGGCAGAAACATCGTTGTAAACGGTATTTACATAAGTAGCGATGATATCGGCGACCACGATTTTTTTAAAAAAGCCGACAGCCATTTTCTGCATGCCGAGAAAGGCATTTTCGGCATTGAGTTTATGAAATTCCTTCAGCTGAGGCATGAGATTGTCGGGGCGTTCGATAGGACCCGCCACGAGTTGAGGGAAAAAGCTGACGAAAAGCGCATACCAGAAGAAATTTCGCTCCGCTTTTATATCGCCGCGGTAAACGTCTATGGCATATGAAAGCGTCTGGAAAGTATAAAACGATATTCCCACGGGGAGGATGAGATTGAGCGAGAAATCGTAGGTTTTTCCGCTGACGGCGCCTGCTATGCCCGCTACGGAATCCGCAAGGAAATTATAATATTTGAAAAAGAAAAGCGTGCCCAGACATACGATGAGAGTAGCCGTGATACATAGCTTTTTCAGAGATTTTTTCTCTGTTTTTTCTATTATTATCGCGCAGAAATACGAAACAGCCGTGGTGAAAAGTATCAGCGCGAGCAGGCGGAAATTCCATGCCGCATAAAACCAGTAGCTCATGATGAGCATGGCGGGCATTTTCAGCTTTTTCGGCAGCAGAAAATAAAGCAGCAGGAATACCGGATAAAATATGAGAAATTCAAATGAATTAAATGTCATGCTTTGCCCTCCGCAATGTCAGCGCCAGACGCAGAGTGAGCGCGAAAAGCGCGATCATCAGCACCTCGGCGAGCGAAATTTCAAAATAAAGTCCCAGTATTACCGTAAACGCCGCTATAGCGGCGTTTACTATAATAAAGATGTTTTTTCTGAAAATAAACTCAAGCACAAACATTATCACCATTGCCGCGAGAAGTATTATCAGCGCGGGATGTGAAAAAAGAGTTATTTTTTCGGGAAACATTTATTTGCCCTCTTTTGCGAGCTGAGCTTTTACATCTCTGATGAGGATTTCCGTTCTGAGATGAGCGCCCGCCTCTGTCATGTGCCATACGGAATCGGCAAAATATCTGCTTTCTATGGCATGGTCTTTAATATCGGAAATAACCGTGCCGTGATAGCGCTCTGCCACATTTGCGGCATATTTCTCGATATCTTCATCGGTTTTCTTTGATATATCGTAGAGCACCGTAGCCGACATGGGAGCAAAGGAGATATAAACCTTCGCGCCTTTGTCGCGCATTTTGTCAAACTGCTCGTTCATCAAATCTATGCATTTTACATCGCGCGGGAACTGATTGAGCGTAAAGCTGCCCGCTACGGGTCCCGTGCTGCGGTCATTGAAAAGGTCACCGTTGTTGTTTACTGCGGTATTGAAGCTGTCATAAGTGTATCTGCTTGTAGTGGAGGGATTTTCCTCGCGGAATGCTTTCAGGGAAGAGAAGAAGCCGGTATAGTTTCTCATATCCACATATCTGAAAACATCATAGTTGCATTCCAGCGAGCGCCATACTCTCCTGCTGAGTCTTGTATCGCCGAAAAGATAAGGACCGTCTTCGGGCGCCCAGAGCAGGATATCGTCTTTGCCCATGAATTTTTCGATATATTCCATCCAGAAAGAACCGCTGATATTGGCATTCGAGCCGTAGTTTACCACCACATACTCGTCGTCGAGCGCTTTTTCCATATCTTCGGCTACAAAACCGAACTGACCGCTGGAGCCTGCCACATAAACTATTTTCTTTCTGTTCTTTGCCCAGAGCAGATAGTCGTATTTCATATTCGACTCGATATATGAGGGATAAAGCGGCTCGCGGACGGCATTCATGCGGATATTCGCGAGATTTTTGCAGTCTTTTATCACGCTGTCGGGGTCGGGGCTGCCTCCCATTTTATTTGTGAATTTGCTTATCGCGTCCGTTATTACGAGAGTTTCGGCTGCGGAGCCGGCAAAGGCTTCGTTGTAAAGCTCGGTTACGCCCGAGGGAATAACTACGGTTTTCGCCTTTGTATTTGCCAGCGCTTTGTCGCCGACGGAATATACCTTTACGCCGTCTATTTTCGCGGGAACGGCGAGAATTTCCGTTTCGTTTCCGGTATAGCCCGTTATTCTCATGCCGTCTGCCGTTCTCTCATATTTGAAATCGGAAGCGGGAGCTTCCTTTGCCCATATGCAGTAAAGATCTATTTGCGCTCTGTCGCCGACATAAGGTCTGGAACCGAGGCTCGTGCCTTCGCCCGTGCCGTCCGCCTTTGTATTGTATTCGACGAGGATATATCCGTCGCGCTTGAAATATCCGCGCTCGGGAAGCGAATTGGGATTTTTGTAATATGTGATATCGGCGTCGCATTCGTATATTTCGCCGCCTGTTTTGTATGTGCCGCCGTTTGCGTGATAAACGTATGTCATGGCGCAGTTGAGCCACAGAGCGGTTGCCTGACTCAGGCGAACGGAATATTCCTCGGAAGTCGATATGGCTTTGTATCCGTTTGCTATGCCGTTGCCACGCGAAAAACCTTTGAATTTGTAGCCGTCTTTCATCGTTACTTTTATCGTGTAGCTCTCGGACGAGCCCACGCCCGCCTTTGTTTCCACTTTCACGTCGCAGTAGGCGGGATTGTATCTCAGCGTGAGATAATTGCCGAATTTCTCGGCAAGGAGCTTGTTGTATACCTGCTCGGGCGGTGATGGCGGTTCTTCCGTTTTCGTCGTTTCGGTTGTACCTGTCGTACCGGAAGTACCTGCCGTGCCCGATGTGCTCTGTCCGCCGGTGGTGGCTGTGGTTCCCGCAGTGCCGCCGGTGGTCGCGGATGTGCCCTGCGAAGGTGTGGTTTCGGCGGGAGTATTGCCGCACGCAACCATGCCCGCGAGCATTGCCAGTGCCAGCGCGAGAGCGAATATTCTGATGATTTTTTTCATTGTGTTCCTCCGTGAAATTTATGCTTTTTCAAAGCATAATTATCTTTATATATTTTACCCTATCGCATCGTTTTTGTCAATGTGATTATTGGCAGATTTTATATGTGCGCTTTTGTTTAATATAACTATTTTGAAAAGCATTTTTCTGCTTTTCTGTTGACTTGAAAAGCGTGATGTGGTATTATATATATAATTCTGTAGAAATATTGAAAAATGCGAGGTGCGTAAAATGAAAGTAGTACTTCTTACGGATGTAAAAGGACAGGGAAAAAAAGGAGCCGTGATAAATGTATCGGACGGCTATGCCAAAAATTTTCTTTTCCCGAAAAAGCTCGCGGCACAAGCAGATGCAAAGCTGATGAACGAAATAAAGGGCAAAGAGGAAGCAAGGCTTCATAAAATAGAGCAGGAAAAGGAAGCCGCACGCGCCGTGGCTGCAAAGCTTGAGGGCATAATGGTGAAAATAACGGCGCAGGCGGGTACGGACGGCAAAACATACGGTTCCGTCACATCAAAGGAAATCGCCGAGAAACTGCTCGAGCAGGCGGGAATAGAAGTGGACAAGAGAAAAATAGATATTCCCGAGCCGATAAAGACTTTCGGCACATACAGGCTCGATGTGAAGCTTTACGGCGATATCGGCGGTAAAATAAACGTGGTTGTTACGGAAAAATAAATCATTTCACAAAAGGATGAAAATCATGGCAGAAGCAGGAAGAACAGTCCCTTTCGCGCTGGAAGCGGAGCAATCCGTTCTCGGAGCTATACTCATAGATCCCGAAAAATTCAACGATATAGGCACGCTGATGACGGGCGACGATTTTTATATAGGCGAGCACCGCGAAATTTTCGCGGCTATGCAGGAGCTTTTTCTGAAAAACAGAAATATAAATCTCGTCACGCTCATCGACATGCTCGTTTCGCGCGGAGTTTATACCGAGGATGAAATAAAGCGCTACCTGCGCGTGATAGCCGAGGTGGTGCCCACGGCTTCCAATATAAAGGACTATGCGCAGATAGTAAAGGACAAAAGCATACTGCGAAAGCTCATAGAGGCTTCCGAAGCGATAACGGATAATGCTTATGCCGCGCACGGCGATGTGCGCTATATACTGGACGATGCGGAGCAGAAGATTTTCAATGTGGCGCAGGGCAACGAAACGCAGAATTTCGTCCACATACGCGATGCTCTCGGCATGACCTACGACAGGCTCGAAGCCATAAGAAACGATCCGGAATCCGTGGCGGGAACGCCGACTGGCTTTTCCTCCATAGACGAGGTCATAGTCGGCATGGGAAAAGGAGATCTCGTGCTCGTGGGTGCGCGCCCCGGTATGGGTAAAACGACGTTTGCCATGAATATAGCGACAAATGTGGCTACAAAGCAGAAAAAAGCAGTCTGCGTTTTCAGTCTTGAAATGTCGGCGGAGCAGCTCGCCGCGCGTATGCTTTCCAGTGAAGCGGGCGTGGACAGCTATTCGCTGCGTTCGGGCAAAATATCCGAGCAGGACTGGCAGAAAATAGCGTATGCCACATCGAAATTATACGAATGCGATATACTAATAGATCCTTCCAGCGCCATTACGGTGACGGGAATGAAGGCAAAGCTCCGCAGAGTGAAAAACCTCGGACTGGTGGTGGTGGACTATCTCCAGCTGATGCAGAGCGACAGGCGCAGCGACAACCGCGTGCTTGAAGTAGGCGATATTTCCCGCGGACTGAAGCTTCTGGCAAAGGATCTCGGCGTGCCGTGCGTATGCTGCGCACAGCTCTCCCGCGGACCCGAAAACAGACCCGACAAGCGCCCGATGCTTTCCGACCTGAGAGATTCGGGTGCCATAGAGCAGGACGCCGATATAGTAATGTTTCTTTACAGAAACGAATATTATGCAAATGCGCCCGACGGCAAGGATGCCGAGGGCGGTATAGACGCGGCGGGCGCTTCGCAGGCGGAATGCCTGATAGCGAAAAACCGTCACGGCGCGACGAAAAACGTAAAGCTCGGATTTGACGCGAGATATTCGAGATTTACTTCCATAGAAGAAAGAGAGGCTCCGTAATGAGCCTGCAAAAAAAAGGACGCGAAATGCTCGCTCGGCTCGGAGCCGATGAGAAAAAAGGCATAATTGTCGGTTTTTCGGGCGGCGCCGATTCCGTGGCATTGCTGCATTTTCTCGCAGAAAAATGCGGATTTCGCGAAAATGTGACCGCTTTTCATGTAAATCACATGTTACGCGGGAGCGATTCGGAAAGCGACGAGGCTTTCTGCCGCGATTTCTGCCTTGCGCACGGCATAGCTTTTGAATGCGCGCGCATAAATATAGCGGAAATAAGCGGCGGCAGCGCCGTGGAGGAAACGGCGCGAAGCGAACGTTACGCCGCGCTCTGCGGTTGCGCCGCAAAAAAAGGCGCGCGGTATATAGCGCTCGCCCATACGGAAACTGACAATGCGGAAACGCTGATATTCAATATCGTCCGCGGCAGCGGGATAAAGGGAGCCTGCGGCATACCTCCGTTACGCCCGTGCGGCGATTTTGTGATAATCCGCCCGCTCATCTCCTGCACGCGGGAGGAAACTGAAAAATATTGCCGTGAAAACGGGCTTGATTTTGTGACGGACAAGACAAATTTCGATACGCATTATACGAGAAATTTCATCCGCCATGAGATACTCCCGCTTTTGCGCCGCATAAATCCGGCGGCGGAGGATTCCATCGGAAATTTCTGTGCGCTCGCCTCATGCGACAGCGATTTTATCGAAAAAGAGGCGGACGGCTTTTTTGCCGCGCTCGCAAATAAAAATACGGCGGGAATTGCCGCACTTCTTTCCCTGCATGAAGCCGTCCGCACGCGTGTGATCGCGCGCATGTATGAGGCGGTCGGCGGAGAGCGGGCGCAGTCCTGCCATGTGAACGCCGTATGCGGCTTGCTTTGCGGCAATACCGGCGATAAAACAGAACTTCCGCGCGGCATATTTGCCGTGGTGACGGGCGATGAGCTTACTTTCATGAAAAAAGAGGATTTTGCCGCGCTTTCGTGTGAAAAATGTGCGGAAACCGAGCTTTTCATGGGAGAAAACCGTTTCGGCGACAGCGTGATCTGCCTTTCGCCGTGCGCGGACAGGGCGATAGAAGAAAAATACGCGTGCGAATACTGTTTATGTTACGTAAAGCCTTTTGTCGCGGAGAAAGACGAAAAAATAACGGCAAAAACCGCACTTTCGCGCGACAGCTATCGCGCGGGCGGCATAACGAGAAGCATCAAAAAACTGCGCACATCGCTTTCGCTTTATGCGAGGAAGAGCAGACCCGTGATATGCTTTTCGGGCGCGCCGGCGTGGTATCCCGGCTTTGATATAAGCGACGACAGAAAGGGAAATAATCCCGCGCTGTATATTTATTATTTTGAAAGAACATGATTTCGGAGGAAAAAACAATATGTCGGCAAAATACAATATGATGGATGATATAAGCTCGGTTCTGGCGGACGAGGCGAAAATAAACGAAGCCGTTTGCAGGCTCGGCGCGCAGATATCAGCCGATTATGAGGGCAAAAAACTGCTGATAATAGGCACGCTGAAAGGCGCTTTGCCTTTTATGGGCGCACTCCTCGGCAAGATAACGATACCGTGCGAAATAGATTTCATGAAAGTTTCTTCCTACGGAAGCGGAACAAAAACGAGCGGACAGATAAAAGTTTTGCTCGATCTCATCCGCAGCGATCTCAATCTCTGCGATGTTCTCATAGTGGAAGATATCATCGACAGCGGACGCACGCTTTCAAATCTGACAAACTACATGAAGGAGCGCGGAGCGAAATCCGTGCGCACATGCACGCTGCTCGACAAACCGTCGCGCCGCGAAGTGGATTTCAATGCGGACTATGTCGGAATGGAAATCCCCGATGAATTTGTGGTGGGTTTCGGGCTGGATTACGATGAAAAATACAGAAATCTCCCCGTGATAGGCATACTGAAAAGAGAAATATATTCCGTATAAATCGCGGCGAAATACAAAAAAGGCAGGGGCGGCGCAGCTTGGCGCGCAGAACCTGCCTTTTCGGTTATTTTGTGTTTAACGGGAGCTGTCGCGCATAGAATGATACAGAGGTGAAATACAAAAATGATAAAACTGCTTGCACGGATATTTATAAAGGACGGGAAAAATTACGAAGAGCCGCGCGTGCGCTCGGCTTACGGTGTGCTTTGCGGCGTGGCGGGTATATTTTTCAATATACTGCTTTTCGCGGGAAAGCTTATCGCGGGCATGCTTTCCGGCGCTATTTCGGTGACGGCGGATGCTTTCAATAACCTGAGCGACGCGGGTTCTTCGCTGATAACTCTCATCGGTTTCAGACTGGCAGGGCAGAAGCCCGACAACACGCATCCTTTCGGTCACGGCAGGATAGAATATATATCGGGACTGCTTGTTTCCATAGCGGTGACGCTTATGGGTTTTGAACTTGCTTTGTCTTCGGTGAAGCGCATAGCAAATCCGCAGGAAACGGAACTCGGCACGGTGACGGTCGTCATTCTCATCGTTTCGCTCGCGGTAAAGTTGTATATGGCTTTTTATAATTACACTACGGGCAAAAAGATAAATTCCGATGCGCTGAAAGTGGCGGCGACAGACAGCCTGTGCGACAGCTTTTCCACATTTGCCGTGCTTGTCTGCATGGCGATATCGCATTTTGCCGCGGTGAATATAGATGCTTTCTGCGGTATAGGCGTTTCCGCGGTGATACTGATAACAGGCGTGCGCTCTGCCGTGGAAACGATACAGCCGCTTCTCGGGCAGGCACCCGACAGGGCTTTTACCGATAAAATAATAAAAATAGCAAAAAGCTCGCCTGCGGTGCTCGGCGTACATGATCTGATAGTGCATGATTACGGTCCGGGCAGGCGCATGATATCGCTCCATGCCGAGGTCAGCGACAAATCCGATCTCATCACCGTGCACGACGATATCGACAATATAGAAAAGGAGCTTTCGCGCGAGCTCGGTTGCGATGCGGTGATACATATCGACCCGATAGCGGCAGATGACGAGGATACGCGCGCGGCAAAGGAAGAAGCGCAGGAGCGTATCTGCGAGATAGATCCGCGCATAACAATACATGATTTCCGCATGGTGAAAGGCGTGACGCATACAAATATCATATTTGATGCGGCGGTGCCTTTTGATATAAAAAGCACGGATGACGAAATAAAGGAGAAAATCCGCAAAAGCATTTTTGCCGAAACCGGTAAAACTGCCGTGGTGAAAATAGACAGAGTGCATACAGACGAGAAAAAGGCATAAAGAAACGCCCGTTTTCGGGCGTTTTTTTATGCCTTTTATAAAAGCGCGGGAAATTACTTTTCCTTACGATGGAAACGAAGGTGTACTTTTCTGTGAAGAAAAGTACCAAAAGTCAAAAAGAGGAAGGAAACTCCTGTCTCGGCGACGCCGACACACACGCTGCGCGTATGTGTCAATTCCTCTTTTAAACACCTTCTGTCGCCTCGCGGCGACTCGTGCGAACATACTTCCCCGACAGTCCGACTGTAGACTAAACCGGAAGTATGGTTCAGACCCCCGCTTAACACGGGATTTAGTTTGCTCTGACTTTAGCCTTAGCCTCCCCGACTCGATAAGCATCAAGCCATGCTCGCGCAGTCGGAGTTTAGCCTACAGTGGGAAGTGTAGCTAAACTTTCGGCGCGGCACCACCCACCCCGTCGAATCTGCTCGCTTTTTGCGGCATACTATGTTCGCACGCGCGGTATGGCTGATGATATGCGGAGAGATAGACAAAAGCTTTTTTGATTTGCTATATATAGCATATACTTGCCGCGCATTGCTTTTTGCGGCTAACTCGACGGGGTGCGAGGTAGTTTGCAAAGGAGGGCGAGGAGCCTTCCTTTGATGACTTTTCCCGCGCTTTTCGTCAGTGAAAAGCGCGACCCCCCGTTTCTCGGTAGAGAAAGAAACTTCCACGGGCGGCGAGTGCCGCCCGCTTCTTTTTCTTCGTTTCTTCGGCAAAAGAAACTCCCCCCCACTTGACATTATGCCAAAACATGGTATAATAAGTATGAATAGTATAACAAATCATACCGAAAGGAGAAATCATGGAAAATAAAAAAGGCAAAATAATGGATGTAGCGAAAATAGGTGCAAAGGGACAGATAGTGATACCGAAATCCATGCGGGACATGTTTGATCTGAAGCCCGGGGACACAGTGCTTCTTCTCGCTGATGAAAACCGCGGCATAGCGCTGAACAGGCTGGACGTGATAACAGATGCCGTGGACAAAGCGATGGCAGGTATCGGCACGGAGGACGAAAGACGTTTTCGCTCGGAGTTGGAAAGCATAACCAAAAAGGAGGAAAACAAATGACAGCGATAGAAACTTTTGATCTGACAAAGAAATACAAAGACGTGACCGCCGTAAACAAAGTAAATCTGAAAATAGAAGAAGGCGAGCTTTTCGCTCTGCTCGGCATAAACGGCGCGGGAAAATCCACCATGATAAAGATGCTTTCGTGCCTCGCAAAACCGACGAAGGGCGATGCGCGCATTTTCGGCATGAGCATCCTCGGTGAAACGACAAAAATAAAAGAGCTTTTAAACGTTTCCCCGCAGGAAACCGCCGTGGCGCCAAATCTCACCGTGCGCGAAAATCTCGAATTTATCGCGGGAATATACGGCATGCAAAATCCGCGTGAAAGAGCCGCGCATGAAATGGAAAGCATGAAGCTGACCGAAGTGGCAAAAAGAAAAGCCAAAACACTTTCCGGCGGCTGGCAGAGAAGGCTTAGCATAGCCATAGCACTGATAACGGAACCGAAACTGCTTTTTCTCGATGAGCCTACTCTGGGGCTTGACATAATAGCGAGAAGAGAGCTTTGGGAAGTGGTGAAGGAGCTGAAAAGCCGCACCACGGTGATACTCACCACGCATTATCTGGAGGAGGCGGAAAGCCTTTCCGACAGGATAGGCATAATGGCGCACGGCTCGCTCGCAGCCTGCGGCACGGCGTCGGAGTTGATACAAAAGGCGGGCGCGGATAATTTTGAAAATGCTTTTGTCACACTGGCGGGAGGCGGAAAAATATGAAAAAGACATGCGCTTTTGCGGGAAGAAATATAAAAGAAATGCTGCGCGATCCCGTCACGCTGTTTTTCGGCATCGCGTTTCCGCTGATACTGCTGCTTCTGATGACGGCTATTCAGCGCAATATCCCCGTGGACCTGTATAATATAGAAAAGCTCGCGCCCGGCGTTGCGGCTTTCGGGCTTTGCTTTCTCGCGCTTTTTGCCGCCATGCTCGTGTCCAAGGACAGGACATCGTCTTTTCTCATGCGGCTTTATTCATCTCCGATGAAAAGCGCCGATTTTATTTTCGGATATACTCTGCCGCTCATACCTATGGGTATAGTGCAGAGCGCGGTATGCTTTGCCGTATCGCTCGCGTTCGGGCTGAAATTCGGCGTGAATGTACTTATTTGTATGGCTGTGCTTATTCCCGCAGCGGTGCTTTATACGGGAATAGGTCTGCTTTGCGGCAGCGTGATGAATGATAAACAGGTCGGCGGCGTATGCGGCGCATTGCTGACAAATATATCCGGCTGGCTTTCGGGCGTATGGTTTGACCTTTCCGTGGCGGGCAGCGCATTTGAAAAAATCGCGCATATTCTGCCTTTTGCCCATGCGGCAGACGCGGCGCGCGAAGCTATGGCGGGAAACTACGCGGCTGTGCCGCTTCATCTCGGCGTGGTATGCGCTTATGCCGCGGTAATATTTGCCTTTGCCGTGGTTATTTTCAGAAAAAAGATGAAAATGTGAGCCGCCATGCCGTATTTTTGCCGCTCGCGGTATGCGAAGCCTGTCGAAAACGCTATTGACAAGGCGATGCGTATGTGATAGAATTATAATTAATATTATATACTGTAGTACAAGGACTTTGCAAAACCATGGGCGTAAAAAAGGAGAAAAAAACGGCGCGGCGCGTCACATATCCGAGCATTTTTGCCGTATGGCGCAGATGGCGCCTTCTCATAATAGATATATTATGCTTTGCCATAGTATTTTTCACGGTTTATGAAATAAACGAAACCCTCCCCGGGTTTGAAAAACAGGAGCTTTCGCAGACATTGTTTTGTGCTATGGCACTCTGGGCTTTTCCCTTTGCGGCGCGTATTCTTCTGGGCGCATATAATTTCGTTTCGCGATATGCAAATTACAGGGCGTATCTGCGCATTATAATTTCCGATGCGCTGGGAGGTATAGTTGCCGTTTCGGTGCTGGCGGCGGCAGGCATAAATCCGCCGCTGTGGCAGAGCGTTTCGGCAGTCACGCTTTATTGCCTCGCGTCGCTGGCGTCGCGTTTTCTCTATCAGTCTGTTTACCGCACTGCAAATGCCCGCTCGCAGGACGGCGATATACCTTCGCATAAAATAAGCGTAGCCATAGTCGGAGCGGGCAGAGTAGGCGCGCTTCTCGCGGACGAACTCCTGTGCAATCCGAAATCGCACTATATCCCCGTTTGCTTCATCGACAGCAGCAACAGCAAAATAGGCTCCGTAATAAACGGAATACCCGTATATGCCGAGGGCAGAGATACTCTGATGCGGCTGAAGGGAATGCCCGTGCAGGAAATATTCATAGCGCTTTCCGATATTTCGGGCGAAAAGGCGCGCAGACTCTATGATTTCTACAGCGAAACGGGATGCAAAGTAAAGCTTTACGATTTCCCGCTGATAGAAAACAACGCGGGCGGCGAGCTTTCAAAGCGCGTGATAAGAGATTTCAAAATAGAAGATTTGCTTTTCAGAAAATCCGTGGATATCGAAAGCATATCCATGCGAGATTTTTACCGCGGCAAAACCGTGCTGGTTACTGGCGGCGGCGGTTCGATAGGAAGCGAAATATGCCGCCAGTCGGCTATGCTTTCGCCGAAAAAGCTGATTATCCTCGATATTTACGAAAACAATGCCTACGAGATAGAGCAGGAACTGAAAAGAAAATACGGCAATTCTCTCGATATAGATGTGGAAATAGCTTCCGTGCGCGACAGGGCGCGAATAGATAATATTTTCGCAAAATACCGTCCAGATGTGGTTTTCCATGCGGCTGCGCACAAGCATGTTCCGCTCATGGAGCACAATGGTTCCGAGGCGGTGAAAAACAATGTGCTCGGTACATACAATACGGCTGATGCCGCGGAAAAATACGGCGTGAAGAAATTCATTCTCATATCCACGGATAAAGCCGTAAACCCGACAAACGTGATGGGCGCCTCGAAAAGAATGTGCGAAATGATCGTGCAGTGCCGCACCGACAGCAAAACGTCTTTTGCCGCGGTTAGATTCGGAAATGTGCTCGGCAGCAACGGCTCCGTGATACCTCTTTTCAGGAGTCAGATAGAATCGGGCGGACCCGTGACGATAACGGACAGGAGAATAATCCGTTATTTCATGACCATACCCGAGGCGAGCCAGCTCGTAATGGAAGCGGGCGTGAATGCCTCGCGCGGCGAGCTTTTTGTGCTCGATATGGGCGCACCGGTGAAAATCCTCGATCTCGCGGAAAATATGATACGCATTTCGGGTTTTACCCCTTATGTGGATATAGACATAAAAGAAATAGGTCTGCGCCCGGGTGAAAAGCTTTATGAGGAATTGCTGATAAAAACGGAAAATCTCGGCAAAACTGACAACAAGCTGATATTCATAGAAAAGGACGCGCCTCTTGCAAGAGAGGATGTCGATGAAAAAATCGCCGTGCTCGTAAATGCCGCAAAGGCTTGCGACGGCGGCGCGCCCGAGGACGTGATAAAAGCGGCTTTCAAAGCCGTCATTCCCACGTATCGCGAGCCTTTTGAAGTCAATTCCGGCGCGGAAAAATCCGACGAAATGAAAATGGTGAAAAACTGAAAAAAATGCCGCGACCGATGTCGCGGTATTTCTGTAACGGGGTTTATTTTTATGAAGGAAATATACGAAAAACTTGTCGCGCTTTCCGACGCGGGCTATAAAAAATTTCATTCGGCGCTGATACCGGATGTTTCTCCCGAATTTATAATAGGCGTGCGCATGCCGGCACTGCGTTCGCTTGCGCGCGAGCTTGCGGGAACGGCGGAAGCACAGGCGTTCCTTTCGGAGCTGCCGCATGAATATTACGAGGAAAACAATCTCCACGCCTTTCTTCTGGAGAAAATAAAGGATTATGATACGCTCCTCTGCGGGCTGGAGCGCTTTCTGCCGTATATCGACAATTGGGCTACATGCGACTGCCTGCGCCCGAAAGCGCTCGGAAAATATCCGGAAAAAACGGCTGAAAAGGCGCTTTGCTGGATGAAAAGCGATCATACCTACACAGTGCGCTACGGTATAGGCGTGCTGATGAACTTTTTCCTCGGGGAAAACTATGATATATCGTATCCCGAGGCGGTGATTGCCGTGCACAGCGACGAATACTACATAAACATGATGCGCGCATGGTATTTTGCCACGGCGATGGTAGCGCATTATGACGACGTGGTGAAAATTCTCGAGGGCAGGCGGCTCGACGCTTTCACGCACAATAAAACGATAAGCAAGGCGCGCGAAAGCTATCGCATAGCCGAGGATAAAAAGGCATATCTGAAAACGCTGCGCGTGTGAATTTCAAAAATCGCTTTCGGGGCAGAGATATTCTGTCTTTTTTCCCGAGGCGCGGGCGTATTTCAGTGTATTCCATGTGCCGCCTGAGGTTTTGCCGCTCCAGAATGCGAGCACAAGATCGGATTTATCCACCATGTATCTGTTGCGCTTCTGAAAACAGCCTTTTTCATATTTATCCGAAATTACAGAAAGAGCAAATCCGGGATATTCTTTTCTGAATATTTCGGATTTTTTATTCGGATAGGGAAAAGCCGCTTCGAAATCCGCTTTTTTTCCCAGCGGGGCGAGCCTTGTCCTCGCCGCCATCACCGCGTCGAAAAAGTCGGTATCCGCGCCGTCCGCCATGCCCGAAATAAAAAGCTCATAGCCTTCGTTTGCGAGCGCAAATACTTTCTCATACATACAGGCAATATATTTTTTGTATTGTGCGCTCTCTTTGTTTTCGTAATCAAATGGAAAATTTTGCGGGCGATGTCCCGTAATACAACAAATTTTCATAAAATTCTGCCTTTTTCGACTTTTTGACCAGTATCACGGTCAATATTTTATTCCATTATAGCAGAAAATATTGATAGTTGCAACCGATATTGGTCAAAAAATAAAAAGGATGATATTTATGGAACAAAAGCTGCGAAGAGACAGGAAAATAGGCGACAATCTGCGCGCTCTGCGCGATGCGCACGGAATATCACAGGAGAAGCTTTGCGCCATGCTCCAGCTACGCGGATGCGATATAGCGAGGAGCGCCTATGCAAAATACGAATCGGGAGAGCTGAATGTGAAAATAAGCGTGCTCATCGAGCTGAAAAAGATATACGGCTGCGAGTATGACGATTTCTTTGCGGGGCTCTGATAATATAAAAAATAAAAAAGCGATGCTGCGGCATCGCTTTTTTTATTATCTGATATCCACGGTAACTTTTTTGCCGCATTTGTTGGCGGCTACTTTCATTACCTGTCTTATCGCCTTGGCTATTCTGCCGCCGCGACCGATAACCTTTCCCATATCGTCGGGTGCAACGGAAAGCTCCAGAACAACAGTCCCGTTTTCGGTTACTTTTTCCGTTACGCTCACGGAATCGGGTTCATCGACGATGGCGCGCGCCATGTCCGCGAGTATCTCGCTGAGATTAACCATTTTGACTCTCCGATTATTCGGTTACGCCGGCCTTTTTGAGAACGCTCTTTGCTGTTTCTGTGGGAAGAGCGCCTTTTTCAAGCCATGCTTTTGCCTTTTCGGCGTCGATTTTGATTTCGGCGGGATTTGTGAGAGGGTTATAGTAACCGATTTCCTCTATAAATCTGCCGTCGCGGGGATAGCGGGAATCCGCTACGACTACGCGGTAAAAGGGAGCTTTCTTTGCGCCCATTCTTCTGAGTCTGATTTTAACTGACATTTTGTGATTCCTCCGTAAAAAGAAATATTGATTTTTTTTGTTTTTTTATAAAAATTCAGTCGGCACAGAGCCTTTCTGACTATTTATACTTAGATTTTGAAAGGCATTTTGCCAAAGCCTTTTTTCTTTCCGCCCGCAAATTGCTTCATCAGCTTGCTCATCTGGTCAAACTGCCTGAGCAGGCGGTTTATGTCCTCCACGCTCGTACCGCTTCCCGCGGCGATGCGTCTTTTTCTCGACGAATTGAGTATCTCGGGCTTTTCGCGCTCATCCGGCGTCATCGAAAGGATGATCGCCTCCGTGCGGTCGAGCATTTTCTCGTCGATTTTTGCGTCTTTGAGCGCGCCGGGTTTCATGCCGGGCATCATGCCGACTATGGATTCTATGCTGCCCATATTGCGTATCTGGGCGAACTGGTCGAGATAATCAGTGAGAGTAAAGCGCGATTTGCGCAACTTTTCTTCCAGCTCCGCCGCCTTTTTCTCGTCGAAGTTTTTCTCGGCTTTTTCGATGAGCGAAAGCATATCGCCCATGCCGAGTATGCGGGAAGCCATTCTGTCCGGATGGAAAACCTCGATATTGTCGAGCTTTTCGCCCACGCCGATGAATTTTATCGGTTTGCCCGTGACATATCTTATGGAAAGCGCGGCGCCGCCTCGCGTATCGCCGTCCAGCTTTGTCATCACCACGCCCGTGATATCGAGCTTTTCATCAAAGGATTTTGCCACATTCACCGCATCCTGACCCGTCATCGCATCGACGACGAGGAGAATTTCGGACGGCTCGGTCTTTTTCTTTATTTCCAGCAGCTCGTCCATCATCGCTTCATCGATATGGAGTCTGCCCGCGGTATCTATGAAAACCATGTCGTAGCCGTTTTTTGCGGCGTGCTTCACGGCATTTTCGGCTATTTTCACGGGCGAAACCTTATCGCCCTCGGTATATACGGGTATGCCGAGCTTTTCGCCGACCACCTGAAGCTGAGTTATCGCGGCGGGACGGTAAACGTCGCACGCGGCGAGGAGCGGATTTTTGCCCTGCCTTTTGAAAAGCCCCGCGAGCTTACCGCTCTGCGTGGTTTTACCCGCGCCCTGCAAACCGACCATCATGATGACCGTGGGCGGTCTGGATGCGATTTTTATTTTGGATTCCGTGGAACCCATCAGAGCCGTCAGCTCTTCGTTTACTATTTTTATTACCTGCTGGTACGGCACAAGGCTTTCGAGAACCTCACTGCCCACGGCACGCTCCGTCACCTTGCCGACAAATTCCTTTACCACCTTGAAATTCACATCGGCTTCCAGCAGCGCCATTTTAACGGCACGCATGCCTTCTTTTACATCGGATTCGGTGAGCTTGCCTTTGTTTCTGAATTTTTTGAAAGCTTCAGCGAGCTTTTCCTGTAAACCGGCAAACATATATTTTCTCCATGACGAGGGCGCCGATACGGGTCGCCCGAAAAATCAGATTTTCATTTCTTCGAGTGCGGCGAGAGCCTCTTTCGCTTCACCCGTGCAAAGCGGGGAAAGCGCGGCTATCGCTTTTTTTCTCGCCTTTTCTATTTCGGAAAGCTTTTTTACAAAACCGAGCTTTTCTTCATAGCGGAGGAGAGCGCGGCGCGCTTTTTCTATCCTGTCGCGGACGCCCTGCCTTGTTATGCCCGCGTTTTCGGCTATTTCCGAAAGAGAAAGATCATCGAAATAATATTGCTCAAACATATCGCGCTGTGTATCGGGAAGCAGCTCGCCGTATGTGTCAAAAAGCAGATTCAGTGAAAGATCCTTTTCAAACATGCCGCCCTCCGCGCTGTAAAGCAAATTACTTTACAAGCATATCATAAAGCCCGCGCTTTGTCAAGAGCTATTTTCGAAAAAAACATGATTTTTTGCATGAAAACCATTGATTTTTCCCTTTTTGTGCTGATATAATGGAGAAGTATCTGCAAAAAACGAAAAGTGAGAGCTTTTATCATGAGAGAATTTATCGCGGCTTATTTAAATCCGATACAGCTTATAGGATATGCGGGCACCTTGTGCGCGCTGATTTCGTACCAGTGCGGAAAAAACAAAAATTATTTCCTTTTTCAGACGGGGTGCGCCGTGGCATTTGCCGTGCAGTTTGCTTTGCTCGGCTCGTATGCGGGCATGCTGCTGAATATTTTCAGCATACTGCGCGGCGTCATTTTCGCGCTGGGAGAAAAGTGCCGGAAAAAGGGATATTTTGTACTTATAGAGGCATGCTTTGCCTTTTCATGCATCATGTCGTGCCTTGCTTTCGACGAAAAACCGTGGATAGCGCTGATGCTTTTTACGGCGCAGGGCGGCGGCACGATAGCCATGTGGACGCGAAACGGAAAAATCATCCGCATAGCTCAGCTATGCCTTATTTCGCCTATGTGGATAGTAAATAATATTTATTATTTCTCCGTGGGCGGCATACTCTGCGAGGTTTTCAATATGATTTCGGTGATAATTTCTTTCATACGCTTCGGCAAAAGCGGCTACGACAATACATAGACAAAAAAGGGAATGTGAACAACTTTTTTACATTCCCTTTTTCGCGGTTTCTCTTGATTTTATATCTGAATTATATTATAATATTTAAGAATATACAAATTTTTGAAAGGTCTTTATTTTGGCGGGTATGGGAAACGAAAAGAAAAGAGTAATAACAGAAGAGGAAATGGAGAAGCAGCGTTCGTATGCCGCGAATATTTCCGCCATGACTGCGGGAAAGGGCAGGCGGGCATGCGTTATTACTTACGGCTGTCAGCAAAACGAGGCGGACAGCGAACGCATAGCGGGCACGCTCTCCGATATGGGTTATGAAATCACGAAAAAAGAGGCGGATGCCGATCTGATAATAGTAAATACCTGCGCGGTACGCGACCATGCGGAAAAAAAGGCGCTTTCCATAACGGGCGGATACAAACACCTGAAGGAAAAAAATCCCGATCTTGTAATAGGCGTATGCGGCTGTATGGTTTCGCAGGCGAGCATGAGCGACAAAATAAAAAAGAGCTATCCGTATATAGATTTTGTTTTCGGCACGGAGCATCTCTGGCGCCTGCCCGAAATGCTTTATCATACGATGACGCAGGGGCGTTCTTTCTATCCCAATGAGGGCGACGCGGTGCTCGCCGAGGGCATTCCCGTGAAAAGAGAAAGCCGCTCGCGCGCATGGGTGAGCATAATGTACGGTTGCAATAATTTCTGCACATACTGCATAGTGCCTTATGTGCGCGGCAGGGAAAGAAGCCGCCGCCCCGAGGATATAGAGGCGGAAGTGCGCGAGCTTGTCGCCGACGGTTGCCGCGAGGTTACTCTCCTCGGGCAGAATGTAAATTCCTACGGCAAGGAATTCGGCGGAGAATGCGATTTTGCCGATCTGCTCGCGCGGCTTTCGAAAATCGAGGGCGATTTCATCATCCGCTTCATGACGAGCCATCCGAAGGATGCTTCGAAAAAGCTGATAGACACCATGGCGGAAAATCCGAAAATAGCGCGGCATTTTCATCTGCCGCTCCAGTCGGGAAGCGACAGAGTGCTTCGCGAGATGAACAGGCATTACGACATCGCTTCATATATGGCTCTGATAGATTACATGCGAGAGAAAATGCCCGATATTTCGATAAGCACGGATATCATCGTGGGCTTTCCCGGTGAAACGGAAGAAGATTTCGAGGCGACGCTCGATGCCGTGCGCCGCGTGAAATACGATATGCTTTTCTCATTCATCTATTCCAAGCGCGAGGGCACACCCGCGGCAAAAATGGAAAATCAGATTCCCGACGAGGTGAAAAGCGCACGTTTTGCTCGTCTGCTGGAAGCGCAGGCGGAAAACGCGCTTTCGCGCAATCTGCCGCTCGAGGGCAAAGTGGTGCGCATACTTGTGGACGGGGAAAGCAAGACCGATCCCTCCATGTTTTCGGGAAGGACGGAAGGAAACAAGCTGGTGCATATTCCGGCAAACGAAGCGCTGCGCGGGAAATTTGCCGATGTGCGCATAACAAAAGCGCTGACATACTCGCTCACGGGCGAAGTGGTAAGCAAATGACGAAATTTTATTTTCCGGAGGAAATACAATGCCGACACCGATGATGCAACAATATCTGGATATAAAGGACAAGTACAGAGAATATATACTCATGTACCGCGTGGGGGATTTTTACGAAATGTTCTACGACGATGCGAAAACGGCATCGCGCGAGCTGGATCTCGTTCTCACGGGGAAAGACTGCGGCGAGGCGGAACGCGCACCGATGTGCGGCGTGCCTTTTCATGCGGTGGACCCGTATATAGGCAAGCTCGTCGGCAAAGGCTATAAAGTCGCCGTATGCGAGCAGACAGAGGATCCCGCGCTGGCAAAAGGACTGGTAAAGCGCGATGTAATCCGCATGATAACGCCCGGCACCCTTACGGAATCGTCGCTTCTGGACGAAAAGAAAAACAATTATATATGCGCCGTGTATGCGGCACCCGATTGCTACGGCGTGGCTTTTGCCGATATATCCACGGGGCAGGTTTCAGCCACATGGTTTGACGGGGAAAACAGAGATCAGCGCCTGATATCGGAAATAGGCACCTATGCGCCGCGCGAGGCTGTGCTGTCCTGCGCATGCACGCAGATAGCGGACGCGGCGGCATTCATGCGCGACAGACTGCAATGCACGATAAACGAAGCCCAGTGCGCACGCTTTGACGCGGGCGAGGCCATGACGGCGGCGAGCGGACTTTTTTCGCCTCTGCCCGATGATTTTACCGAGCAAAATCCCGCTCTGCTCGCTCTGGGCGGACTGCTTTCCTACGTTGCGGAAACGCAGAAAACAGAGCTTGTCGGCATGGGGACGCTCAATTATTACAAAGACGGGCAGTATCTGGAAATAGACGTGAACACGCGCCGTAATCTGGAGCTTTGCGAAACGATGCGCCGCGCCGAGAAAAAGGGCACTCTGCTCTGGGTGCTGGACAGGGCAAAAACGGCGGCGGGCGCGCGTCTGCTCAAAAAATATATAGATTTCCCGCTGAAAAATCCATATTACATAATGCGCAGGCTGGACAGCGTGGAGGAGCTTTACAACAGGGTCGCCGAGCGCGGCGAAATATCGGAGCAGCTCTCGGGCGTGATGGATCTGGAAAGACTGATAACACGCATAGTTTACGGCACGGCAAACGCCCGCGATCTGCGCGCGGTGGCTGCCACGCTGGAAAAAATACGCCCCGTGAAAGATGCGCTTTCTTCTTTCGGCATGGGCGAATTGCCCGGCATATTTGAGGAGCTGGATCCGATGGACGATCTGCGCGACTTAATAGAAGCGGGAATAAAAGAAGATCCGCCTTTTTCCGTGCGTGAGGGCGGCATAATACGCGACGGCTACAATCCCGACGTGGATTATCTGCGCTCGGTGATGACGAGCAGCAAATCTCTCATAGACAATATAGAAGCCACGGAAAAGGAAACCACTGGCATACGCACGCTGAAAGTCGGATACAACAGGGTTTTCGGCTATTATATAGAGGTATCCAAATCATTCACGGCGAGCGTGCCCGACAGATACATAAGAAAGCAGACGCTGGCAAATTGCGAAAGATATATCACCGAGGAGCTGAAGGATATGGAAGCGCAGATACTCGGCGCGGGCGAAAGAGTTACCGCGCTGGAATATCAGCTTTTCACCGATATCCGTCTGAAGCTCGCCGAGAATGTTCACCGCATACAGAAAGCGGCTTATCTGCTCTCGAAGCTGGATGTTTTCTGCTCGCTTGCCGAGGTGGCACAGCGGTGCGGATATGTAAAGCCGGAGGTGGACTACAGCGACAGCCTGTATATAAAGGACGGCAGGCATCCCGTGGTGGAGCAGACGGCAAAAGATTCGCTTTTCATACCCAATGATACCGAGCTGGATACGAAAAACAACCGTTTCATGCTGATAACGGGTCCGAATATGGCGGGAAAATCCACATATATGCGGCAGGTGGCGCTGATATGCCTCATGGCGCAGATAGGTTCGTTTGTTCCCGCAAGGGAGGCGCACATAGGCGTGGTGGACAAGATATTCACGCGCGTAGGCGCTTCGGATGACCTCGCCATGGGCAAATCCACATTCATGCTGGAAATGAGCGAGGTGGCATATATTCTCGCCAATGCCACAAAGAAAAGCCTGATAATCTATGACGAAATAGGCAGAGGCACGAGCACATTCGACGGCATGAGCATAGCCCGCGCCGTAGCGGAATATACGGCGGGGAAAATCGGCGCGAAAACGCTTTTTGCCACGCATTATCACGAGCTTACCTTGCTGGAGGGCGAGCTTGCCGGCGCGGTAAATTACAATATAGCGGCAAAAAAGAAGCACGACGATATAGTTTTTCTGCGCAAAATAGTGCGCGGAGCGGCTGACGACAGCTATGGCATAGAAGTGGCAAAGCTCGCGGGCGTGCCCTCGGGCATAGTACGCCGCGCGAGAGAAATTCTTGCCTCGCTTGAAGAGGATGCGCCGCAGGCTCCCGCAAAGGCGAAAGCCGATACAGCGGAGGAGGACGGCGGAATGCTTTCGATAGAAAGCATGGCGCATGGCGAAATAACGGAAAAACTGAAAAAGACAGATATAAATACGCTGACGCCGCTGGAGGCGCTGAATCTCGTTTACGAGCTGAAAAAAATGATACCCTGACGAAAGGATAAAAAATGGGAATAATAAATGTTCTCGATATGAGCGTAGCCAATCTTATTGCCGCGGGCGAGGTGGTGGAACGTCCCGCCTCGGTGATAAAGGAGCTGATCGAAAATGCGATAGACGCGGGCGCGCGGCATATCACGGCGGAAATAAAGCGCGGCGGCGTGGCTTTCATGCGTATAACGGATGACGGATGCGGCATGTCCGATACGGACGCGGTGGCTTGCCTGCGGCGTCATGCCACGAGCAAAATACACAGTGCCGAGGATCTTGCGGGTATAACCACGCTCGGTTTCCGCGGCGAAGCCATGGCGGCGATATCCGCCGTGACGGATATGCGCGTGATGACGCGCGAGCGCGGCGCACAGTCGGGCACACTCGTGCATTGCCAATACGGAAATATAACAGAGGTTTCCGAGGGAGGTTTTCCCGAGGGAACCACGGTGGTATGCGAAAATCTTTTCGCTCGCACTCCCGCGCGGCTGAAATTTCTGCGCACCGATGTTTCGGAGGGAATAGCGGTTTCCTCACTGATGGAAAAGCTGGCTCTTTCCCGTCCGGAGGTGGCTTTCCGCTATATAAGCGACGGCGAAATGCGATTTGCCACATCGGGCGACGGAAATCTGAAAAATACTATGTATTCCGTCCTCGGCAAAAGCTTTGCTTCGCGCATGACCGAGCTGAATGCAAAAAGCGGCGGCATAGAGATAAAAGGCTTTGCGGGTACGCCCGAAAATGTCCGCGGCAACAGAAATATGCAGCTTTTCTTCATAAATTCGCGCTCCGTGCGGAGCAAAACAATGACGGCGGCGCTGGAAGAAGCATATCGCTCGTATATTCCCGCAGGAAAATTTCCCGTATGCGTGCTTTTCCTGAATATAAATGCGGGTGCCGTGGATGTGAATGTCCATCCCGCCAAGCTGGAAGTGAAATTTTCAAACGAAAAGGAAATATTCAATGCCGTTTACTATACGGTACGCGGCGTGCTGGATTCGAAAATAAACCGCCCCGCCTTTGACCTCATCGCAAAATCGCGCGAAATGACAGAGGAAAAACTGCGCGCCGTTTCGGGCTTTGCCCCGATAGAAAAAGAAAAGCATACGCAGGAACCCCTGCCCGCGCTCGACGCGGAAAAGGACGAAAAAGAAACGGAAAGCACGGCTGTTTTTGCGGAGCAGAGATATGCGGCAAATGATATAAAGCCGATATTTCATGCGGAGCGCGTGAGCGTCGTCCCCACGGGCAAAACCGAAAAAGCATCGGAGCCGCTCCCCGCGGGCACTGCAAAAGTGAGCTCTCCCACGGGATTTTCACGCCTTTACGCCGAAAAAACCGAAAGCAAAGGCGAAACCGAAAGCAAAGGCGACATAGGTTTTTATGCCGATACCGACGCGAAAATCGGCGGGCATACCGCGCATGAGATACCGCCCTACCGCATAGTAGGCGAAGCTTTTGAAAGCTATATAATAATGGAAACCGAAGGCAAAATGCTGATAATAGACAAGCACGCCGCGCATGAACGCATAAATTTCGAGCGTATGCGCGCGAATATGAGCCTGTCTGAGCCTTGTATGCAGCAGCTTCTCCTGCCGGAAAGGATAAATCTGTCGGGTGCGGAGCTGGATGCGGCGCTTTCTTTTGAAAAAGAAATAAGCGCGGCCGGTTTTCAGTTTGAAATAAAAGGAAACGCTATGATATTAAGCGCCTCGCCGCAGGATACCGATATCTCGGCGGCAAAGGAGCTTTTGCAGTTTCTTGTCAGTGCGGCGGCGGAAAACCCCGCGGCGCTGGAAACGAAAAAACGCACGGTTTTTGAGCGTGCGCTGTATCAGACATCATGCAAAGCGGCTATAAAAGCGGGCAGACATTACGACGATGTACATATAAAATGGATATGTGAAAATCTGCTCCGTTACGACTGCATAAAATACTGCCCGCACGGAAGGCCCGTGGCTTTTGAAATAACCAAAGCGGAAATGGACAGACGTTTCGGCAGAACTTGATACGAAAGGAAAAAATATGTTTACTCTCATAAAAAAGGATAAAAAAGCACGCCGCGGCAGATTTGAAACCGTGCACGGCACGGTGGAGACGCCCGTTTTCATGAATGTGGGCACATGCGCCGCGATAAAAGGCGGCATTTCCACAATGGATCTGAAAGAAATCGGCTGCCAGATAGAGCTTTCAAACACATATCATCTGCATGTCCGCCCGGGAGATACGGTGATACGCGATATGGGCGGCATACACAAATTTTTCAATTGGGACAGACCCGTGCTCACGGACAGCGGCGGTTTTCAGGTTTTTTCCCTCGCGGGACTGCGCAAAATAAAAGAAGAGGGAGTTTATTTCAATTGCCATATCGACGGGCATAAGATTTTCATGGGACCCGAGGAGAGCATGCGGATTCAGTCGAATATCGCTTCTACCGTGGCGATGGCTTTTGACGAATGCATAGAAAATCCTTCACCGCGCGATTATGTGATGAAAAGCGTGGAGAGAACCACGCGCTGGCTGGAGCGCTGCAAGGCGGAAATGGCGCGGCTTAATTCTCTTGATGAAACAATAAATAAAAAGCAGATGCTTTTCGGCATAAATCAAGGCGGCACATACGAGGATATCCGCATAGGACATATAAAGGAAATAGCTTCGCTCGATCTCGACGGATATGCCATAGGCGGGCTCGCCGTGGGCGAAAGTGCCGAGGAAATGTACCGTATAATAGATGCCGTAGAACCTTTTATGCCGGAAAACAAGCCGCGCTATCTGATGGGCGTGGGCACGCCGATAAATATACTGGAGGCGGTATGGCGCGGAGTAGACTTTTTCGACTGTGTCATGCCCAGCAGAAATGCGCGACACGGCACCATTTTTACGTGGAAAGGCACGGTAAATGTAAATAATCAGAAATATATGCGCGATCCCACGCCGATAGATCCCGATTGCGGATGCCCCGCGTGCCGCCATTATTCAAAGGCATATATCCGCCATTTGCTCCGCGCGGGCGAAATGCTGGGAATGCGCCTGTGCGTACTGCACAATCTGTATTTTTACAATGAGCTGATGGCAAAGATACGCGATGCCATCGACGGCGATTATTACGAGGAATTTTATCGCAAATATCGCGATATCCTCGGAAAGAGAATATGAAAAAAGAAAAGGGAAGCCGTGGGGCTTCTCTTTTTCTTTCCTCTCCGAAGGAAACGAGGGTGTACTTTTCTGTGAAGAAAAGTACCAAAAGTCAAAAAGAGGAAAGCATTCCTCTTTTGAACACCTTCTGTCGCCTCGCGGCGACTCGTGCGAACATACTGCCCCGACAGTCCGACCATAGACTAATCCGGAAGCACAGTTCAGACCCCCCGCTTAACACGGACTTTTGCCTGCTCAAGCCAGCGCTGTAGCTTCCCCAACTCGATGTCCATCAAGCCATGCTCGCTCCGCTGGAGTTTAGCCTACAGTGGGAAACGTATCGAAAGCCACGGCGGGAACCAATCACCCCGTCGAATCTGCTCGATTTTTGCGGTATACTATGTTCGCACGCGCGGTATGGCTGATGCCGAGATGAGAGATAGACAAAAGCTTTTTGATTTGCCATCTATAGCACATACTTGCCGCGCATTGCTTTCTGCGGCTGACTCGACGGGGTGCGAGGTAGTTTGCAAAGGAGGGCGAGGAGCCTTCCTTTGATGACTTTTGCCGCGCTTTTTGTCAGTAAAAAGCGCGACTTTCGTTTCTCCTGCAGAGAAAAAAACAATCCCTCACCCGACTTGCGTCGGGAGCTCCCTTTACACAAGGGAGACGAGCAACGTGCTCCGCACATTGCTTAATTTCCTTGCACAAAGGAAAAGTACAAAAAGCAGTGGCGGTAAAATGCGCCACTGCTCTTTGTTTTCTCATTTTAACCTATCTCTTCCGTGCGATAGATGAATTTCACTTTGCCTTCCGTGCCGTCGGCTATACCGGAGAAATTGCGGTAATCTTTCGATACGTCCACAGTCGCTTTCATTCTGACTATGATATCTTTGATTTCGCCCTCGGAAAGGCTTGCGATTTTCTTTATTCCTTCTTCATTGAGCTTCTCCAGCCCGTCGGAAAGCTGCATTGCGCCGTCTTTCAGCTTGGTTACGCCGTCGGTCAATGCGGGTACGCCGTCCTTTATCTGCAGGATGCCGTCATAAAGCGCTGCCGCGCCTTCTTTGAGCTGTGCCGTGCCGTTTTTCAGCTCGGTCGCGCCGCTATAAAGCTTTCCGGCACCGCCGGCAGCGGTATCCACACCGTCGGTATAGGCAAGCAGACCGGAATAAAAACTATTGTAGCTGTCGAGAGAAGCTTTCAGTGCGATCACGGCTTTCGCTCCCTCGGAAGCCGCCTGAAGCTTTTCCTGCACTTCGGGCGATGCCATGTTCGTTGAAATCGCATTCTTTACCTGAAGCTCCACCTGCTCGGAAATCATTGCTTTTACATTGGCGCTCTGCATCTGCGCGTCGATCGCGCCTTCTATGGCGGCGACTGTTTCTGCGGGGAGAGCACCTGCGGCTACCGCCGCGTCATACGTTTCTTTTGTCATCGCGCCGTTTGTCGCGACGGGAATAACCTGCGAGGCTACCTGCTCGCGTACAGCCGCTGTCACAGCCTGCTCGATCATCGGACGCTTCGCTTCCACAGCCGCAGTCACCTGCGCCAGCGCCTTTTTATAAACTACGTTTTCGTCGAGCGAAGCTATCACTTCGTCCAGAACGGCGGCGTAATTGTAAATCGTCATATTCGGCACATCTATTCCTTTCGCCGTAAGCTGCGCCTGCGCAGTGGAAAGCAATGTTTCGAAAACCTGCTCTGCGCCGCTGTTCAGCGCGTCGCTGTTGCTTTTCAGCTCGTAAAGACCGGAATACAGATCCGATGTTCCGTCGCGCAGAGAATCGGCGCCTTTATCCAGCGATTCTGTTGCGTCCTTCAGCGCAGCGGCGCCGTCGGCAAGCTTTGTGATGCCGTCTGCCAGCTCTGCCGATTTGTCAAGGAGTGTGCAAAGTCCGTCATACAGGGCAGAGGAACCGTCGAGAAGCTTATTCATGCCGTCGGTCAGCTCGTTTACCGAGTCTGTCAGACTGTCGAAATCGCTTATTTTTGAAGTATCTATATTATTGAAAATTTCGTTTGTCGCGACAGTCACCGTCATGCCGAGGCTGAAATCGGTGACATCTGCCGTGATTTCCACATAGTCGGGAATATCGAGTTTTTCTTTATCTATGCCGAGATTTTCCGAAAGCCCCGGGAATGCGATGCCGATTACGGCAGTGCGGTCGCCGTCGTTTACCAGCTTGCCGCCCGAAACTTCCGCATTGCGGAATGTATCGTTATCCAGAAGCATACCCGTGAGCATGGCAAAGGGAACATATATTTTCTGCTGGTTGCCGTCTATTTCCACTGTTTCATACTGATGATTTTCATAGTCGAAACGTATTGTCACTTTGCCGCTTTTGCCGGCGAGCTCTTTTGCGCTGATATCGGCGCCGTTCAGCTTATACGATACCGTGAGACCGACGGGAAGCTCTTTTTCTATATTTCCTCTGTAGTAAATATCATTCCCCTCGGCATCCCATACGGTCATATTGTCGCTGCCTATAGTATAGGTTTCGTCGCCTTTTACGTTTTCTATGTCTTTCAGCTCGGTTTTATCGTCGAATTGCTTTTGCGAAAAGGTATTTTTTACCCAGTCGCTCACGATTATTTTTTTCACCGTGCCGTCGCTGCCCGCTATCACATAAACCGTTTCATCCTTGGTAAGCTCCTTTACGGTTTCTTCCGTTTGGTTTACGATTTCGGGGCTTTTTGCTTTGCCCGAGTCTTTTTCGGTGCCCCATGCGTATGTGGCGACAGCCGAACCCGCGATTATCGCGGCGCTCAGAAACAAAGCTACCTTTTTGATTGATTTTTTCATATTACTGCACCTCGTATTTCTTTTTGTCGGTAATTTTTGTCATGCCGATTGTGGTTTTGCAAATGATTTTATCAAAAAGCATCAGCATGGCGGGAAGCACGAAAATGACAAGCAGCATACTTATCACGGCGCCTCTTGCCATGAGCATGCACATAGAGCTGATTATCTCGATATCCGAGTAGAGCGCCACGCCGAATGTAGCGGCGAAAAGTCCCATTCCCGATACGATGATCGACGGGATGGATGTGCAGAGCGCCGTGGTGACGGATGTCTTTTTATCGCTTCCGGATATTCTTTCGGCTTTATAGCGTGTCGTCATCAGTATGGCATAATCGACCGTCGCGCCGAGCTGGATCGTGCTGATGCATATAGGCGTGATGAATGCCATGCTTTGCCCGAAAAGATGCGTAAGACCGAGATTTATGAATATACCCAGTTCTATTACGGCTATCAGTATAAACGGCAGGGAAATAGATTTTTCCACCAGCATTATAATGATGAAAATAGCGACTACCGATACCGCGGTGACTACGGCGAAATCATGCCCCGTGGTTTCTATCATATCCTTCATGCAGGGGGCTTCGCCGATGATCATGCCGTTTTCATCGTACTTTTTCACGATGGAATTGAGGGTATTTATCTGCTCGTTTACCTCATCGCTCGCCGCTCTGTATTCGGAATTGATGAGAAGCAGCTCCCAGCGGTCGCTTTTCAGTATGGATTTTATGCTGTCGGGAAGTATTTCTTCCGGCACGCGGGAACCGACTACCGATTCCAGCCCCAGAACATATTTCACGCCGTCGGTCTGCTCCATTTCGGCTGTCATATTCTTTATGCTTTTGGCGGAAAGTTTTGAATCCACGAGAATCATGTGTGTGGAAGCGATATCGAAATCTTCACGGAGCTTTGAATTTGAAATGACATAATTCATGTCTTCCGGCAGGCATTGCCCCATATCGTAATAAACTTCGTCATTGGCTTTTCTGTATGAATAAAATGAAGGGACGATGAGTATGGCAAATATAATGAGAAATACAGGGAAGATTTTCACCGCTTTTTTTGCAAATCCGCTCATATTCGGTATGAGCGAACGGTGTTTTGTTTTTTGCAGGGGTTTATCCAGCACGAGTATCAGCGCGGGAAGCACCGTGACGCAGCCGATGACGCCGAGTATTACGCCCTTTGTCATGACGAGTCCCAGATCGCGACCGAGCGTGAAACTCATGAAGCAGAGCGCCGCAAATCCCGCGACGGTCGTTACCGAGCTGCCTACCACGCTGGTGAGCGTTTCTTTGATGGCGGCAGCCATGGCTTCTTTATTGTCGCTGTATTTTTCTCTCTGCTCATTATAGCTGTGCCAGAGGAATATGGAATAGTCCATTGTGACCGCAAGCTGAAGCACAGCCGACAGCGCCTTTGTTATGTAAGAAATTTCCCCGAGAAAATAGTTTGTTCCCAGATTTATGAGTATCATCGCGCCGATAGAGGCGAGAAATACAAAAGGAATAAGCCAGCCGTCGAGGAATATCAGCATGGCGACGCAGGCGAGTATCACAGCCAGCGCCACATAAATGGGTTCCTCCTGCTCGCAGAGGTCTTTCAGATCCACGACGAGCGCCGTCATGCCGGAAACATAGCATTGCTTTCCGCATACCGAACGGATTTCGCGGACGGCTTCCATCGTGCGGTCGTCCGATGTGCCAGTATCAAAGAAAACAGCCATCATAGTGGAGTTTTCGGAATTGAAAGCTTCGTATATTTTATCCGGAAGCATTTCCATCGGGACGGAAAGATCCGAAAGCGAATCATACCAGAGAACGGTATCCACGTGGTCTATCTGCTCTACCTTTGTTTTGAGCTTTGCCACGTCTTTTGCCGGCATGTCTTCAAAAATGATGAATGAAAACGCGCCTTTGTTGAAATCCTCCATGAGTTCGTTCTGACCTATTACCGTTTCCATGTCGCTTGGCAGATAAGTCAGCATATCATAGTTTACTCTTGTGGCAGTCATACCGATTACCGACGGGATAAGCAAAAGCAGAGTCAGTATCAGAATGGGAATGCGGTATTTTACCACGGCTTTTGAAAAACGCATATTGAAACAATCTCCTTTCGTGATTGCTTCCATCTTACACCATCCGGAATAAAAATAAAACGGTCAATGCCTGTCGCAGTGACCGAAAAATATACACGAAATGAAAATTGTAATAAAAACAGACACGGAGGTCCCCGTGTCTGAAAATTGTCGTATTTTTTTAAACCTGATCTTTCAGATATTCCGCGATTTCCGGCGCGAAATCTTTTTTTAGGGCAAATATCCTGCGTATGGAGCGGGCATAATCGTCCGACATGCCGTTATTGAGCCAGCCGATAATAAGTCCGAGGCATACATATTTATAATATTCGATGACGGTTTTTCTGTCGGCTTCTTTTATGATGACATCGGCAAAAACATTGTTGAAATACTGCGTGAGAAGATATTCGCTCACGGACATCAGTCCGCTTTCAAAAGCTTCTCTGCCGACGGAACGGTAAATATGCATGATGGCTTTTTTCCTATACGATGAAAATTCTATGAGAGCATCGAAGCATCTCACTACCGAATCCATCGATGAATATTTTTTCATGATAGATTCCGCTTCTTCTTTGACTATCTCGTCTATCAGCGCGGGTATATCGCGGAAATGATAGTAAAATGAATTTCGGTTTATTCCGCAGGTTTCCACAATATCCTTCACGGTGATTTCCGAAAGGGGGCGTTCTTCGAGAAGCGTGATAAATGTTTCTTTTATGGCTTTGCGCGTAAAGCCCGCCAAGTTATTCACCTCTTTCGTTTCGGTTTTCGCGAAAATTTTCATGATGCGCCTGTTGTTTTGATAATTGTACCATGAATTTATAAAAAAATCAAGATAAATCGCTCAAAAGCCGCTTTCCGCGGTATGAGCCGGAGTATGCGCTTTCGGCACAGCGCGCTTTTTGCGCAAAAATTTCGCAAAAAAACTTGACAACCGCACATACTTGTGATATACTCATTATGCTTTTGAAAAAGTACGCGGATTTAGCTCATTTGGTAGAGCGCGACCTTGCCAAGGTCGAGGTGGCGGGTTCGAGCCCCGTAATCCGCTCCATAAAAACCCGCCTGCGATCGCAGGCGGGTTTTTTCGTGCGCTACAAAATATCATGTGATTTTTCATGACGGAATAATACAATTTCTTTCCGTGAAATTCAATGGAAAAGCCGACATATCTGTGATAAAATCATAGAAAAAAGCGGCGTACCGCGAAAATATCAGGAGATTTGAAAGACATGGAAAAAATAAAAATCAAAGTTGTTGTTCAGGCAAAAAAAGAAAATGTTCCCGGCTGGCCTCATATCAATTTCGGCTATGAAAGAGAGACCGAAAAAATCATGCAGTATGTGCGGGCATACAATCCCGATGCGGATTTTGACGTATTCAAATACAATTCCAAGGATGAAGCCGCGGCTGCTTATGAAGAGGACCGCAAAACATACGACGGCGTGCTTGTCCTGCTGATGACAAACTGGATAAGACTGGACGAATTTTATGCGAGAAAATCCGTGGACGGTATCCCCTGCGCGGTAGCCGATGTGCCTTTCTGCGGCAGCGGTTCGACTCTTTCCGGCACAAGTCCGATGATCAGAACGGAAAAACTCCCCGTGCCGCTGGAAGCTTCCCGAGATTACAATGATATAGCACGCCTCGCCCGCACGCTCATCGTAAATGCCAAGCTGAAGAGAACCACTGTTCTCGTAGTTAAAAACGACGCGGAAAACGATATAGAAAGCGCGGCTGAAAAGCGTTTCGGTTGCAAATTCATAAACAAAACAGCCGCCGATCTCATGGCGGAATTTGACGGCGTGGATGAAAACACGGCGCTCGCCGTAGCCGAAAAATGGACGAAAGGCGCCGTGAAAACCGTTGAGCCTTCGCACGCGGATATCATCGAAAGCGCAAAAATCTATCTCGCGATAAAGAAAATGATAAAAGATACCGGCGCCGATGCCGTTACCATAGCTTGTCTGGAGCTTTCCTACAATGATATTTACGGCAAAAGCCGCCACATGTATCCCTGCCTTTCGCATTTCCAGATGGCGGACGACGGCGAACTCGGCGTTTGCGAGGCGGATATAGATTCCACGATTTCTTCGCTCATCACGCTGTATCTCACAGGCAGACACGGTTTTGTTTCCGATCCCGTGGTGGATACATCCAGCAATGAAATAATCTATGCGCACTGCGTAGCCTGCCGTAAGCTTTACGGAGTAAAATCCGCGGAAATCTGCGATTATTATATCCGCAGCCATGCGGAAGATCAGCTCGGCGCTTCCGTACAGGTGATATTCCCCGCTGGCGAAAAGCTGACCACGATAAATATGAGCAATCTCGACAACTGGGCATGCATACATTCTTCCGTTTCCGTGGGCAATGCGGGCGGAGATGCGGGTTGCCGCTCCAAACTGGTTGCTTCCTGCAATGCGAGAGCGCTCCTCGAAAACTGGATGCCTATGTGGCACAGAGTGACTGTTTTCGGCGAATACAGACAGGATTTCATCAATTTCTTCAAGCTGAAAAGCATGAATATCTGCGAAGAAGATAAATAATCTTTTTGTGAAAAATAATATACGAAGCCGCGGCATTTTCTGCCGCGGTTTTTCGTATGCTGTTTTCTCAATTTGTCAAAAAGCGCAAATTTGCGGAAAAAATATACAAAAATATATTGACAAAAATATAATATGGGCGTATAATCAAAAACGTAAAAAGGAGTTTTGCAAAATATATTGACAAAGGAGGAATAGGTCGTGTACAATTGCTTGACAGACAGACAGACAGACAGACAGACAGACAGACAGACAGACAGACAGACCTATTCATACTGCTTTCTAAGTAGTTCTTTTGTCGCGCAATTAAATAACGGAATATTTACTTAATAAGCAGGCAGAGCTGCACGAATTTTTTCGTGCAGCTCTGCCTGCTTAAATTTTTGCGGATTTTCGCCTTTGCGGCACAGACCGCAAAGCGGCGGAGGGTTTTACCCTGCGGAGCCTGCCGCAAAATAACTATGGTATTTACCCCGATTGCGGGGGAAATATAAATAAAATTTTTATTATTAAAGGAGAAAGATCTATGAAAAGAAACAATCAAAAACGCGGTTTCACGATTGTAGAGCTTGTGATCGTCATCGCAGTCATCGCAATACTGGCGGCTGTGCTGATCCCGACTTATGCAAACCTCGTGAAAAAAGCTAATGAAGCGGCGGCTCTTTCCGATGCGAAAAACCTCGTGACGGAAATGCTCGCCAACATACTCAGCGGCGGCGATGACGCGGCAGACCTGCTCGTTTTCACCGAAAAAGGCGATGAAATCTATGTTCACGGTTATGATGCCAGCGAAGGCAGTTTTGTTTCATACAGCCTCGGAACATTCGCAAAAAACGGCAAGACTTTTGATGAAGCTGTGAATGCCGCACTTACGGATATGGCAGGCAAAACCGCAATAAAAGACGACGAAGTCGGATCCGATGACTGGCGCGACCCCGACAAAGTAAAGACCATGGCGGAATCGCTCGGCTCCAGCGGCAATGTGAGAGTTTTTGCCAACTACACTATAACCAATCCCAATATGTTTTCGAACGGCAAAGACGGCAGCGGCAATAAAAATATTATCCTCGCTTCGGATGCAAGTGCATTCGGCGACGGAACAACATTTGTAACAGGATTTTTATCTAGTAATCTTCAAAAAGATGCCAGCGTAATTTTGACTGATAATGTGGTTTTGAGTAACAGCATCAGACTTCCATTTGAGGGCACGACGCTCCTTTTGGATCTGAACGGGAAAAGCCTGACTGTATCGGATATTAACTTACTCAATCCTTCAAAGGTAGTGATCACTGACTCAGTGGGCACAGGTAAAATTTATTTCACGAGTAACAATGGCATACAGATAGGCGGCGGCGGTAAGGGTGCAAGTGTCGTATTGAACGGCGGAACACTTTATACATTAAATAAATACAACAAAGAAGGCTCTGCCGTAACTTTGGTTGCCCCTAATTCTTCGTTTGTGATGAACGGCGGAAAGATCGTAGTTGATAAGGAGTGCAGTGGCGCCCCCAATGGCACAATGGCGGTTCGGATGTCTAGTTCAAATACAACATTTATCATGAACGGCGGCGAGATTGAAAAGACCAAAGGATCGTATGCGGCAATTCAGGCGAGCGGCGATGGCAACACAACGGGTACGAAAATAGAAATAAACGGCGGCTCCATCAAGTCGAATACCGTGGCTATATATCATCCGCAAGGCGGTAGCCTGACTGTAAACGACGGCTATATCGAGGGCATTACGGCACTTTACATAAAGAGCGGCACGATCGCGCTTAACGGCGGCGAAATGAAGGCGACAGGCGAAGAAAAGACAGATTATAAATATGACGGCAACGGATGTGTTACTACAGGCGACGCTGTTGTAATAGATGCCTGCGGCTATCCCGGCGGCAACCCCAATGTGAACATTACAGGCGGCAAATATACCGTTACCGCTAGCGACGCTAACGGCATAGCACATTATAAATATAATGGAAATTCAGCAACAATAACAGCAGCATCCGGTATTACTGTCTATGAAAAAGCGGTTTAAACTGACCGATAAAAACCACATAAAAAAGACTGCCCGCGGGCAGTCTTTTTTTCATTCTCATTTCAGCACGGAAACAGCATCGGAAATGGTTTTTTCGTAGGCAGCCATGCCGTATTTGTCCACCTCGGCTTTGTTTTTCTCGCCGTGTGTGAGGCATCCCGCGCCGCCTATACATCCGCCGACGCAAGCCATACCTTCGATAAAGTTTGCATCCAGTCTGTTTTTGCTCTTTTGCAGGAGCGCTATTTTGCAGGCTTCTATTCCGTCGCAGGCGCAGGGTTTGAGCAGGAAATCTATGCCTTGCTCCTTCAGTCCCTCTGCCACGGCATCGGAAAGACCGCCCGAACGGGCGAATATTCTGCCGAAATAGGAAGCATTGTCGAGCACGCCTTCCTCCAGCGTGGTGATATCTATATCTTTGCTGTCGAAAAGCGCCTGCAGCTCTTCAAATGTCATAGCCGCATCTACATAAGGTTTTATTTTATCCTTTTGCACTTCCATTTTCTTTGCCGTGCACGGACCGATGAATACTACTTTGCAGGGAGATTCATGTTCCTTGATATATTTCGCGATGGTCGCCATAGGCGAGAGATTATGCGAAACAAAAGGCACGAGATCGGGGAAATTCTTTTCGATATAATCCACGAAAGCAGGGCAGCAGGAGCTGGTGAGGAAGCCTTTTTCCGCGAGCTCTTTTGATTCTGCCTGAGCTACCATATCCGCACCGAGTGCGGCTTCTATAACGGTATGGAAACCGAGTTCGCGCAATCCCGTGATAACCTGACCGAGTTTGGCATAAGTAAACTGGCTGGATATCGACGGAGCCACCACGGCATAAACTTTGAATTTGGTATTGTTTTCGCTTTTCTTTATCATGTCTATCACATTGAGGATAAAGGATTTATCCGTTATCGCTCCGAAAGGACACTGATAAACGCATGCGCCGCAGGAAATGCATTTGTTATTGTCGATGCAAGCCTGCTTTTCCTCGCCCATGGATATGGCTTTTACTTTGCAGGCGGTTTCGCAGGGACGTTTGTAATTATGTATTGCGCTGTAGGGGCAAACCTTCGCGCACGCGCCGCATTCTTTGCATTTCGTTTTGTCGATGTGCGCGACGTGATTTTCATCAAAGGTTATTGCGCCGAAACGGCATGCGTCTTCGCAACGGTGAGCAAGACAGCCGCGGCACGCATTTGTAACCTCGTAGCCGCCCATGGGGCATTCGTCGCAGGCGATATCTATTACCTCTATGACATTGGGATTATGCTTATCGCCGCCCATGGCGATTTTCACGCGCTCCATCAGGATGGCGCGCTCTTTATA
Organism: uncultured Eubacteriales bacterium; assembly: GCA_934394585.1. GTDB lineage: Bacteria > Bacillota > Clostridia > Oscillospirales > CAG-272 > Apopatosoma. The sequence goes on along the minus strand of CAKRQU010000003.1, from coordinate 32,260 downwards.
AACGCAGCAACGCATGGTGGGTACTTTGCCCGGGACTATTGTTTTCGGGATATCGAAAGCCGTTTCGGGCAGTCTGTCCGCCCATGCTTCGCGTGCCACTTCACGGAGGACCTTGTATTTCAAATACTGTACCTTCGTATCAAATTTTCTCATGTTTTTATTCCTCCGTTTGCTTTAGAAATAACTTACCTTTATACGCTTTCCCATTTGCCGCAGGCATTTGGAAAGCTCTTCCACAAGATTCATTTTTATATTGAAATTTATAGGCAGATCGGGATTCTGATGCGCGGGGTTTACAGCCCTGCCCACGAAGAAGTTTATATCCGTGGCTTCCTCGAAAAGCAGACGGCAGATAAGAGAAGCGCCGTCATGCCCGTAGCCCCATTTTTCATAGAGCTTGTTTTCGCCTATCGCGTCTTTGGCATATTCCACCACGCGGTTTACCGTGATTACGCCCTCAGTGACGAGATCCACGCCCTCTATTTCGGCTATCGGCGGGACATCGCCGGAACCGAAATCCAGACTTGCCTTTATCGGTTTGCCGAGATATTTCGAAACTATGGAGGATGTGGTGCCGCCGCATACGATATGTTTGCCTTCCTTGGAGAAGAAAAGCGACATCATTCTGTTGCAGTCATCTCTGTTTGAAGGCGGACCGAAAAGAATATTCATCGGTTCGCGTTTGCGTATTTTCACTACGCAGGCGGTGGCATCGTCGCCCGGCTCGTGACCGTAAAGCTTATCCACTTCGTCGATAAGTATGGTGGATAGGGTTTTCGCCGTATATCCCGCGATGGCTACCGTTTCCATATAATCTATTATATCGGCGCGTTTCCAGCCGAAATTATAGGCTCTGCCTATGCCGGCATGGGGGCAACCGTCGCTCATCGCGACGAAAATATCGTCTTCCATGAGTTTTATCACGGATTTCAGTATTTTTTTGCCGCCGATATTCATTTCCGTAGTGGGATAATCGTAATTTTTCCCGCCGCGCAGCAGGATAACCTGCGGATTGTCATACTGAATCAGCTCCATATCCGTATTATTCACTATATGGAGAATGGTGAATGTGGAATAAGCTACGCCGCGCACCGAGCATATAGGCAGAGTCTGCGCTATGGTTTCCACGCAGTCCTCAAGAGTAAGCCCCTCCGCCATCATGGTGGATATTATCTTGCTCGTGAGAGTGGAAAGTATACTCGCTTTGACGCCGCTGCCGAGTCCGTCGGCGAGGACTATCACGGTGGAATTTTCACCCTGCTCGACTATATCCACATGATCGCCGCAGAGCTGTTCGCCCGCGTGATTGATGCTTCTGTAGCCGATATCGGCACATAAATCATTCATTGGTGATACTCTCCTTGAGCTTTGTCAGCGCTATTTTGGTTTCCGCCGCGGTTTCGCCCAGCAGGGAAGCGATATCCTGCACTATGCGCATCTGCTTTTCCACTACCTTATCGGCTATTTCCACAGTCTGGCGGCTGATATCTTCTTTCTTTTCCTTTTCGTTTTCCTCGTCGGTCACGTCGCGCATTATGCATATCAGCAGATGATACGTATCGTCGTAGATTACAGTCTGCTCCACGTATTTTTTATATTCGGCGAGATATGTGCGTTTGTCGCGTATATTGCGTTTCGTTTCCAGCGCCTGCATGAATATGGAGGGATCGAGTATGCGTATCACCTGATCGCCCAGCACATCCGAGGCGGAGCGGATATTCATTATCCTTCTCGCCGCGTCGTTTATCTGCTGAACCTCCAGCGCCTCGTTGAGAACGATAAGACCGTTCGGCGTATTGCTTACGATGCAGTCGGAAAAGCTTTCCGCTTTATCCTTCAGATACGGCAGACACATGGAAATTTCCGCTTTGCCGTGGTAGATGGCTATAGCCTTTTCGCGGCAGGTGTCGTAACCGCAGGAACCGCAGTTCAGCTCGTCCTCGGGACGTGTTTTGCCCATTTTGCGCAGAATTTCGGCTATTTCCGCTTCGCTGGGGGTGCCGTAGCGCCGTTCTATCGGCTCCATCACTTTGCGCAGCTCCACGGAATCGGGCTGCTCCACTGGGAAATCTTTTTTGCCCGCCGCCTCGGCTATCGCGATATAATCGGAAACGGGTGAGCGGTGATATTTTTCCATTACCGGTCCGCTGATGCAGCTGCCTATGCATGCCGACATTTCGACAAAGCATTTGTGCAGCTTTCCGCTTTCGATATCGCGCAGAGCCGCCATGCAGTTTTCCACGCCGTCTATCGCCATGTATGTATAGCCCGGCGCATTCTGCGCCATTGTTTTCAGTATGCCGCCGGTAGTCGGGAAAAAGCGCGCGCGGCTTTCTTCGTTTTTATCGGGGTCGGCTTCGAGCGTGATATGCTCGGCTTCCAGCCATTTTGTGAGATCCTCGAATGTTATCGCCGCATCGACTATGCCTTCGTAATATTCCGCCTCATCCTTTTTCGCCACGCACGGACCTATGAAAACCGTTTTGGCATCGGGATGGCGGCGCTTGATATCTTCGCAATGCGCCTGCATCGGGGAAAGAACATCGGCGAGATATTCCAGCTCTTTCGGAAAATATTTCTGAATGAGCAGGTTTATCGAATGGCAGCAGGATGATATCACCACGTCACGGGTGCCGTCCGCGAGCATGTTCTCATATTCCGTTTTTACTATAGTGGCGCCTATCGCCGTTTCTTCGGCGTCGGCAAAACCGAGCTTTTTCAGCGCTTTGCGCATGCCCTCTATACCTATGCCGCGATAATTTGCGACAAACGAGGGGGCGAGGCTGACATATACCGGTGAGCCGGACATGATGAGAACCTTTACTTTTTCCGTATCGTCCACTATCTGCTTCGCATTCTGCGGGCAAACGACAAAGCACTGACCGCAGAGGATACATTCGTTTCCTATGATATGCGCCTGATTGCCCGAAAAACGTATGGATTTCACAGGGCAGTGGCGTATGCATTTATAGCAGTTTTTGCAGTTTGATTTTTTGAGAGTGAGGCAATTTGCCATTTAATTTCCCTCCCTTGCCGCCTTTACCGCCGGCATTATTTTATCGTTCCAGAAATCGCGGAACGTATCTTTTGTTATGCCTGTATATATATTGTCACCCACAGTGACGGTTACGCCTATTCTGTTGCATTTTCCCGTGCAGAAGCTGCCGGAGAGGACTATTTCATCCTCCAGACCGTTGTCTGCTATGTATTTTTGCAGAAGCTCTGCTATTTCGGGAGCGCCTTTCAGATGGCACGAGCTTCCAACGCAAACTTCGACAAAAACCATTTTTTATACCTTTGCCTTTATTTCCTTATTGAAAAACTCTTCGAGTGTATCGGGGGAAACGGAGTGAAATTCTCCGTCCACCGTCACGCATACGCCCTCCTGACATCTGCCCATGCAGAATGTACCGCCGAGATCGACTTTGTCGCCGAGATTTTCTTTTGCTATGAGATACTGGAGTCCTTCCACTACCTGACGTGATCCTTTTATGTGGCAGGACGAACCGATGCAAACTGTTACTTTCATTTTTTTATTTCTCCTTTTAAAAAATTATTCATAATCGACGACGTTCACCCAGCTGTTGAGGAACTCGCGTTCTTTTTCATTGCCCTTTACCGTCTGCGAGGCGGCGACTATGGGCATCCATTTTTGTATATCCTGCTTTTCGGCGCCGCTTTTTGCACAGAAAAGCGCCAGATATCTTTCCGCTCCGGCGATATCTCCCGCGAGCCAGAAAAGCAGATATGTTCTCGCGGCGTCCGCTTCGGCATTGCCCTGCGTGGCATGCGCCCAATCGAGAATATACGGTTTTTTATCATCGGAAATGATGACATTTGATAAATTGAAATCTCCGTGGCAGAGCTGACTTTTTTTCGGCATGGCGTCGAGGCGCGCATGCAACTCGTAGCGCACGGTGGCATCGAAATCCGTTTCGAGGATTTTTCTGTCCATTTTGTCGCGCAGCTTCGGCAGAAGAGGGCACGGCGTGCCGAGTATCGTGAGCTGCGTATCTATGAAAATGCCGAGATATTCGTCTTTTTTGTCGGGATTTTCTTCGATTAAACGATCGAGCGTTTTCCCGCGGATATAATCCGAAATTATCGTCCATTTTCCGTCCGTCAGAGTGACGGCGCGTATTTTCGGTACGCAGAGCGGCGTTTCCTCCGCGAGCGACTGCTTCAGCGCTTCGCTCAGCACGGCGGCTTTCGGATAGCCTTCGCAGAAAACCTTCATGCACAGATCGCCGTCGCGATACACTGTTTTATTGTTTCTCACGGCAATTATTCTGTCCGGTAACATTTATTTCGCCTCCGTTTCAGATTTTGCCCATTCCGCTTCTGGCGCGGCGGTAAGCCTGTTTGAAATTGCGGCTGTCGTCCTCGCGGAAAGCGTCTGATGCTTTCGGCATATCGGGATCGGCAAAATGCGTCTTGCCGTAGTATGCGGCGAGATACATTTCTTTTATTTCGCTCATCAGCGGATAGCGCGGATTTGCGCCGGTGCACTGATCGTCAAAAGCCTGCTCTGTCATGGCGTCCAGCTTTTCGAGGAAATCCTTTTCATCTATGTTGTATTCACGGATGGATTTCTTTATGCCCACTCGTTCTTTCAGAGAATTTACGGCTTTTATCAGGAGCTCCAGCTTTTCGCTTTCGGTTTTGCCGCCGAGCCCGAGATAATCGGCTACCTCGGCATAGCGCGAAAGCGTATGCGGATGATCGTACTGCGGGAATGTGCCCATTTTCACGGGCGCTTCGGAAGCATTGAAGCGGAGAACCTCCTCTATCATCAGCGCATTTGCTATGCCGTGCGGCAGATGATGAAAAGCGCCGAGCTTATGCGCCATGGAATGGCATACGCCGAGAAAAGCATTTGCAAAAGCCATGCCCGCCATGGTGGCGGCATTTGCCATTTTCTCGCGCGCTTCGATATCGGAAGCACCGTTGTCGTAAGCTCTCGGCAGATATTCGAATATTATTTTCAGCGCGCGCAGGGCGAGCCCGTCGGTATAATCCGTAGCCATCACGGAAGCGTAAGCTTCCAGCGCGTGGGTCACAGCGTCTATGCCGGAAGCGGCTGTAAGACCGCGCGGCGCACTCATGTGGAAATCGGTATCGACTATCGCCATATCCGGCATCAGCTCGTAATCGGCGAGAGGATATTTTATGCCTGTTTTCTCATCGGTGATGACGGCAAAGGGAGTAACCTCGCTGCCCGTACCCGCCGAGGTGGGCACGGCGATGAAATATGCCTTTTCGCCCATTTTCGGGAATGTGTAAACTCTTTTTCTTATATCGATAAAGCGCATCGCCATATCCATGAAATCGGCTTCGGGATGCTCATAGAGAACCCACATTATCTTGCCCGCATCCATAGCCGAGCCGCCGCCCAGAGCTATTATGCAATCGGGGGCGAAAGCATGCATACGATTTGCGCCGGCTACCGCGCAGGCGAGCGTGGGATCCGGCTCCACATCGAAAAATTCGGTATGTGCGATGCCCATTTCATCGAGTTTGTCCGTTATCGGCTTGGTATATCCGTTGCGATAGAGGAAAGAGTCGGTCACGATGAAAACACGCTTTTTGCCGAGTACTGTTTTCAGCTCGTCGAGAGCGACGGGCAGGCAGCCTTTTTTGATATATACCTTTTCGGGTGCACGGAACCAAAGCATATTTTCTCTCCTTTCCGCAACTGTTTTTATATTCAGCAGGTGTTTTACGCCGACGTTTTCGGAAACGCTGTTTCCGCCCCACGAGCCGCAGCCCAGCGTCAGCGACGGGGTGAGTTTGAAATTGTACAGGTCGCCTATCGCTCCCTGAGAAGCGGGCATATTCACGAGAATGCGGCAGGTTTTCATGCGGCGCTGAAATTCGTCGAGCTTTTCCTTTGCCGTCTGTTCATTCAGGTAAATCGAAGATGTGTGACCGTAGCCGCCGTCGGCTATCAGCTGCTCCGCCTTGCAAAAAGCATCTTCCGCATCTTTTGCGCGGTACATGGCGAGCACGGGGGAAAGCTTTTCATGGGCAAACTCTTCGGAAAGATCGGTGCTTTCCACTTCGCCTATCAGTATTTTTGTGCCGGCGGGGACTTTCACTCCCGCAAGCTCCGCTATTTTCGCTGCGCTCTGACCGACTATTTTAGCATTCAGCGCGCCGTTTGTGATGATTGTCTTTCTCATCCTTTCCGTTTCATCGGTGGAAAGGAAGAAACAACCGCGCGAGGCAAATTCCGTTTTTACCGCGTCATATATTCCGTCGAGAACTACCACCGACTGCTCTGAGGCGCATATCATGCCGTTGTCAAACGTTTTGGAATGTATTATCGAATTCACCGCGAGAACCGTATCCGCGCTGTCGTCGATTATGGCGGGAGTATTTCCCGCGCCGACGCCTATGGCGGGTTTGCCGCTGGAATAGGCGGCTTTTACCATGCCGGGACCGCCGGTTGCGAGAATGATATCGGCTTCCTTCATCAGTAGCCCCGTCATTTCGAGGCTCGGCGTGTCTATCCAGTCGATTATGCCCTCGGGAGCGCCCGCACGCACGGCGGCATCGAGAACAATCCTTGCCGCGGCTGCCGTGCTTTCTTTCGCTCTCGGATGAGGGCTGATTATTATGGCGTTTCTCGTTTTCAGCGCGAGAAGCGTTTTGAAAATCGCCGTGGATGTGGGATTTGTCGTCGGGATGACGGCGGCAATCACGCCGATCGGCTCGGCAATTTTCTTTATGCCGTAAGCTTTGTCTTCTTCTATGACGCCGCAGGTTTTCGTGCGTCTGTATGCATTGTAAATATATTCTGCCGCATAGTTGTTTTTGATCACTTTGTCTTCGACTATGCCCATGCCGGTTTCAGCCACAGCCATTTTTGCGAGGGGGATTCTTGCCATATTTGCGGCGATGGCTGCCGCTTTGAAAATAGCGTCTACCTGCTCCTGCGTATAGGAAGCGTATTTTTTCTGCGCTTCTCTTACGCGGGCGAGGGCTTCCTTCAGCGAATCCACGCTGTCGATTGCCTTTTTGCCGTTTGTTTCCATTTGGGTTCCTCCTTGGCGTTTGCCGTATTTTTTCAGTGGTTTTCTACTTTCTGGCGGAGCTGCGCGAGAGAAAGCGCCAGACTTTCGTTGCGCACATCCACTCCGTCCGGTACATTCAGCCGCGCCGAGGAAAAATTCCATATAGCGCGCACGCCGCTTTTCACCAGCAGATCCGCCGTTTCCTGCGCGGCGTCGTGCGGCACGGTGATCACGCCCAGTTCTATCTGACGCATCCTGCAATACGAGGGAAGCTCGGAAAGAGGACGCACGGCATCGGAATATTTTGTGCTGTCCGTATCAAAAGCGTGCGATATTGTTATTCCGTATTCGGAAAAGCCGCCGTACCCGAGAAGTGCACAGCCGAGCCTGCCCGCGCCGACTATCACAGCCTCGCAGGCACGGTTCATTCCGAGCGCGGATTCCAGAGATTCGCGAAGTTTTGCCACTTCATATCCGGTTTTCGGTTTGCCCGCGCCGCATACGACGGAAAGATCCTTTCTCACCTGGACCTCGCCCAGACCGAGCGCGGAGGCGACGGCGGTGGCGGATATGTATCCCGTGCCCTCCGGCAAAGCTTTTACGCAGCCGAGATAAGCGGGTAGCCTGCCCATGGTGGCACGCGATATTTCGTTTTGCTTCATCATTGCCCTCCGTGAAATATATTATTATCCGTATACATTATATAATATAAAAAATATTTTGGGAATTGTCGATTTTACATATCGGTATTGTATATATCGATATAACCGGTACCGAATATTTTTCCCCGCTTTGTGCGAAAAAGCCGATGCACGCAAAAATGCGCTTTTCATATAATACGGTATATCGGAAAGAGAAAAAAGAGGTTTTTTTCATGAATATTGCAATTTCCGTTTTGTGTGCGCTGGCTGTAGCGCTCGTATTGTACTTTTTTCTGTATGCGATGATGGCTTTTTTTGCGGAAAACGAAATAGAAAAAAGCGAGTTTGTAAAAATTAAAGAAAATTGCGTGGAAATATTTGCAAATTACGAAAATCTGGAGTATTATATAAGATGCAGTATATTTGCGTGCCCGCGCGCGGGCTTTCCCATAGTGATTAATATAGAGCGCGACGACAGGCATTTTGATGATAATCTTTATATAGCGCAGAGTTTTGCGAAAAAGCACGGGAATATACGTATCAGACTTGTTTGAGGAAGAAAAAGTGGGTTTTGAAAAAGAAAAAGAGGAGCTTTTGCACATAGAAGGCTCCGTGGAAAAAATAATATATCAGAACGAAGAAAACGGATACACGGTATGCGAGATATTCACGCCCTCCGACGAGCTTTTCGTGCTGGTCGGCAATATGCCGTACCTTTCGGAAGGCGAAACCGTTTCCGCACTCGGCACATGGGTAAACCATGCCTCTTTCGGCAGGCAGTTCAAGGTGGAATTTTACGAAAAGCAATTGCCCGCCACGGAAACAGCCATACTGAAATATCTCGCCTCGGGCGCGATACGCGGCATAGGAAAAGTGACGGCGCAGAGGATAGTTTCGCAATTCGGCGCGGAAAGCTTCGATGTGATCGAGCATAATCCGCAGTGGCTCACGGAAATCCCCGGGATATCGCCGAAAAAGGCGGAGCAGATAAGCGCTTCTTTTGCGCAGCAATTCGGCATGAGAAACGTGATGATGTTCTGCCGCGAATATTTCGGTCCCTCCACGGCGGCGCGCATATACAAAAAATGGGGCAACGGTGCGGTGGAACGCATAAAGCAGAATCCGTACATTCTCTGCGGGGAAATATACGGCGTTGGTTTTGAAAAGGCAGATGCCATAGCAAAGGATCTCGGCATGAAGAAAAATGCGCCCGAGCGTATAGCCATGGGACTGAAATATGTTCTCATGCACAATGCCGCGGCAAACGGACATTCCTTTCTTCCGCTGGACAAGCTCTGCGTGACGGCAAACAGGCTGCTCGCCTGCGACATAAACGAAACGGAGGACGAAGCGGCGGCACTCTGTGCGCGCGGCGAAACCGTATGCGTAAAGCGCGACGGAATGAAATGCGTCTATCTGAGAAATTACTATGAAGCGGAAAAATATATTTCGGAAAAGCTGTGCGAGCTGGACCGCGTGGGAAAAAATATAGGCGAAGAAAACGTTCTGCCGCTGATAGCGATGGCGGAACGCGAGGCGGAAATAGAATACGCCGTTTTGCAGAAGCGCGCTATATGTCAGGCGTCGAGCAACGGTGTTTTTGTGCTGACGGGCGGACCCGGCACCGGTAAAACCACGGTGGTGCGCGCGATAATCCGCGTTTTCGACGCGATGGGACTTCGCATAGCGCTCGCCGCTCCCACGGGACGCGCGGCAAAACGCATGTCGCAGAGTTCCGGAGAGGAAGCTAAAACCATACACAGACTGCTCGAAATGGAATACGGCGACGGGGAAGAGCTTCGTTTCCGCAAAAACGAAAACGACAGGCTGGAAGAAGACGTGATAATCATAGACGAGGCTTCCATGCTCGACCTGATGCTGACGCAGGCTTTGCTGAAGGCAATAAAGCCCGGCGCGCGGCTGATACTCATCGGCGATATGAATCAGCTTCCCCCTGTGGGAGCGGGGCATGTTTTCGAGGATATAATAAAAAGCGACCGCTTTGCCACGGTGGAGCTGAACCACATTTTCCGCCAGGCGCAGGAAAGCCTGATAGTGACGAATGCGCACGCGGTAAATCACGGCGAATATATGAATCTGGAAAGCAAAAGCGGAGATTTCTTTTTCCTTCCGAGGAGCGACGATACGCAGACCTGCGCCACGATAGCGGAGCTTTGCAGAAAACGCCTGCCGAAATCGTACGGGCTCACCGTTTTCGGCGGAATACAGGTGATAACGCCGTCGCGCAAAGGCACGGCGGGCACAAATGCGCTCAATACTTCCTTGCAGGAGGCTGTAAACCCGCCGTCGAAAGGCAAAGCGGAGAAAAAAGTGCGCGATATGATATTCCGCGAGGGCGACAAGGTGATGCAGATAAAAAACAATTACGATATAGAATGGAATAAAAACGGCACGCAGGGTTTCGGCATGTTTAACGGTGATATCGGCGTGATAAAGAAAATCGACGAAAACGGCGATTTTATCACGGTGGATTTCGAGGGAAAAATATGCGAATACGACTATACCATGCTGGATGAGCTGGAGCTCGCCTACGCGATAACGGTACACAAAAGCCAAGGCAGCGAATATCCCATAGTGATAATGCCGCTGTATCGCTATACGCCGAAGCTTCTGACAAGAAATCTGCTCTATACGGCGATAACGCGTGCGCAGAGTATAGTCATTCTCGTGGGCGACGGCGAAGTGGCAAAAGCCATGGTGGACAACAACAGGCAGACTAAAAGATATACGGGGCTGAGATATGCGCTGGAACAGTTTGATTGATTTTGCGGTCGGGCTTTTTGCCGTGCGCAAATGCGCCGTATGCGGCAAAGTGCTCACCGATGAGGAAAGCGGAGCTTTCTGCGCGAAATGCGAAAGAGAATATGCGGCGCTCAAAGAAGAAAAATGCTCGGACTGCGGGCAGACGCCCGAGTATTGCCGTTGTTTTGCTCACGGCAAAAAGACGGATTTCAGATGTCTGCATCTGTTTTTCTATGACGGCGATTTTTCGCGCCGAGTTATATATGCGCTGAAAAATTCCGGAAAGAAAAGGCTCGTTTCTGCGCTGGCACGCGAGCTTGCGCGGCTTATTTTCATATCAAAGGGAAGCGATGATATTTCTTCCTTTGCCGTGACTTATGTTCCGAGAAGCGGGAAAAACATACGCCGCTACGGTTTTGATCAGGCAAAGATGATGGCAAAGGAAATATCGCGTGAGCTGGGCATTCCTCTCGTGCGCACGCTGAAAAGACTCGGCGGCAGTGCGCAGAAAAAGGCGGATGCCGGAAAACGCACGGAAAATGCCGCTAAAAGTTATGCTCTTGCGGGGACGGATATCGCGGGCAGAAATTTCATAATAATCGACGATGTAGTGACGAGCGGAAGCACGCTGGAAAGCTGCATATCGCTGCTTCGTTCTGCCGGCGCAAAGAAAATAATAGCGGCTACGGCGGCAAAAACAACTTTCGCATCGCTTGACAGCGACGGGCAAATATGATACAATTTATATATAAACCGATTTTTTCGGGAAGGGGGCGTATATATGAAAAATATGACGAGGGGCAGAAGAATACTCTGCATCCTGCTTGCCGTATTTATTGTGCTTGCCTCCATTGCCGTTTTTGTGCAGTTCGGTCTGAAAAAGGATCTGTACGGCAGAGTATTATGCGAAATATACGGAATCGCTTCCGATATGAAGCGCGGTGAAAAAAATCTGCTTTCCGAGGCGGAAATATATACCGAGGCTTTTACCTGCGACGATGTGATGAGCGGAAAAACCGCGGCGCAGCCGAAATATACTCTCTGGCTGGTGAATGCCACATATCCGCTCGAAGAGGACGAACTGAAAAACATAGATTTCTGCGAGATAGGAAACGGGCGCACGCTCTGCCGCGAGGCTTATGAAAATCTCACGGCGCTTTTCGCGAAGGCAAAGGAAGAAAGCGGCGATGATCTTATCGTGACGAGCGGATTTCGCACGCATGAGGAGCAGGCGGCGCTGTATGTCAGCTCGCCATCTGTTGCCGTGGCGGCTGGCACGAGCGAGCATCAATGCGGATTTGCCGTGGATGTGAAAACGAGCGGCTACGGTCAGCGCAGATTCATACTCAGCGGCGGCGGCAAATGGACGGATGAAAACTGCGGCAGATTCGGCTTTATAGTGAGATATCCGCATTACGGCAAAAAAACCACCATGGTGACTTACGAACCGTGGCATCTGCGTTATGTGGGCTATCCGCATTCCGAAATAATCGGGCGGATGAGAATAACACTGGAGGAATACTACGGCATTTTCGATGATGGCGCCTTTTACGAATACGGCGAATATGTGATATCACGCCAGATCCCAGATGACGGACTGCTTTACCTGCCCGTGCGGTGCGGGGAAATATATGTTTCCCCCGACAATATGGGCGGATATATCGTATGGGCGAAGAAATGAGAAAAAAAGAAGCGGGCGGCACTTGCCGCCCGTGTTTTGTTTTTTCTTTGGGCAAAGAAGATACTTTCCTTTACGAAGGAAACGAAGGTGTACTTTTCTGTGAAGAAAAGTACCAAAAAGAAGTTACTCTTTGCCAAGAGGGGGCGGGCGACTGCGGTCGCCCGTAACGGGGGTCGCGCTTTTCATAAAAGCGCCCAAAGATAGTTTTCCCCCAGCGAGTGGGGACGAATATGTACTTTTGCGTGACCAAAAGTACCAAAAGTCATCAAAGGAAGGCTCCTCGCCCTCCTTTGCAAACTACCTCGCACCCCGTCGAGTTAGCCGCGGGAAGTAATGCGCGGCAAGTATGTGCTATATATAGCAAAAGCAAAAAACCTTTGTCTATCTCTCCGCATATCATCAGCCATACCGCGCGTGCGAACAAAGTACGCCGCAAAAAGCGAGCAGATTCGACGGGGTGGGTGGTGCCACGCCGAAAGTTCAGCTACACTGCCCACTATAGACTAAACTCCGACGGAGCGAGCAAGACTTGACGGACATCGAGTTGGAGCGGCTAAAGCTTAAGTTTGCACAGACTAAAGTCTGTGTTAAGTGGGGGTCTGAACCATACTTCCGGTTTAGTCTATGGTCGGACTGTCTGGGCAGTATGTTCGCACGAGTCGCCGCGAGGCGACAGAAGGTGTTCAAAAGAGGAAAGCGTTCCTCTTTTTGACTTTTGGTACTTTTGGTCACGCAAAAGTACACCTTCGTCCCCTCGCGGGGGAGAAAGTAACTTTTGAAAAGAAAAACAATCCCTCACCCGACTTCGTCGGGAGCTCTGACCCTTTCTCGGCGAAGCCAAGCAACGTGCTGCGCACATTGCTTAATTCCCTTGCACAAAGGAGCCGCGCAACGTGCTTCGCACATTGCTGATTTCTTTGCACAAAGAAAAAAGAGCCTTTTGGTACTTTTCGTCAGTGAAAAGTACGCCCTGTTTCTTCGGGCAAAGAAATATTTCCCCGCAAAAACAAATAAAAGCATTGCCGCGGCAATGCTTTTATTTATATTATACATGAGTATAATATTATTTCTTTTCCGTATCGGGAGCATCCTTCAGTTCTGCTTTGGGCAGTACTTTTGCATCGGTATTTTCCGCTGCGGTGTCTTCGTCACCGCTGTCAGCCTTGACATCAATGGAGCGGAGCGCACTGCGCAGGAAACGGATCTTTGTTCTGTCCTTTGTCGTTTCGAGAACGAATGTGTCTTCTTTCACACTTATTACTCTGCCGACTATGCCGCCGATGGTGGTAACTTCATCGCCGACGGAAAGGCTGTTTTTCATCTCGTTATTTTTCTTATCCTGCTTTTTCTGCGGGAGATACATAACAAAATAGAAGAAAAGAGCCACTACGGCTATCATTAATAATGTGGGCAAAAGACTTTTGGTTGCGTTTGTACCGGTAGTGGTACCGGTTTCTTCGAGAAACATGAAAAATTTCATTTTTACCTCCGAATTTTTATATTACCCGTAAAGTATAACCCATAATGCGGTTTTTTTCAATAACATTTTTGAAAATTTATATAAAACTTTACAATTTCACTTCTTTTTGTATGGGAAATCTTGATTTTGCGGCTGATTTGCGTTAAAATATATAAGTTAAAACAAAAAACGGAGATATGACAATGCCGAAGAAAAACGATATTCTCACAGTGGAAATAACAGATATCACAGGCGAAGGTATGGGTATAGGCAAAGCGGACGGCTATGTACTTTTTGTTCCCGCATGCGCCGCAGGCGACGTATGCGAAGTAAAAGTGCTGAAAGCACTGAAAAATTACGGCTATGCGAAAATCGAGAGGATAATAGCTCCCTCGCCCGACAGGATACCCGCGGACTGCGATGCTTTCGGCAAATGCGGCGGATGTACATTCCGCCATATTTCATACGGCGCGGAGCTGGAAATAAAAAAACGCTGGGTGGATGAAAATTTTGCCCGCATCGGCGGACTTGATATCCGATGCGATGCGATAGTTCCTTCGCCGGAAGAGGAAGGCTATCGCAATAAAGCGCAGCTCCCGTGCGGAAAAGGCGGCGACGGCATTTTCTTCGGATTTTATTCCAAGCATTCGCACAGGCTTATCTCGTGTGAAAATTGCAGGCTGACGCCGCCTTTTTACGGGGATATTATTTCATGCGTCGAGGCTTGGGCAAATAAAAACGATATTTCCGTTTATGATGAAGCGAGCGGAAAAGGACTGCTCCGTCATCTCTATATCCGCGACGGAAGAGGCAGTGGGGAAGTGATGGCCTGCCTCGTCGCAAACGGCAGGGATATTCCCGAAAAGCAAGCGTTGATAAGCGATTTGCTTAAATTAAACACTTGTATAAAATCAATAATACTCAACATAAATACGAGAAAAACAAACGAAATTCTCGGCGACGAATGCGTCACGCTGTGGGGTAGCAATACGATAGGCGACACGCTCGGCGGGCTGAAATTTGATATTTCGCCGCTATCGTTTTATCAGGTAAACAGAAACGGCGCGGAGCGGCTTTATTCGCTCGCGGGCGAATTTGCGGCTCTGACGGGGAGCGAAACCATACTCGATCTGTATTGCGGCGCGGGCACGATAGGACTTTTTCTTTCGGGTAAGGTAAAAAAACTCTACGGCGCGGAAATCATTCCGCAGGCTGTGGAAAACGCGCGCGAAAACGCCGCGAAAAACGGCATAGCCAATGCGGAATTTTTCTGTGCCGACGCAGGCAAAGCGGCGCTGATGCTTTCGGAGCGCGGCGTGCGCCCCGATGTGATCATCCTCGATCCGCCGCGCAAGGGCATAAATGCCGACGTGACAGAGGCTATAGTGAGAATGCAGCCTGAGCGCGTGGTGATGGTTTCGTGCAACAGCGCTACGGCGGCGCGCGACTGTGCTCTGCTGGCGGAGAAGGGCTATGTACCGGCAAAGCTCCGCGCTCTCGATATGTTCCCGCGAACGGGTCATGTGGAGTGCGTGGTAAAGCTTACCCGAAAACTAACGTCTGACAGACTGTGAAAGGAAAACATCATGGAAGAAAAAGCGGCTGGCAAAGCGAAGAAAAAAGACGAGCTTACAAAAGGCCGGGCAATAGCGGCGGTGATAATCTGCTTTCTTGTGGGCGCCTTATGCATCGTGATTGCACTTGACTGCTATTCGCCTGTAAAATGGAAAGATGCCAAAGTGATACAGGCGACATTTTCTTATTACGAGATGAAATATGATGTGCGCGATAAATATTACAGCGAAACGATAATCCTGAAATTCAGCGATTATGAAGATATGTCCATCGATAATTTCGGCAATGTCAAAAGCGCCGTCGGCAGACTGCGCGGCGGCGACAGCCTTGTCATTCGCGTTCATCCGAGAGGCGGCGATATCCTTGAAATAGAGCGCGGAGGAAGCGATATAGTTTCCTACAGAGATGCCACGGCGCATCTGGTAAAAGAAGGCTTGGGAATTGCGGCGATGGGAATATTTTTTTCAGGATTCGGAATTTATTATGCCGGCAGGCTTATAAAAATAATCCGCAACGAAAAAGCGAAAAAGTCCGGAGAAAACAGGATAAATATCGACAACGCGTGGTAACGGCGCGCATCGATATAAGCAAAGGAGGAAAATATGGATTACGGAAAATACGGCGACACATACATTCTGCGGCTCGGAGTAGGCGAGGAAATATGCACGGCTTTGCTTTCCTTTGCCGAAAAGGAAAATATCACGCTCGCCGAAGTGAGCGGCATAGGCGCGGTGAATGCTTTTACCGTAGGAGTTTACGATACGACAGAGAAAAAATATTACGCAAACGAATTTTCGGGCGCTTATGAGATAGTTTCGCTTTCGGGAAATATCACGCAAAAGGAAGGAAAGCCTTATCTGCATCTGCATTTTTCGGCAGGCAATGCCGCGGGAGCGGTTTTCGGCGGGCATCTGAACAGCGCGGTGATAAGCGCTACGGCGGAAATTTTCGTGCGCACATTATGCGGCGCGGTCGGGCGCAGATTTGATGACGGCATCGGGCTTAATCTGCTCGATTTCGGGAAATGAAAACGAGGAGCGGAAATTCCGCGATTACATATTTTTAATCACGCAAAACAAACGGAGAAAAACCAACAAAATGAAAAAATTGCTCATCTATCTGAAAAAGTACAGGAAAGAAAGCATTCTCGCACCGCTTTTTAAGGTGCTGGAAGTGGCTTTCGACCTGCTCGTGCCGGTAGTCGTCGCCGATATGATAAATGTCGGCGTGAAAAACGGCGACAAAGCCTATATGGTGCGCTGCGCGCTGATACTTCTCGGTATGGCGGCACTCGGACTGGGCTGTACTGTGGCGGCACAGTTTTTTGCCGCAAAAGCGAGCGTCGGTTTTGCCGCATCGCTCCGCCAGGCTGTATTTGACCATGTGCAGGGGCTTTCCTTTACCGAACTCGATACGCTCGGCACGGATACCATACTGACCAGACTCGGAAGCGATATAAACCAGGTGCAGAACGGACTGAATCTCGGGCTTCGCCTGCTGCTGCGCAGTCCTTTTATCGTCATCGGCTCGATGATAGCGGCTTTCATAATAAATGTGAAATGCGGCATCGTTTTTGCCATTACGATACCTGTGCTTTTTGCCGTGGTATTTGCGATAATGCTCGTGAGCATACCGCTTTTCGGCAAAGTGCAGAGCGGACTGGACCGCGTGACGGGGCTGACGAGAGAAAATCTCACGGGCGTGCGCGTGATACGCGCATTCTGCCGCGAGGAGCATTCCGTAGCCGAATTTGAAGAAAGCAACAGAGCGCTGACAAAGCTCAATGAATTCGTCGGCAAAATATCGGCTCTGCTCAATCCGCTCACCTATGTGCTGATAAATATCGGCGCTGTTTTCCTCATCGACCGTGCCGCCGTGCAGGTGAATACGGGCGCGCTCGAGCAGGGCTATGTGATAGCGCTTTACAATTACATGCTCCAGATAATAGTGGAGCTGATAAAGCTCGCTTCGCTTATCATTACTCTCAATAAATCCATGGCATGCGCGAAGCGTGTGGCAAATATCCTTTCCGTGGAAACGAGCATGACATATCCCGCGCACGATGCCGAGGCGAAGGAAAGCGACTGCGCCGTATGCTTTGACAATGTCACTTTTTCGTACAAGAGTGCTTCCGCGCCGAGCCTGAAAAACATTTCTTTTGAGGCGAAAAAAGGCGAAACCATCGGCATAATAGGCGGTACGGGCAGCGGCAAAACCACGCTCGTCAGCCTGATACCGCGTTTCTACGACGCGAGCGACGGCGCAGTTTATATAGACGGCAACAACGTAAAGGAATATACCGAAAAAACGATTTGCCGCAAGGTCGGCGTGGTACAGCAGAGATCCGTGCTTTTCTCGGGAAGCATCGGTGAAAATCTCCGCTTCGGCGATGAAAACGCCGATGACGCCGCTCTCTGGGATGCGCTCACCACGGCGCAGGCGAAAGAAGTGGTGGAAGGCAAGGACGGTAAGCTCGATTTTGAGCTTGAGCAGAACGGCAGAAATCTCTCCGGCGGACAGAAGCAGAGAATTTCCATCGCGCGCACACTCACGAAAAAGCCGGAAATACTCATTCTCGACGACAGCTCCAGCGCGCTCGACTATGCTACCGACGCGGCGCTGAGAAAAGCGATACATTCCATCGGCGGCGGCACTACGGTATTCCTCGTTTCGCAGAGAATAGCGGGTATAAAGCAGGCGGACAAAATAATAGTCCTCGACAACGGCGCCATGATGGGCATAGGCACTCATGATTTCCTCATGCAGACCTGCGACACATACAGGGAAATATATTTCTCGCAGTTTCCAGAAGAGCGCGCGCTCTATGCAAAGGCAAACTGATGGGAGGCGCGATAAATGAAAAAAGATAATATCATGAATAAAGAAAAAATTTCCCGCGCGGGCAAAGGTACATTCGGCAAACTGATGTGGTTCATTTCGAAATACCGCATACTGCTTTTCGCGGGGATAATACTCGCCGCGCTTTCCGTGGCGCTCCAGCTCTATGTGCCGATGCTTTTCGGCGATGCTATCGACAATATCGTCGATGAAGGCAATGTGAATTTTGATTCGATGTGGGTTTATCTCGCGAAAATACTCGTTTTCGCTTCTGTTTCCGCTTTTGCGGCATGGCTGATGAACCTCGTGAACAACCGCATGACATATCGTATAGTGCGCGATATACGTTCCGGCGCGATAAAGCATATTCAGCGCCTGCCGCTCTCCTATCTCGACAGCCACAGCACGGGCGATATAGTCAGCCGCGTGATTTCCGATGCGGATATCCTTTCCGACGGTTTGCTGCTCGGTTTCACTCAGCTTTTCTCCGGCGTAGTCACGATAGTGCTCACGCTGATTTTCATGCTTTCCAAAAACGTATGGATCACGCTGATGGTGCTTGTCCTCACGCCGCTCAGCTTTATCGTGGCGAAATTCATCGCTTCGCGCTCGTACAGCATGTTCCGCAAGCAAAGCGAGGCGCGCGGTGCGCAGACAGCGCTCACCGATGAGATGATAGGCGGACAGAAAGCAGTCCGCGCTTTCGGCTATGAAAAGAGAAGCTCGGATCGTTTTGCCGAGATAAACGAAAAGCTCCGCGTTTACAGCCAGAAAGCGGTTTTCTACAGCAGCCTTACAAACCCGTCCACGAGATTTGTAAACAATATAGTCTACGCGCTCGTCGCGCTCGTCGGCGCGCTGATGATTACCCGCGGAAATCTCACTGCGGGCGGACTCGCGGTGCTTCTCTCGTATGCGAGCCAGTATATGAAGCCCTTCAACGATATCAGCTCCGTTATCACGGAAATGCAGAATGCACTCGCCTGCGCGGGCAGACTTTTTGAGCTGATGGAGGAAAAGGAAGAAACGCCTGATGCCGATGGTACTCTCGAAAACGTGCGCGGCGAGGTCGATATACGCAATGTCGCTTTCAGCTACAATAAAGAAAAGAAACTGATAGAAAATTTCAATCTGCATGCAGAGCCGGGCATGCGCATAGCGATAGTCGGACCGACAGGATGCGGCAAAACGACATTTATAAACCTGCTGATGCGTTTTTACGACGTGGACGCGGGCGAAATAGATATCGACGGCAAACCGGAGGTGAGTCTTTCGCGCCATTCACTGCGCGAAAGCTTCGGCATGGTGCTCCAGGAAACATGGATAAAAAGCGGCACCGTGCGCGAAAATATCTGCTTCGGCAAGCCGGATGCCACGGATGAAGAAATCATACGCGCGGCAAAGGACGCGCACAGCTGGGAATTTATCGAAAAGCTGCCGCAGGGACTCGATACCGTGCTGAATGAAGACAGCATCAGCCAGGGTCAGAAACAGCTGCTCTGTATCACCCGCGTAATGCTCACTCTGCCGCCTATGCTCATACTCGACGAGGCTACCTCGAATATAGATACGAGAACCGAGCTTCAGGTTCAGGATGCATTTGATAAACTGATGCGCGGCAAGACGAGCTTTGTCGTGGCGCACAGACTCTCGACTATCAGAAACGCTTCTCTCATCCTCGTGATGCGCGACGGCAAGATAATAGAACAGGGCACGCATGACGAACTGCTTTCCAAAGGCGGATTTTACGAAAAGCTTTACAACAGCCAGTTTCAGCCTGTATAAGGCATGAGGAAAATATGGACAGAACAGAAAAAACGGAGCTGACGGTGCTTTGCCTCGTTCACGAGGGAAAGCGCCTGCTCCTGCAAAACAGAACAAAAGCCGACTGGCACGGACCGGCGCTCCCGGGCGGGCATATAGAGCCGGGCGAATCCGTAGTCGACGCGGTGATACGCGAGATGAAGGAAGAAACGGGGCTTGATATAAGCGAGCCGCACCTCTGCGGGGTAAAGCAGTTTCCGCGCGATGACGGCGGCAGATATGTGGTTTTTCTCTTCGAAACGGAAAAATTTTCGGGAGAGCTTCGCTCGTCCGACGAGGGCGAAATGCTCTGGCTTTCGCGCGATGAGATAGACGGCAGAAATGCCGTAGCCGATCTCGGCACGCTCGTGGATATGATGCTCGACCCCGCAAAAACGGAATTTCAGTATATTGTCACGGGAAGCGAATGGAGGGCGATAATAAAATGAGCGAGGGAAAATTTTTCTGCCGTAACGGCGAGCGGCACGGCGGCGATTATATGGAATTTGCCTTTTGCCGCCGATACGATAAAAAGAAGCTTTTTTCGCTCTCGCGCATAGCTTATTGGAGCGATGATTCGCTCTATGTCGATACGGATCTGATAAACGAATTTACGGCGGAATACGGGAAATATCTCGAACCGTGCATTTCTCCCGACGGTTCGGGCAAGTTCTGCTTTTATGGGCTGAATTATTACGGTGCCGCGCGTGCGACGGAGATACTCGCCGCGATAAAAGCGGAAAAGCCGCGTGAATACGAGACAATCGCAGACTGGCTTGAGGAAGATATACAAAAGTATAACGGATTTTACATACTCGGAGTTTAAATAATACGGATGTATAATTTAGAAAAATGCGGGATCTGCCCGCGAAAATGCGGCGCCGACAGATATGGCGGCACAGGCTACTGCGGGCAGGGCGCAAAAATAAAAATAGCGCGTGCCGCGCCGCATTATTGGGAAGAGCCGTGCATCTCGGGCGAACATGGGTCGGGAACGATTTTCTTTTCGGGATGCAGCCTGCGGTGCGTTTATTGCCAGAATGCGGATATCGCGCACGGCGGTTTCGGAAAGGAAATTTCGTGCGAGCGGCTTTGCGGGATATTTTTTGAGCTGGCGGAAAAAGGCGTGCATAATATAAATCTCGTCACGCCAACGCATTTCACGCCGCAGATACGCGAGGCGATAATCATGGCAAAGGAACGCGGATTTTCGCTTCCGTTCGTTTATAATTGCGGCGGATATGAGAGCGTCGAAACGCTGAAAACTTTGGACGGGCTCATCGACGTATATCTCACCGATTTCAAATATATGTCGTCGTCTCGTGCTAAAAAATACAGCGCGGCGGCGGATTATCCCGATGCGACAAAAGCGGCGACGGCGGAAATGGTGCGCCAGACGGGCGAGGCGGTTTTTTCTTCCGACGGACTTATGAAGCGCGGCACAATAGTGCGCGTGCTGATATTGCCGGAGGGACAGCTCGACGCCAAAAGCGTGCTCCGCTATCTGCATCGCACGTACGGCGGGCGCATTTATATTTCGATAATGAACCAGTACACGCCGATGGCGGGCGTGCCGTATCCCGAGCTTGCACGGAAAATAACCGCGCACGAGTATGACGAAATTATAAATTTTGCCATAGATGAGGGAATAACGAAAGCGTTCGTACAGGAAGAAGGTACGGCGCAGGAAAGCTTCATTCCGCCTTTCGATATGACGGGCGTGGATGAGAAGTGATACGGCTGTATAATATATCAAAAACTCCCATGAGGACTGCTTTTCCAAGCAATGCCTCGGGGAGTTTTTTGCCCCTGCGGGAATGTGGCGCCATTTTCTTTAAAAGAAAATAGGGGGGAAAAGAAGCGGGCGGCGCAGTCGCGTATTTGCTTCTTTTAGTAAAAAGAAGAAGGCGGGCGACTGCGGTCGCCCGTGCTCTTTTTCTTTGGGCAAAGAAATCAAGCAACGCGCGGCGCACGTTGCTTCGGCTCCTCTGCGCAAGGGAATTAAGCAATGTGCGAAGCACGTTGCCCCACTTCGCCGAGAAAGGGTCAGAGCTGTCATGGCGTAGCCATGACTGAGGGATTGTTTTTTTCTCCGCAAGGAGAAACGGGGGTCGCGCTTTTCACTGACGAAAAGCGCGGGAAAAGTCATCAAAGGAAGGCTCCTCGCCCTCCTTTGCAAACTACCTCGCACCCCGTCGAGTCAGCCGCAAAAAGTAATGCGCGGCAAGTAAGTGCTATAGATAGCAAAATAAAAAGCTTTTGTCTATCTCTCCGCATATCATCAGCCATACCGCGCGTGCGAACATAGCGCCCGCAAAAAGCGAGCAGATTCGACGGGGTGGGTGGTGCCACGCCGAAAGTTCAGCTACACTTCCCACTGTAAGCTAAACTCTGACGGAGCGAGCATGACTTGACGCGTATCAAGTTGGAGCGGCTAAAGCTAAAGTCTGCGCAGGCAAAAGCCTGTGTTAAGCGGGGGTCTGAACTGCGCTTCCGGTTTAGTCTATGGTCGGACTGTCGGGGCAGTATGTTCGCACGAGTCGCCGCGAGGCGACAAAGAAAGAGTTCAAAAGAGGAATACCTTCCTCTTTTTGACTTTTGGTACTTTTGGTCACGCAAAAGTACACCCCGTTCTCCTGCGGAGGAAAAGTAATTTCCCGTGCTTTTTGTCAGTAAAAAGCGCGACCATCGTCCTCGGGCGACTGCAGTGGCCCGTGCTCCGTTTTCTTTTGGGGGAAAAAAACAAAAGGCATGGAATACCCTGCCTTTTGTTTTCAAAAACGTTTTATCAGCTTTATCGCCGAGCCTTCTTCATACAAGCGAACCTCGCCGATGGCGAAAAATCCGTCCTTGTCATAAACGCGAAGCATGGTTTCCGGCGGGAAATCCGTTTTTATTTTGTGCTGATATATTTCCGCGCCGTTTCGCGCGAGTCTCGCATAAAAATCCGGCAGAACAACTGTCGCGAGATCGCAGAAAAGCGATTCCGTCGGGCGGAGCAGAGCAAAGCGCTCGCTCGCACTCATGCTTTCCAGCGCTTCGAGCGTCACCGCGTCGGCAAGCGAAAAACCGCCTGCGCCCGTGCGGACAAGACTGCTCATCGCGGCGCCGCAACCGAGAGCCGCGCCTATGTCGGCGCACAGTGTGCGGATATACGTGCCTTTCGAGCAGGACACATCGAGAATATAATTTCTGTCGTCTTCACGATGTGCCTCTATGGAATAGATGTGTACGGGGCGCGCTTCGCGTTCCACCGTGATGCCCTCGCGTGCGAGATCGCACAGCTTTTTGCCGCCTATTTTCAGCGCGCTGTACATGGGCGGGGTCTGCATTATATCGCCGCGGAATTTTCCTACGGCGTCGAGAACCTCTTTTTCGGACGGGACATCATCGCTTTTTTCGAGAATGCTTCCGCTCGTATCCTCCGTATCTGTGACAATGCCGAGAAGCATTCCCGCACGATAGATTTTATTATGCCGCATGGCGTACTCGCTTGCTTTTGTCGCGCTTCCCGTCAAAATCACAAGTACACCCGACGCCATGGGGTCCAATGTGCCGGTATGACCGACAGCCCGCGTACCGAAAAGCCGACGGATTTTGCCTACGGCATCATGTGAGGTTATGCCCGACGGTTTATTCAGGATGAGAACGCCGTCATTCATCGAAACCACATTCCTTTATTATTCTTTTCACGGCATCGTCCGCTTCGGCGGCAGGGACTACGCAGCCCGCCGCACCGAAATGTCCGCCTCCGCCGAAAATGGCGCATATTTTCGATACATCCACATCGCATGATGAACGCGTGGATATTTTATATGTGCCGTCGGCACGCTCACGGGCAAAAACGGCAACTTTTACGCCGTCGGCACGCCGTATTGCATTGATTACGTCGTATGTATCTTCCTCATCAAATCTGCCCGCCCTTTTATCCTGCTCGGTCATGCGGATATACGAGATTTTGCCGCCGCAGAAATATTGCACATTCGCCATGGCAAAAGCTTCGGCTGCGAGCGCACTTTTTGTTTTGCATTCGAAAAGATCGCGGCATATACTCGCATGGTTTACGCCGTGCTCTATGAGCTTGGCGGCTATTTTGTGCGTGAAAGGCGTGGTGTTCGCATAGCGGAAACCGCCAGTATCCGCCGCGAGCGCCGCATAAAGCAGAGAAGCGATATCCTCGGGTATTCTGCCTGCGAGCATGCGGTTTACTATGCGGTAAACTATTTCCGCACAGGCGGCTGCCTGCGGGTCGACTATGCGCACGGGCGCATACGACTCGTGAGTTTTGTGATGATCGAGCACGAGGCGCATTTCCTTTGCCCTGTCTTTATATATGCCGAGCTGGCTTGGGGAAGCCACATCTACACTGATGCGGAAAATATTTTTCATATCCGCCGGGAGCCTGTCCTCGGAAAAATCGCGTTCGCCACCCGTCAGAAACATGAGCGAAACGGGAATTTTATCGCAGCACACGGGATAGACATGCTTTCCCGCGAGGCGCAGGGCGCGCACGAGAGCAAAGCAGGAGCCTACCGTATCCGCGTCGGGATTTTCGTGCGTATATACGGCAAAATTATCGTTTTCCGAGAGAAGACGGCATATCGCCTTTACGGATGAATTTGCATTATTTGTCATCATCGCCAGCCTCCGTTTTTTCTTCGGATGCGGCGCTTTCCGTGCCTGTTTCCTTGAGCAGCCTGAATATATTCGCACCGCGCTCTATGGCATTGTCATAGACAAAGGTAAGCTCGGGTGTGATACGCATATTCAGCTTCGTCGCTATCTCGTGGCGGATAAGACCGCGCGCGCTTTTCAGTCCGCGGAGCACGTCCTTTACAGTTTCTTCATCGGAATCGAGAAGCGAAAAATAGATTTTCGCATATTTGAGATCGCCCGAAACATCGCATTGCGTTACGGTGATCATTCTGGAGCTGACGCGCGGATCTTTTACCATGCGCAGTGCATCGGCTGTTATTTTCATGAATTCGTCATTTATCCTTGCTTTTCTGAAATTTGACATTTATCCCTCCTTGCTGCCTTTCGGCATAAGTTGTAATTATATCTATCTTTATATATTATAGCACTCTTTAAAGCGAAAATCCATAGCATTTTGAAAATTTGCACGGATTATGAAAATTTTTATTAAACTTAACATTATACTTACTTGACATATAAATGGAAGAGGTATATAATCAAATCGTAATAAAAAAGGCATTTGCCTGAAAGGGGATAAAATTTATGGAAAAAATGATTGCGCTGGTAAAAGAACGCCCCGAAAGAGGTCTTTGGATGCGCGAGGTACCCGTTCCCGAATGCGGTAAAAACGACGTGAAAATAAAAATACGCAAAACCGCTATATGCGGAACAGACCTGCATATATACAACTGGGACGAGTGGAGCAGGAAAACCATACATACTCCTATGACGATAGGTCATGAATATGTCGGCGAAATAGTCGAAGTGGGCGAAAACGTAACCGCATACAAGGTTGGCGACAGAGTGACGGGCGAGGGTCATATCGTCTGCGGAAAATGCCGCAACTGCCTCGCGGGAAAAGGTCACCTCTGCCGTGAAGCAAAGGGCGTGGGCGTAAACCGCGACGGCGCTTTTGCGCAGTATCTCGTAATCCCGCAGACAAACGTTTATCTTTGCGACGACAAAATATCCGATGATCTCTATGCTATATTCGATCCTTACGGAAATGCCACGCATACCGCGCTTTCCTTCAATCTCGTCGGCGAGGATGTCCTCGTTACCGGCGCGGGACCGATAGGTATCATGGCGGCGGGCATCGCGCGCTTCTGCGGAGCGAGAAACGTTGTCATCACCGATATCAACGATTACCGCCTGAATCTGGCAAAGAAATTCGGCGTGAACGCCGCTGTGAATACGAAAAACGAGGATCTTCGCGAAGTGATGAAGAGCCTCGATATTCACGAGGGCTTTGACGTGGGTCTGGAAATGTCCGGCAGCCCCATCGCTTTCAATCAGATGATAAATTCCATGGAAAACGGCGGCAAAATGGCTATGCTCGGCATACCGAAAAACGATATGCAGATCCCGTGGGACAAGATAGTTTTCGAGGGACTCTGGATAAAAGGTATCTACGGCAGAGAAATGTTTGAAACATGGTACAAAATGGCGGCGATGATCCACGGCGGTTTCAATCTGGAACCCATCATCACGCACCGTTTTGATATAATGGACTATGAAAAAGGCTTTGAAGCCATGAACAGCGGCAATTCCGGCAAGGTTGTGCTCGACTGGACAAAGCTCGGCTGAGGAGGTAAATATGAATAAAACAGATGCTCTCGCTTTTTATAAAAGCGAAGTGGAAAAAATAAAGGCGGACGGACTTTTCAAAGGGGAAAGAGTTATCGCTTCCCCGCAGAGCTCCGCAGTTACTACCGCAGACGGCGCGAAAATGATAAATATGTGCGCCAATAACTATCTCGGGCTCGCCGATTCCGAGGAGCTGATACAGGCGGCGATAGATTCTTACAAAAGCCGCGGCTACGGATGCGCGAGCGTCCGCTTTATATGCGGTACTTTCGATATTCACAAGCAGCTCGAGCAGAAAATAAGCAAATTTCTCGGCACTGATGATACCATACTTTATTCCTCCTGCTTCGATGCAAACGGAGGTCTTTTCGAAACGGTGCTTTCCGCGGGAGACGCCGTGATAAGCGACGAGCTGAACCACGCGAGCATAATAGACGGCGTCCGCCTCTGCAAAGCGACGAGATACCGCTATAAAAACAACAGCATGGAGGACCTGGAGGCGAAATTGCAGGAAGCCGACGCCGCAGGCGCGCGCATCAAGCTGATTGCTACCGACGGTGTTTTCTCCATGGACGGCATAATAGCAAATCTCGCGGGAATATGCGATCTCGCGGACAAATACGGCGCCCTCGTGATGGTAGACGACAGCCACGCATCCGGCTTTGTCGGCGCACACGGAAAAGGCACGAGCGAGCATTGCGGCGTGATGGGCAGAGTAGATATCATCACATCCACATTCGGCAAAGCTCTCGGCGGTGCTTCGGGCGGTTTCACGTCCGGCAGAAAAGAGATAATCGACCTGCTCCGTCAGAGAAGCCGTCCTTATCTTTTCTCAAATTCGCTTGCTCCCGCTATAGCCGCCACGACTTCCAAGCTGATAGACATACTTTCCGAAACGACGGAGCTGCGCGACAGGCTGGAAGAAAATACGAAATATTACCGCTCGCTCCTTACCGAAGCGGGATTCGACATTATCGAGGGCACGCACCCGATCGTACCCGTCATGCTCTACGACGAAAAAACGGCGGGCGAATTTGCGCGCCGCATGATGGAAAAAGGCGTTTATGTGGTCGCTTTCTCTTATCCCGTAGTGCCGAAAGGCAAGGCGAGAATACGCACGCAGGTGTGCGCTTCGCATACGAAAGAGCAGCTTAAGTATGTAGTGGATTGCTTCAAGGCTGTCCGCGAGGAAATGAAATAATATACATCTGTATAAAAGCAGTACGGCGACGGAAATTCCGCCGCTGTACTGCTTTTTTGCCTTTTTACGGGAAAATATATTGATACGGATGTATTTTTGTGGTATACTATATGCATGAAGTGACCGTCATCTTTCTCGCTTTACCACGGAGCCGAGCCAATGCAGCTCCTCACGCGAAAGCGCCGATATCCCCGCCAGCATGAGAATATAAAAAATGACTGTGGCTGATATGGCGGCGGCACATTTCGGCGCCGTATCGGGGACAAATTTCAGCACGCGGCATAAAATGAGTGAAAGCGACGAGGCGCCCGCTATGCAGAAAACAGGAGCCGCCGTGACGGACGGGAGGGAGATTTTTGCGCCCGTGACGGTGACGAGCCTGCCGAGGCTGAGAGAAAAATTCAGTATTTCGCATACGAAAACGCTGATTATGTATCCGCCGACGCCGTATATCGGGATGAGAAAATAAACGAGCACCACACTCACGGCGGCATCTATTATATTATAGCGCATGGAGCTGAGCTGCTGTCCCAGCCCCTTGAGCATGCCGTCCACAGCCGTATCCGTGTACATCACGGGGATGGCGGCGGCGAGCACGGCGATATATTTTGCCGCGTTTGTACCGGGATATATCATATCGCCGAGCGGATGCGCAAAAGTGATGAAAATCCCCGCCGTGCCTATCGAAAATATCGAGGCAAATTTCACGGCACGCTTTACTATATAGCATATATGCGTATTGTTATATACATTTGTATATTTTGCATTCAGCTCGGAAAATTCGGGTATTATCAGCCCTGCGAAGGTGATGCACAGGGCGGAAGGGAAAAGTATCAGCGGCAATGCCATGCCGTGGACCGTGCCGTAGGCGGCGAGAGCGGCGGAGGCATCCGCTCCGGATTTTTTCAGCCCCGCGGGAATGAGCACATGCTCTACCGTGACAAGCCCCGAGCGCAGATATGAGCTGAGCGCCACGGGCAGGGCTATCCCCGCTATCTGCGACATGAAATCGCTTCTTTCGCCCGTGACGTTTTTGCCCGAAAGATGCTTCTTTTTATCGGAAAGATAGAGTATGAGCATATAGAAAAACGAGAGCGCTTCCGCTATGCACGAGCCGAGGACGAGCGCAAGGCAGGCGTATTCCATCCCGCGCGGAGCGATGATAAATATAAAAAGCACGGTGATGCCTATTTTGACAAACTGCTCCGCTATGCCGGAAACGGCGTTTTTATAAACGCGGCGCACGGCGGAAAAATATCCCGAAAAAACGTTTGAAAGCGCGATGAAAGGCAGGCTGACCGACAGGGCACGGAGTGACATTTCCGTCCTTTCGTCGCAGAGGATTTTTACCGCTATGGGGTTTGCAAAAGAAAAAAGAAGCACGCCGGCGCCGATACCGAAAATCAGGCAATAACCTACGCAACTGCGCATCACGGCGACGGCGTTTTTGTCATTGCCCTGCCCGATTTCACGTGCGACGAGCCGCGTTACCGCGAGATTGATGCCGGAGCAGGCGAGCGTGACGGCAAATGTATATACGCTCATTATCAGAGAAAAAAGCCCCATGCCGTCCGCGCCTATTCTTTTTGCCACCCATGCGCCCCAGCCGACGGACACGGTGCGCATGAATATCGCGGAGATGCTCATTATCAGCGCATTCATGAAAAATTTTTGCAGTCTTTTCAATTTCTCACCCCATGATTTCCGTTTTATAAATTTATATTCCTTATAAAAACAAATATGCAGGGAGGCACAGCATGAAAGCAAGGTTTCGCGAAATTATCACAGACGCGGCGTATCTTATTTTCGGATGTATACTTTACGGCGCGGCATACAATATGTTTCTCATCCCGGGGAACGTATATGTGGGCGGCGCATCGGGTATAGCCACCGCGCTTTTCAATTCCGGTCTGTCGGATATACCGATAGGCACGATGATTATCATAATAAATATACCGCTGATGCTGCTTTTCACTTACTTTTACGGCATTCGCGCCAGTGTGAAAGGCATACTCGGCATGGCTTTGTCGTCGCTCGCCATAGATGTGACGGGCGCACTCGGCATTTTCCCGCCGGGGGTGAAATCTCCG
The DNA here is from genome assembly GCA_934394585.1 of uncultured Eubacteriales bacterium. Lineage (GTDB taxonomy): Bacteria > Bacillota > Clostridia > Oscillospirales > CAG-272 > Apopatosoma. The sequence goes on along the minus strand of CAKRQU010000003.1, from coordinate 2,911 downwards.
GAGGACAACGGATTTCTTTGCGCCGTGCTCGGCGCGGTTATACTCGGCGTGGCGCTGGGACTCCTTTTTTCACGCGGATATACCACGGGCGGCACGGATTTGATCGGTTTTCTGCTGAAGGTGAAATTTCCGCATTTCTCGCCGTCGACGCTCATTTTCGTCTGCGATTGCGCCGTAGTCGTATTTGCCGCCGTGATAACGAAAAATTACATGACGATAATGTATTCCGGCGTGGCGATATTCCTTTTCACCACGGCGCTCGATTTTACCGTGAGCGGATTTGAAAAAGCACGTCTGGCGCTGATTTTTTCAGATGAATACGAGGCGATAGCGGAAGAAATATCAAATGAACTGGAGCGCGGCGTCACGCTGCTTTACAGCGAGGGCTGGTATACAAAGCAGGAAAAACGCGCCATAATGTGCGTGGTAAAGAAAAACGAGATATACAGGATGAAAAAAATAGTACGCCATGCCGATGAGAAAGCTTTTATGATACTCACCGATGTCACACAGGCGATAGGCGAGGGCTTTAACGAAAACGGCGGGGAAAATGTTCCGCTTTATCCGAAGCGCGGAACAAAAAAGCACAAATGAACCGCATAAAAAAGCGTATGCCCGTTGACAAAAGCGGCGCTTCGTTATATAATAAATCGGTAAGAAAAAACTGCATATAATAAGAAAGGAAATGAAAAATGAGTCTTATTCTCGATAAAATGAAAAATCCGATAGGCGTTTCCGGCCCCGTGGTCACGATAGTGATGGACGGCGTGGGCATAGGAAACGGCAAGGACGGCGATGCCGTTTCAAAGGCATATACGCCTACGCTCGATATGCTCATGAAAAAATATCCCTGTCTGAAGCTGAAAGCACACGGCACCGCAGTCGGTCTCCCTTCCGACGACGATATGGGAAATTCCGAGGTCGGTCACAATGCGCTCGGCAGCGGTCAGGTTTTTGCGCAGGGTGCAAAGCTCGTTTCGCAGTCGATAGAAAGCGGCGCGCTTTTTGCGGGAAAAGCATGGGGCGAAATAATTTCCAATGTGAAAGAAAATTCGTCCGTGCTCCATTTCATGGGGCTTTTCTCCGACGGAAACGTGCATTCTCATATAGACCATCTGAAAGCGATGATATCCCATGCCAAGGAGGACGGCGTGAAGCGCGTTCGCATACATATCCTGCTGGACGGCAGAGATGTCTGCGAAACATCGGCGCTCGATTATGTGCGTCCTTTTGAAGAATTTCTTTCTTCGCTCCGCTCCGCGGATTTCGATGTGAAAATAGCTTCCGGCGGCGGCAGAATGAAAATAACGATGGACCGCTACGGCGCAAACTGGAAAATGGTGGAGGACGGCTGGCATACTCATGTTCTCGGCGAGGGCAGACAGTTTGCCACGGCTGAGGAAGCCATCACGACATACAGAGCCGAAACAGGCGTGATAGATCAGGATCTGCCCGCATTCGTCATCGCCGAAAACGGCAAGCCCGTAGGCACGATAAACGACGGCGACAGCGTGGTATTTTACAATTTCCGCGGCGACCGTGCCATAGAAATTTCCGAAGCTTTCGAAGGCGGCGCCGATTTCGATAAATTCGATCGCGTGCGCGTGCCGAAGGTGGTTTATGCCGGCATGCTCGAATACGACGGCGATCTGCATATTCCTTCCAGATATCTTGTTTCGCCCCCGCATATCACAAATACCATGGGTGAATATCTCGCCGGCACGGGTATTACTCAGTTTGCCATTTCCGAAACGCAGAAATACGGTCATGTGACATATTTCTGGAACGGAAACAAGAGCGGAAAATTCGACGAGAAAACGGAAACCTATGTGGAAATTCCTTCGGATATCGTTCCCTTTGAGCAGCGCCCGTGGATGCAGTGCGCCATAATCACTGATAAGCTCATCGAGGCGATAAAATCCGGCAAATACAAATATATCCGTGCCAATTTCCCGAACGGCGATATGGTAGGTCATACGGGCAATTACGAGGCTACCATATGCTCCATGGAGGCGCTGGATCTTCAGCTGGCGAGAATAATCGCCGCCGTAGACGATGTGAGAGGCGTGGCAATAATCACAGCCGACCACGGAAATGCCGACGAGATGTACGAGATCGACAAAAAGAAAGGCGCCGTGAAAACAAATGCCGACGGTTCGCCAAAGGCAAAAACGAGCCATACTCTCAATCCCGTGCCCTGCATTGTCTATGACAATTTCACGGCGGATAAATATACCGTAAAGCCGCAGGCTGATTTCGGACTTGCCAATATCGCCGCCACCACGGTAAATCTGCTCGGCTACAATGCGCCCTCTATGTGGAAAGAAAGCCTCATCGACGTGAAATGAAGGACGTTAAAATAAAAATAAAATCGACGCAGCGCGACCCCGACGGAGATGAACTCGATATAAATATCGCGTGCGACGGCAGAATGGAGCTTCGTGCCGGACGCATATATATAAAATATGAAGAGGATATTTCCGGCGAGGGCGACATCGTCGAAAATACCGTTTCGTTTGATGCGGAAGAGCGGGATATAATCTCGCTTGCCCGCACGGGCGGAACACGTATGTCCTGCGTTTTTGAGCAGGGCAAAAGATATCCCTGCACCTACGAGCTGGCTTTCGGTGCGCTCAGCCTCGTCATATCGTCGCAGAATGTAAAAAACAGCATAAGCTACGACGAGGGCGGAGAGATGCTTCTGGAATACACAATAGAATCGCGCGGACTTATAATGCAAAAGGCAAAATACAGGCTCACGGTCGAAAATGCGTGAGCCTTTTCGTATATTTCGGCTGCTTTTGCCCGGATTTGCCGCCTGAAAAAGAAAAATATCAACAAAAGGGAAAAAACTTTCGCAAAAAGTATTGACAAGGTGGAATAAGTGTGATATACTGGTCAAGCCGTTTCG
>CAKRQU010000002.1 GCA_934394585.1 uncultured Eubacteriales bacterium | reverse complement strand
CTCGGTATCGCGCTTTTCGTGTATTTCTCGGAATCCAAAAAGGTGACGCGGAAGATCAGGCAGAAACGAGCCAATATTGAGTACGAACTGCCGCGTTTGGTCGGACACATTGAAAAACTGCTCACGCACAGCCGTGACATCATCTATATTCTGGAGTCGTATATCCCGATAGCTCATCCCGAACTCAAAGAGGAGCTGTTCATTACGGTTGCTGAAATGCGAAGCAGCGGTAATATCCGCAACGCCTTGGATTCCCTTGACAAACGAATCGGCTCGGCGTGGCTGAGCGAGGTCGTAAGGGCATTGGAAACCGTGGAGAATTCTGCGGATACAACGGCACTCTGGACATCGCTTTCCATGAAGTTCAAGGAGCTTCAGCGGCTGAACCTCAAAGCACAGGCAAACACTGTGCCGCGCAAGGTCAAGAAGCTGTCGATGGCGCTGATGATGTGCTTTTTGCTCATCTACATTGCAGTCATCGGGCAGGTGCTGATGAACTCCCTTAGCGGAATTATGTAAGGCGGTGATCGGATGAAAATGAAAAGGATTATGAAAAGCACCCGTGGTGAGGGCTAACATTATACGCAATCTGGGAGGATAAGCCTCACACGCATGCTTACAATACCACTTGGTCAACCGACGAGACAAACCATTGGCACGAGTGCACCTGCGGAGATAAGAAGGACTTGGCAGCGCACAAAGACAATGACAACGATCACTTCTGCGATGTCTGCGGAAAGAAGACGTCCGACCACACGGGCGGTACGGCAACCTGCAAGGAAAAAGCAACCTGCTCAATATGCGGTCAGAAATACGGCGACCTCGCAGGTCACGTATACAAGACCGAGTGGTCGACAGACAGTGCAAACCATTGGCATGAGTGCTCCGTCTGCGGAGATAAAAAGGACGTAGCGGCGCACGCAGACGCAAACAAGGATCACAACTGCGATGTCTGCGGCAAGAAGACGTCCGACCACACGGGCGGCACGGCAACCTGCAAGGAAAAAGCAACCTGCTCAATATGCGGTCAGAAATACGGCGACCTCGCAGGTCACGTATACAAGACCGAGTGGTCGACAGACAGTGCAAACCATTGGCATGAGTGCTCCGTCTGCGGAGATAAAAAGGACGTAGCGGCGCACGCAGACGCAAACAAGGATCACAACTGCGATGTCTGCGGCAAGAAGACGTCCGACCACACGGGCGGCACGGCAACCTGCAAGGACAAAGCAACCTGTACCATCTGCGGTCAGAAATACGGCGAGCTTGCGGCACATAACTACAAGACCGAGTGGTCGAAAGATAAGAGCAAGCACTGGCACGAATGTTCCGTCTGCGGAAACAAGAAAGACGAAGCGGCACATACGCCCGGTGCGGCAGCAACCGAGACAACACCTCAGACTTGCACCATCTGCGGATATGTCATAAAAGCCGCTCTTGGTCATACGCACAACTTCAATCAGAAGAATACGAACGAAAAATATCTCAAGTCAGCTGCTACCTGCACGGAAAAGGCAGTATACTACTACTCCTGCTCTTGCGGTGAAAAGGGAACGAAAACTTTTGAGTCCGGCGATCTCGAGGCTCATACTTACAGGACCACGTGGTCGAAGAACAGCTCAAAGCACTGGCACGAGTGTTCCGCCTGCGGAAATAAGAAGGACGAAGCGGCTCATACACCCGGTGCGGCAGCAACAGAGACAACACCTCAGACCTGTACGGTTTGCGGATATGTAATCAAAGAGGCAACCGGTCATATTCACAGCTACACCGAAAAGAATACCGACGTGAAATACCTCAAGAGTGCGGCAACCTGTACGGCAAAGGCAGTATACTACTACTCCTGCTCTTGCGGTGAAAAGGGAACGGAAACCTTTGAGTCCGGTGAGGCACTGGCACACAGCTGGGGAACCGTATGGGTAAGCAACGGCAGTAAGCACTGGCACGAATGCACGGTCTGCAAAACGAAAGGCGACGAAGCAGATCACGCTTTTGAATGGAAGATCGACAAGGAAGCCACTGTCACCGAAGCCGGAGCAAAGCATGAGGAATGCAAGGTCTGCGGTTACAAAAAGACGACCGTTTCCATCGACAAGCTCGCACCGAGCATCACAGACGGCAGAAATGCCAAGTGGAGCAAGGGCGATGAAAACGGACTGACCTTCAAGTCAGACGCGGCATTCTCCGACTTTGTCGAAGTGCTGGTAGACGGCAAGACCATTACTGCCGAGAATTATGAAAAGCGCGAAGGCAGCATCATCATTCAGCTGAAAGCAAGCTACCTCGCAACGCTGGCAGAAGGCGAACACACCCTTACCATTCGTACGGCAAGCGGTGATGCCACCACCAAATTCAAGGTGGAAGCGGGGATCGTTTCTCCCCCGACCGGCTCAACCAATGTATGGGTCTGGATCATCATCGGTGTCGTTGCTCTCGGAGTGGGCGCGACTGTAGTTGTATTCATCATCCGTAAGAGAAAAAGAGCATAATTAAATCGACATTTGTGGAGCCTGCGGAGGCTTCACTTGTAAAGGCGAAAGGAGGAAACGAATGCCGAAACAAACAAAATCGAAGGCAGTCGGTTCGAGCGGCAAAAATGCCGATTTGGCAGCCGAAAAACAAGATAAAGAATAAAAATGACAAAAAGTTAAAAAAAGCATTGACATTTTTGCAATGTAATAGTATAATGTGTGTTGTCGGAAGACATAATGACAATTTTTGCAAAAAACGCTTGACAAAGGGGGAATGGGTCATGTACAATCGCTTGACAGACAGACAGACAGACAGACAGACAGACAGACAGACAGACAGACAGACAGACAGACAGACAGACAGACAGACAGACCTATTTATATCGCTTTGTAAGCGATTCTTTTGTCGCACAAAAATTAAATATATTTAACTGATAAGCAGGCAGAGCTGCACGAATTTTTTCGTGCAGCTCTGCCTGCTTAATTTTTTGCGGATTTTCGCCCAATTTTGGCACCATTGCGTAAGGAAATTAAGCAATGTGCGAAGCACGTTGCTCGGCTCCTTTGTGCAAAGGGAGCTGTCGCCGCAGGCGACTGAGGGATTGTCATTTTACGGTGTTTGCCTTGCGCGGCACAGACCGCGAAGCGGTGGAGGGTTTGCCCTGCGGCACGGTCGCCGCGAAATAACTATGGTATTTACCCCGGCAATGGGGAAATGTAAATAAAATTTTTATTATTAAAGGAGAAAAAGATTTATGAAAAGAAACAATCAAAAGCGCGGTTTCACGATTGTTGAATTAGTCATCGTCATCGCAGTCATCGCCATACTTGCTGCTGTGCTGATCCCGACTTATGCAAACCTCGTGAAAAAAGCAAACGAAGCTGCGGCTCTTTCCGATGCGAAAAACCTCGTGACGGAAATGCTCGCCAACATACTCAGCGGCGGCGACGACGCGGCAGACCTCGTAATCGTGACGAAAAAAGGCGACGAAGCATATATACACGGATATGATGCGAGCGAGAGCAAAGTAGTTGCTTATATAAACAACCCTGTACAGCTCGGAGATGGCGCTACTTTTGCAGATAAAGCAAGAAATATATGCGAAAATCTCGTTAAAGCCAGTGCGCTTACAAACTTTACAGGAGAAATGGCTGACTGGCGTAAGAGCGACACGCTCAACGGAGAAAGCGGCACTGTAGCTACGCTCGGTTTCAAGCGGGAAGAAATGGCTGTTTTTGCAGATTATGATATAGCAGCAGGCTTTACAGGCGGCGCAGGAACAGGGTTTAATGTAAATGTGACCAAGACTGTTGATTCTACGAAAGCAACGACATTCACGGTAAATCGCGCGGAAGCTGCTTTGACTGCTCCCGCAGGATCTCTGGCTGATGGTGAATATACATTCAAACTTACTCCAAAATCAAGCAGTGTGGTAAAAGTCGGCAACAATGAAGTGTACTATTCTTATGATATCAAGCTGCTCGATAAGGACGGAAACGTTGTTACTGCTAATGCGGGCACAACTTTTACGGTCGAAATTGGTGTTGGCGAAGACCTGTCAAATGTGAAGGTTTACCACGAGGGCTCGCTGATCAGCAGTTCCTACCAGAGCAGCGGTAAGGTAACTTTCAATACAGCAAGTTTTTCAACTTTTGATATAACTTTTGATGCTCCTGTTGCAAGCGTAAACGGCAAGAATTATTTCTCACTGTCCTCTGCTGTATATGGTGCGAAAAGCGGTGATACCATTACTGTATTGAGAGATTTCACATCTGACGGTGCGAAGATGAACAATTCAAGCTTGAAACTCACCTTGGATTTGAACGGTCACACTATTACATTCAATGAAAATAAATTCATTAGATTGTATATGGGCGAACTGACAGTTACAGGCAAGGGCACGATGCAGGAAGCGGTTTCCAATTATTCTCCGATTGTGGTAGATCATAAGGCTTCAAATCCTGCTGTTGTGACCATTGACAAGGATGTGACACTCAAGGGGTGGTCAGGCATATTGGTTAACCCCAAAAGTCAATACAGTGGCAACGATTATGCTCTTGTAATAAATGTTTACGGCACGTTGACTGGCGTAAATGATGCCAGCGGTAGTGTCGGAGCTGGTCTTTATGTGAACGGAGCGAATATTAGTGTAAATCCCGCAATTAAAGTCAATATTTATGAATCCGCTGTTCTTACCGGCACAGGTCACGGTATATACGGCGCAGGCTATGCCGAGTATACCACTAGCGGCACGATCACAGGCGGTCACACAGGTATCGAGCTTCGCGCAGGCAAGCTCAATGTTACCGGCGGCACAATTACAGGTAACGGTGTTCCGACAGAAGTCGAATCCAATGGCAATGGCGCAACTACAATAGGCGCCGGCATTGCAGTGGCACAGCACACTACGAAGCTACCCACAGAGCTTACTGTTACAGGCGGCACAATCAAGGGCTACACCGCACTTCACCAGAGCAATCCCCAGAATAACGATGAAGACTCTATTGCAAAAGTGAAACTGGCTGTTTCCGGCGGTACATTTACAACTATCAACGGCGGCTCCAACGCTGTTTACAGCGAGAACTGCACAGGATTTATTACCGGCGGTACATTTAACGGTAATGTAGACGCTAAATATAAAGCCTGATTTTCAAGCTAAACCCACATACACCCCCTCCCATGCGGAGGGGGATTTTTTTTATTTTCTCGCAAAAAATAAAAAAATTTTATTTTACCTATTGACTTTGAGTATACTCAAAGGTTTATAATGCTATTGAAAGGCAGGTGCATATATGACTGTAAAAGAAGTGAGTGAAAAATACGGCATTTCCGGCGATACTCTCAGATATTATGAGCGTATAGGCATGATTCCTCCAGTTTCACGCACAGTGAGCGGAATACGCGACTATACGCCGGAAGATATGAGTTGGATCGAACTTGTACTTTGCATGAGAAATGCGGGGCTTCCCATAGAGGCGATAATAGAATATGTGAAGCTTTATCGCATGGGGGATGCCACTTTTGCCGCGCGGCTTGCGCTTTTGCAGGAGCAGCGGGAAAAGCTGATCGAGCAGAAAAACAAAATAGATGTGATGCTCGAAAGGCTGAATTACAAAATAGCAAGATATGAGATTGCCATGGAAACGGGCAATCTGACATGGAATGCGGACGAATGTAAAAAATAAAAGCAAAAAAGCGGAAAGGACGGAAAATGAATTATTTTGAGAATGTGAAAAAGAATTTCGGTTTCGGTTGTATGCGTCTGCCGATGAATGGCGATGACGTGAATATAGCGGAATTTTCAGAAATGGTGGATTTGTTTTTATCCGAGGGTTTCAATTATTTTGATACGGCGCACGGATATCTCGGTGGCAAAAGCGAAACGGCGATAAAAGCGGCGCTTACTTCGCGTTATCCGAGGGATAAATATATCCTCACGGATAAACTGACGGCACCGTATTTTGAGAGCGAGGATGATATACGTCCGTTTTTTGAAAAGCAGCTGGAAGCCTGCGGTGTGGAATATTTTGATTTTTATCTGATGCATGCGCAGAACAGGCGTATTTTTGAGAAATTCAAAAAATGCCATGCTTATGAAAAGGCTTTTGAACTGAAAGCCGAAGGTAAAGTACGCCACGTGGGAATTTCTTTTCATGACAGCGCCGATGTGCTCGATATGATACTCACGCAATATCCGCAGGTGGAAGCGGTACAGATACAGCTGAATTATGTGGATTTTGACGATCCCGCGGTGCAGTCCGAAAAATGTTATGAAGTTTGCCGCAAGCACGGCAAACCGATAATAGTGATGGAACCGGTAAAGGGCGGAAATCTCGTAAAACTGCCGGATGACGCAAAGAAAGTTTTCGACGGGCTTAACGGCGGAAGCTATGCAAGCTATGCCGTGCGTTTTGCCGCCGGATTTGATGGTATTTTCATGGTTTTGTCCGGCATGAGCAATATGGAGCAGATAAAGGACAATCTTTCTTATATGAAAGATTTCAAGCCGCTTGACGAAAAGGAAAGAGAAGCGGTTTCGCAGGTCTGCAAAATATTCCGCTCAAAGCATCTTATCCCCTGCACGGCGTGCCGCTACTGCACGGACGGTTGCCCGAAACATATACCGATACCGGATCTTTTCTCCTGCATGAATGCAAAACGTGTTTATCACGACTGGAATTCGGATTATTATTACGGCGAAGTATGTACGAAAAACGGCGGCAAAGCTTCCGAATGCATAGCCTGCGGAAAATGCGAAAAATCCTGCCCGCAGAAGCTGCCTATACGCAATTTGCTGAAAGAAGTGGCAAAGGAGTTTGAAGGGAAATGATGACATCGAGAAAGCTCCCCAAGGGCACGGAAATGATAAATCCGCCGGGGCTCGGCATGGGCGGCAAACATTGTCCTTTTGACGTAAAACAGCAGAATAAAATGAAAACGATTTCCGAATATTTCAATAAAGGAGAGAAAACAAAATGATTGAGAATGTACTTGAAAGAAAACAGGTTGCTTTTCGCACCAGAATTACAGTAAAAACCCTTATATCCATGGGAATAGTGGCTCTCGCCGTTATTCTGCCGCAGATAGCTCATCTGGCTTTCGGCGCGGGCGCGGGAATTATGCTTTTGCCAATGTATCTGCCGGTTCTTCTCGGCGGTTGTATTCTCGGCACGAGCTGGGGAATAGGCATAGGCGTGGCATCGCCTCTTGTCAGCTATATCATCACATCCGCTGTTTCTTCTCCCATGCCCGCACTCGCGCGTCTGCCTTTTATGATGGCGGAGCTTGCGCTTTTCGCGGCGGTTTCGGGACTTTTTGCAAATAAAATAGAGAAAAATCCGATGATGGCTTTCCCTGCGGTTATTCTCGCCGAGGTGAGCGGAAGAGCATTTTTCATGCTCCTCGTCGTAATTTTCGCAAATGTAACTCCCTTTACGCCCGCGATGATTTTCTCGCAGATAAAGACAGGTCTGGTGGGACTTGCTCTTCAGGCTGTGATAGTTCCGCTCGCCGTTATCGGACTGAAATATCTTATTGACAAGGATGCGAAAAATGACTGATATCGAAAAGGCAAAAGAGGCTCTTATCGGTCACACACTCGCGCTCTGCCGCGACGGTATCGTCATCACAAGCGACAAGCGCGGCGTGGCGCCGATGCTGGATTTCCTGCGCGAAGGCAAAAGATTTGTCGGATATTCCGCCGCCGACAGGGTGGTGGGAAAATCCGCGGCTATGCTTTTCATAAAGGCGGGCATAAAGGAAATTTATGCCGGGGTGATTTCCACGGCGGCTGAAAATATTCTTCTCATGCACGGCATAGCCGTTTCCTGCGCGGAAAAAACCGAGAGAATAATGAACCGCGACAAAACGGGGCTTTGCCCCATGGAAAGCGCAGTTTACGATACGGACGATATCGAAGCGGGATTTTCCGTGATAGAGCGGAAATATGATGAAATGAGAAAAAGAAATTTCGGCTGATTTGCATCACAAAAAAGCGGGGAAAAGCGAAATGAACGATAAAATACTTGACTGGGCGATGAAAATACAAAGCATAGCGCAGGCGGGACTCACCTACGGCAAAAACGTATTCGACAGGGAAAGATACGAGCAGCTGCGCACGATTTCCGCGGAAATGCTTTCGTGGCGCACGGATATACCGATTGGCAAAATACGCGATATTTTCTGCGGCGAAACGGGATATCAAACGCCTAAAACCGATACGCGCGCGGCTGTTTTCAAAAACGGAAAAATCCTTCTCGTGCATGAAAAAAACGGCACATGGTCGCTCCCGGGCGGCTGGTGCGATGCGGATATGTCCGTGGCTTCCAATACGGAAAAAGAGGTAAAGGAAGAAGCGGGGCTCGACGTGAAGGCGGAACGCCTCATCGCCGTGCAGGACTGGCGCAGGCATAATGTACAAAATTACGCTTTCGGCGTGATAAAAATTTTCGTGCTCTGCGAGCTTGTCGGCGGAGAATTTTGCGAAAATACCGAAACCACGGGCAGCCGTTATTTCGGAAAAGACGAGCTTCCGACAGAGCTTGCCAATGAGAAAAATACCGCGGAGCAGATACGGATGTGCTTTGACGCATGCGAAAATCCGCAATGGAAAGTGCTTTTTGAATAAACTTTTTATGCTGTATAAAAATATATTGTAATATAAAGTAATATTTTGTAATACTTATATAAATACAAAAGTAAATTTCCGTCGTTTTGTGCAAAACGGCGGAATTTTTTATATGAAACGAAAGCTCTTGACATAGCGGCGGCTGTATGATATTATATAGTATAATTATAAAGCAATATTATTGCCATCTCGCCGCGGACAGCGCAGCGACGAAAAAAAGAGGTGCGAAAAACCATGGAAATAAAGCCTTTTGAAAAGAAAATTTACCTTTCCTCGCCGACAATGCACGGTGAAGAAATGAAATATATGGCAGAGGCATACGAAACAAACTGGATGTCTACCGTAGGTGAAAACATAAACGAAACGGAGCGGCTCATATCGGAGCTGACGGGCGCCGGAAATGCCGTGGCGCTTTCCTGCGGTACGGCGGCGCTGCACCTGTGCATGAAGCTGGCGGGAGTGAAGCGCGGAGATATGGTTTTTGCTTCCGACATGACTTTCAGCGCCACGGTAAACCCGATAGTTTACGAGGGCGGCGTGCCCGTTTTCATAGATACGGAGCGCGATACATGGAATATGAGCCCGAAGGCGCTGGAAAAGGCATTTGAAATTTATCCCGATACGAAAGCGGTGGTTTGCGCAAATCTTTACGGCACGCCCGCAAAGCTTGACGAAATAGCAAAAATATGTGCCGCGCACGGCGCCGTGCTTATAGAAGACGCGGCGGAATCGCTGGGGGCGACTTATCTCGGCAGGCAGACGGGCACATTCGGAAAATACAATGCGATTTCCTTCAACGGAAATAAAATAATCACGGGTTCATGCGGCGGCATGATTCTGACAGACGATAGAGACGCGGCAAACAAGGCGCGCAAATGGTCCACGCAGAGCAGAGAAAATGCGCCATGGTATCAGCATGAGGAAATAGGCTACAATTACCGCATGAGCAATGTCACGGCGGGCGTGGTCCGCGGGCAGATACCGCATCTTTACGAGCATATCGCGCAGAAAAAGGCGATATACGAGAGATATAAAGCGGGATTTGCCGATCTGCCCTGCAGCATGAATCCTTTCGACGCGGAAAAGAGCGAGCCGAATTTCTGGCTTTCCTGCCTTCTGATAGACAGGGAAGCGATGGCAAAGCAGGTGAGGAGCGACAGCGAAGCCTGCTATATAAAAGAGGCGGGAAAAACCTGCCCCACGGAAATACTGGAAACATTGGCAAAATACAATGCCGAGGGGCGTCCTATCTGGAAACCCATGCATCTCCAGCCGTTTTACCGCATGAATGGGTTTATCACCGAGAGCGGAAACGGGCGTGCGCGCACAAACGCATACATAGAGGGAAAAGGCGATGACACAGGTGCGGATATATTTGCACGCGGGCTTTGCCTTCCCAGCGACAATAAAATGACAGAGGAACAGCAGGATATCATAATAGAGATAGTGCGCCGCTGTTTTTCGTGAGGTTTTGCGATGTATCTGCATTTTTTCAAAAGATTTTTCGATATTGTAATTTCGTTTGTCGCGCTGGCGGTGCTTTCGCCGCTTTTGATAATACTGTCGGTATGCGGCGCGGTTTTCATGCGGGGAAATCCGTTTTTCATACAGAAACGCCCCGGCAAAAAGGACAAAAACGGAAACGAGCGGATTTTCAGCATGATAAAATTCCGCACCATGAGCAACAAAAAAGAAAACGGAGTTTTGCTTCCCGATGAAAAGCGGCTGAATGCTTACGGCAGATTTCTGCGCTCCGCATCGCTCGATGAGCTGCCCGAGCTTTTAAATGTGCTTTTCGGCTCCATGTCGCTTGTGGGTCCGCGCCCTCTGCTGGTGAAATATCTGCCTCTTTATACGGAGGAGCAGCGGCGTCGCCACGATGTGCGCCCGGGCATTACCGGATATGCGCAGATACACGGCAGAAACGCGGTTTCGTTTGAGGAGCGTTTTTTGCTCGATGTTTATTATGTGAAAAATGTCAGCTTTGCTCTCGACGTGAAAATACTTTTCGGCACGGTGAAAGCCGTGCTTTGCCGAAAGGGCATAAACAGCGCCACGAGCGCGACAATGGAAGAATTTACGGGCAGCGCCGAAAAAAGCGCGGAAAAGGTTGAATTATGAAAAGACTTGTCATAATAGGTGCCGGCGGGCACGGGAAAGTCTGCGCGGACGCGGCGCGTCTTTGCGGCTACGACGATGTGCTTTTTCTCGATGACGGAAAAGGCGCGGGACTACCCGTTTCCGGTACGGTATCCGATTTTCCCGAATATTCCGGAAGCGACTTTTTCGTGGCTGTCGGAAACGGCACGGCGAGAGAAAGCATAATGCGGCGGCTTTCCGATCACGGCGAAAAAGTGATAACTCTCGTCCATCCGAAAAGCGTTGTCGCGAAAAGCGCCGTAATCGGCGCGGGTACATTTGTCGCCGCAGGCGCCGTGATAAATCCCGATGCCGTAATCGGCGCGGGCGTGATAATAAATACCTGCGCTTCCGCAGACCATGATTGCCGCGTGGGCGATTTTTCCCATGTTTCGGTAGGCGCGCATCTCGCGGGGACTGTGATACTGGGCGAAAATACATTCATCGGCGCAGGTGCCACGGTGGTAAACAATATTACCGTATGCGGCAGTACCGTGGTCGGTGCGGGTGCGCTCGTACTGCATGATATAAACGAAGCGGGGACTTATGTCGGTGTGCCCTGCAGGAGAATAAAATGAATATACTTTTTCTTACTTTGCTTGATTTTTCTTCTTTTTCCGAGCGGAATATATATTGCGATCTGCTGCGCGAATTCATAAAAAACGGGCATGATGTCTATTGCATATCCCCATCGGAAAGGCGCACCGGAAAGAAAACTCGCCTGACGGAAAATTCCCGTATGCTGAAGCTGAAAATCGGCAATATGCAGAAAACAAATATCATAGAAAAAGGCATATCCACGCTCACGGTGGGACACAGCTTCATATCCGCCGTAAAAAAATATTTCGGCAATGTGAAATTTGATATGGTGCTTTATTCCACGCCGCCGATAACGCTTTGCGGCGCGGTGCGATTTGTGAAAAAGCGCGACGGCGCGAAAACATATCTGCTGCTGAAAGATATTTTCCCGCAGAACGCCGCGGATCTCGGCATGATGAGCAAAACGGGGATAAAATCGTTTATTTACCGATATTTCCGCAAAAATGAAAAGGAACTTTACCGCATATCGGATAAAATAGGCTGCATGTCGCAGGCAAATGTAAGATTTCTTTTGCAAAACAATCCGGAAATATCGGGCGAAAGAGTGACGGTCTGTCCGAACAGCATAGAGCCGGAATATATGCAAAAAGACGCGGAAACGCGCGCGGCAGTCCGCAAAAAATACGGCATACCGGAGGAGCGGACCGTTTTCATATACGGCGGAAATCTCGGCAGACCGCAGGGAATACCTTTTGTCGAAAAATGCCTTCGTGCCGTGCGCACGAGGAAAAATGCATTTTTCCTAATCGTCGGAAGCGGAACGGAATACGGCGCGCTGAGAAGATTTTTCGATGAGGAAAAGCCGGAAAACGCGGCGCTTTTGCCCGCGCTTCCACGTGCGGATTTCGAAAAACTGACAGCCGTGTGCGATGTGGGAATGATATTTCTCGACAGTCGGTTTACCGTGCCTAATTTTCCTTCCAGATTGCTTTCGTATATGCAGGCGCGCATACCCGTGCTTTCATGTACGGATAAAAATACAGATATCGGCGACGTGATAACGGCGGGCAATTTCGGCATTTCGTGCGAAAGCGATGACGAAAACAAATTTGCGGCGGCGGTCGATGCTTTTCTTGCCATGAGCGAAAACGAAATAAAGGCGCTCGGCGAAAATGCTTTCGCATATCTCGAAAAAAATTATACGGCAGAAAAAGCGTATGAAATAATCATGCGCGGATAAAGGAGCTTTGCGGCTATGAAAATACTTATGATAAATTCCGTTTGCGGCGTGGGCAGCACGGGAAGAATATGTACCGACATAGCCGATATGGCTGTCGGCGCGGGGCATGAATGCAAAATAGCCTACGGCAGAGGGATTGTCCCCGAC
Source organism: uncultured Eubacteriales bacterium (assembly GCA_934394585.1). GTDB lineage: Bacteria > Bacillota > Clostridia > Oscillospirales > CAG-272 > Apopatosoma. The sequence goes on along the minus strand of CAKRQU010000002.1, from coordinate 103,427 downwards.
GAATATAAAAAATATGCCGTTCGCATAGGAAATGATTTTGATGTGAAGCTTCATGCGCTGAAAACGCGCTTTTTCGATGCGCACGGAGGCGGGAGCGCCGCGGCGACGCGCCGTTTTATAGAATGGGTGAAAAAGTACGACCCCGATGTGATCCATCTGCATAATATCCACGGATATTATATAAATTTAAAAATTCTTTTCTCATATCTGCGCACCTGCAAAAAAAGGATAATATGGACTCTGCACGATTGCTGGGCGTTTACCGGGCATTGCGCTCACTTTACCGCCGCCGCGTGCGACGGATGGAAAAACGGATGCGGGAAATGTCCGCAGAAGAGGGAATATCCATCATGTCTGGTTTTCGGAAATTCCGCGAAAAATTATGCGCAAAAAAAGGCGCTTTTTACCGGAATACCTGATATGACGCTCACGGCGCCTTCGCACTGGCTTGCCGCGCGTGCAAAGGAATCGTTTCTTTCGTGCTATGAAATAAAGGTTATATACAACGGCATAGATTTTGATATATTCAAGCCGACAGAAAGCGATTTCCGAAAGGAACACAATATAGCCGAAAACGAAAAAATGCTGCTCGGCGCGGCAGGCGCATGGAGCGAGAAAAAGGGCTTTTCGGATTTTATAAAGCTCGGCAAAGCGATAGGCAAAGGATACCGCATAGTGATGGCGGGAGTAAGCGACAGGCAGGCGGAAGCCGTACCGGAAAGCATAGTCTGCACTCCGAAAACAGGCAGCATGACAGAGCTGGCAGCGATATATTCCGCGGCGGATATCTTTCTTAATCTGAGCCGAGAGGAAGCCATGGGTTTGGTGATACCGGAGGCGCTCGCCTGCGGCACGCCCGTGATAGTTTACGACAATACGGCTATGCCGGAAATAATATCCGCAGAATGCGGCGCTGTCGTACCGACCGGGGATATCGGCGCGCTGTGCGACGAAATAAAAAAGATGGCTTGCAATCCGCCTTCTGCGGGAGCATGTATGGCAAGGGCGGCGGAATTTGAAAAAAACAGAAAATTTCACGAATATATTCTGATGTACGAAAACAAATGATTTTCACGGAAAGGAGGGTGAACGGGTGGTATTTTTAAGTCTGCTTTATCCGAAAGGCTCGGAAGCCGAAATATACAGAAAAAGCCGCGGCGGCTTCATGCAAAATCAGATAAATTCCTTTCAGTGGGGATGCATCGACGGGCTTATTTCCTGCGGCGAAAACGTTCGCCTGATAAACTGCCTTCCCGTAGGCACTTTCCCGAAACATTACCGCGGGCTTTTCATAAAAGGCGGGAAATGGGAATACGGCGGCGCTGTTCATACAAATATAGGCGGCATAAATATTCCTTTTCTGAAGCAGATTTCACGCAAAAGAAAAATAAAACGTCTGCTTTCCTCTCTGCGCGATGAAGAAATAGTGATTTATTCGACATACATGCCGTTTCTTCGCGCCGTAAAAAACATAGACAAAAGCTGTGCCGTGACGCTGATAGTCACGGATCTGCCCGAATATTACGACCTCGGCAAAACAGGTATGATAAAAAGGCTGATGCGCAAAGTAAACAACAAAATGATATATTCCGCCATGGCGCGTGCAGACAGATTTGTTTTGCTCACGGAAGCGATGCGCGAGCCTCTTTGCGTGGGCGATCGCCCGTATACCGTGGTGGAAGGAATATACGGCGGGGATATTCCCGTGCCGACCGAGCCCGCGGGAAAAACCGTATTTTATGCCGGTGCACTGCATGAAAAATTCGGCATAAAAACATTGCTGGCAGCTTTTTCGCAGATAAAAGATGAAGATTTCCGCCTTATTTTGTGCGGCGACGGCGATGTCGTGCCCGAAATAAAGAAAGCGGCTGAAAAGGACTGTCGCATAAAATTTCTCGGCTATATACCGAAAGAGCAGGTGGAAAAGCTGCGCGATGAAGCGGCACTGCTGATAAATCCGCGCCCCGCTCACGGCGAATATACGAAATACAGCTTTCCCTCCAAAACGATGGAATATCTCGCTTCCGGAAAGCCTTTTCTCGGATACAGGCTCGACGGCATTCCCGCGGAATACGATGACTATATAAATTATATAGACGGAGATACCGCGCGGGATATGGCGCGCGCGATAGAGAAAGTATGTAATGACGAAAGCGGGTTTTACATATCAAAGGCGCGCCGCGCCGCGCAGTTCATAGCAAAAGAAAAAAACAGCCGCACTCAGGCGGGAAAAATACTGAAGCTGATAAAAGAAAACTGATGTAAGGAACAGAAAATGTATATTATACCTTTACTTACGGCATTTGTTTTTGCCTTTCTTTTCTATATGATGCATAAAGATATTTTCTATCCCGGATGCTTTTTCAACGGGATATGGTTTCTTGTGCTTCTTTTCGACGCGATAAATATTGCGGGGCTTTTCCGTCCGGAAAGCAATGTATATATTATACTTACGATAGGCATTATTTTCTATAATATCGGTTTTCTCCTCCTTCATTTCGGAAAAAGAAAACGCGTGGAAAAAAGCGCGGAGAGCTGCGCGATAAATGCGGATGCTCACAGGACAAATAAGCGCTTTCTTGCCGTCCAGATAATCGTGAGCGTTTTCCTTCTCGTACTGCTCAGCAGAATGTTTGTTTATATACTGGACGGAAACTGGTATATTGTCCGCAGGATATACACAAGCGGAACTTATGAAGACGGCTCCGCATTCATGAGCACATTCGAGCGTATGCTGTATATTTCCTACGGCATATTCCCGTTTGCTTATGCAAATTTCATCGTGGGAACGGTGGCTGCCCTCGACGGGGCGATAAAAAAGAAATATTATCTCGTTTCTTTTATTAATATGGCGGTGATAACGCTTATCACGGGCGGACGCCTCAGCGTATTCTATATGCTCATCGTTTTTCTGGTGATATATTCCCGCATAAAGAGAAAAACAGGCGCGGCGCCGATAAGTGCGGCAAAGCGAAATCTGCTGATACTCGCGGCTGTCGTTTTTGCTTTTGTCAATATAGCCCTGCGCACCAATGACGGCGAAACCGATTTTCTCGGCGGCGGTATAACTTATTTTGTCGGCGGTATCCATATTTTCGATGAAGCTCTGCAAAATCCGCATACCTTCGGTCTTACGGACCGCACTTTCGGCGTGATGACATTCCGCGGATTTTTCGAGATAATAAATATTTTCCTTTATTATCTTTCGGGGCGTACAGTACCGCTGCTTTCGTCCGTTTTTGCAAACAATCTTTTCGACAATGCGATTTATATCGGAGCGGGAATAAAATTCAATGCTTTTCCGACGCTGTTTTATTATCATTTCCGCGATATGGGATATCTCGGGCTTGCGGTATTTCCGCTCATTATTTCGGGGATAGCAAATGCGGTTTACGACGCGGGAAAAAGAAAAGCTTCGTATATGAATGTATGCCTGCTGGCAGAGGCGATTTATTTCATTTCCATGAGCTCGTGCTGGAGCATATTCATCCAGTCGGAGGTATGGTTCAGATTGCTTTATATCGCTTTGCTGATGCGTTTTTACGGATTCGGCAAAAGAGAGGTCGGTACCCGCATTTGAAAATATTCGAAATAAATTCATGCCGCGGCGGAAGTACCGGCGGCATAATGGAGGGCATCGCGGCGCTCGCCCGCAAAAACGGGATAGAGGCAGTGACGGCTTCTCCGCGATCGCGCGATACGCTCGGCATGAAAAATACGGAAGGGCATTACTTTTTCGGTCCGTGGCTTTCCGTTGCCGCATCTTCGAGGATAGCCTACATCACGGGATATGACGGAAAGGCTGCGCGCATGGCTACGCACAGCCTGATACGGAAAATAGAAAATGTGTCGCCCGATATAATACACCTGCACAATCTGCACAACAGCGTGATAAACCTGCCGATTTTCTTCGGATGGCTGAAAAAGGCGCGGATAAAAACCGTTTGGACTCTGCACGACTGCTGGGCTTTTACGGGGCATTGCCCGTATTTCTGCATGGCAGATTGCCGTAAATGGGAAAAAGGCTGCGGTGACTGCCCGCAATACGGGGAATATCCCGCGGCGAGCAGGGACAGGAGCGCGGAGCTTTTCGAAATGAAAAAGCGCCTTTACGGCGACGGGCTGGATATCACATTCGTATGCCCCTCGCGCTGGCTTGCGGGCGAGCTTGAAAAATCGTTTCTCTGCGCATATCCTTCCCGCGTGATATACAACGGGATAGACCTTTCCGTTTTCAGGGCGGAGGGGGAAGCGCGCAGAGAGGAAGGCAGATATACCGTGCTCGGAGTGGCTTCTCCGTGGAGCAGGCGAAAGGGAATCGATATTTTCGCCCGCCTGCCGGAGCTTCTCGGCGAAAAATACAGAGTGGTCGCCGTGGGAACGGACGAATATACGGAAAAAGAACTGCCGGAGAGCATAATAAAAATACGCCGCACGGAGAGCCGCGAGGCGCTCGCCGCGATTTATCGCGGAGCGGATGTTTTCGCAAATCCCACGAGGGACGAAGTTCTCGGTCTGGTAAATGCCGAGGCAAATGCCTGCGGCATCCCCGTAGTGACTTTCGATTCGGGCGGGAGTCCCGAGTGCATAGACGAAAAAAGCGGAATAGCGGTCGCGCGGGATGATATTTCCGCCTTTGCAGCGGCGATAAAAAACGCCTGCGAAAATAAAATTTTCAAAAAAAGCGACTGCGTCGGAAATGCACGCAGGTTTGACGGCGACGCACGTTTTGCGGAGTATATTGAATTGTACGGAGATTTATATAATGAATGATTTGCAGCGCACCGAGCTTTGTCTCTTGGAAAATTTCATAAATGTATGCGAAAAGCTGGGGCTGACGTATTTTCTCGTATGCGGTTCCGCGCTCGGGGCGGCAAAATACGGCGGGTTTATCCCGTGGGACGATGATATAGACGTGGCTCTGCCGCGCGCCGATTACGAAATATTCTGCCGCAGGGCAAAGGAGTTTCTGCCCGGGTACTGCTTTTTGCAGAATTACAGGACAGACCCCGCCTTTCCGATGATATTTTCCAAAATACGCGATACGCGCACCACGTATATAGAAAAAAGCATGGCGGAGCTGGATATCTGCCACGGCGTTTACATAGATGTATTTCCGCTGGACGGCTATCCGGAAATCGAAAAGGAAAAAGCGCGCACAGAGCGCGAAAAAAGAAAATTCGCGATGAAAACTCTGTGTTGCTTTTCCGTGCGGTATTCCAAAAAAGCGGCACTTCTCGCACGGGTGCAAAGGCTGATCGGCTTTCGCGGGAAAAGCGCGGAATTTGCCCGTCGCCTCGAAGCAGAGATATCAAAATATCCCAGCGACAAAAGCGCAGTATGGTGCAATCACGGAAACTGGCAGGGAAAGCTGGAATACGCCCCACGTGAGCAGTACGGAAAAGGCGCGGAAGCGCACTTTGAGGGGCTTACTGTTCGCATACCCGAGAGATATGACGAATATCTCTCGCAGAAATACGGAAACTGGCGCGCCGATATTCCGATAGAAGCCCAAAAGGGTCACCATTACTACACCGTATGCGATCTTTCGCGCCCGTATACGGATTATACAAAGCATTCAGGAGCGAAAGAAAAATACAAAAAGTAAAAAAACGGTATAACCGCCCATCGCGGCGTTTATATAAAAATTTAAAATTCCAAAAAAACAAGGAGAAGAAAATGAAATTCAGAAATTCACTGAAAAAGCTTCCGGCTCTCATTCTCTGTGTTGCCATGCTTGCGGGATTACTGCCTCTCGGCTTATTTGCGGCATACAACAGAGATTTTGAATCGGAAACACACGATGTATTTAAAAGTACACCGTCTCAGCTCGCTCCCGGTGTGGAACAGTATATCAATTATGCTTATGCCTCCGACGGCAAGCAGATGGTTTACTATGTTGCCACCGCGGACATCACCCGCGACGATGTTTTCGTCCAGACATCTTATCTCAAGCAGCACGAAAACGGCACCATGGGTATGGACAAGCTGACAGCGCAGATTGCTTACGCAAATAAAAAGTACAGCAATCCCGACGATCCGAATTTTATCAGCGAATATTATAATGTAGTGGCGGGCGTGAATGCCTCCTTCTATAATATGCAGACGGGACAACCCATCGGCATTACATATATCGACGGCGTATCATTCGGCACGGTAAGCTACGACAATTTCTTTGCCATACTGAAGGACGGCAAAACCGCAGTTATCGACTATGCCAAAAACATCGGCAATTATGTGGATGAAAACGGCAACAGCACGATATGGCAGGCTGCGGCAGGCTCTCAGTGGCTCGTCCGCGACGGCAAGGACGTAACGGCAGGTGCATCCGGTTCTTACAATACAGACAGACATTCCCGCACATGCGTGGGTATAACAGCCGAGGGCAAGGTAGTGATGATGGTCCTCGACGGACGTCAGGAGCCTTTTTCCTGCGGCGGTTCCATGCATGAGCTGGCGCAGATAATGCTCGAGGCAGGCTGCGTCGCGGCGATAAATCTCGACGGCGGCGGCTCCACAACATTTGCTTCCCGTCCGGAAGGTTCCGATGAAGTGGAAGTTATAAACCGTCCCTCCGACGGTTCCGAGCGCTCTATTTCCTCGGGTCTCATCATCGCTTCCACGGCGGTTCCCTCAAATTCTTTCGACCATGTCACCATGGGTGCGGAGGAAGAATACATCACTCCCGGCACATCCGTTAATGTGACGGTGGCAGGCGTTTCCCCTGCGGGCACATCGGCTGCCATACCCGATGATATTTCTTATGTGACGACAAACGGCACTTATGAAAACGGTGTCCTCACGGCGACTGCGGCAGGCGATGTTACCGTCACCGCCATGTACGACGGAAAAGAAGTCGGCTCGCTCACGGTTCATTGCGTTATTCCGCAGAGCATCGCTTTCAACAGCGCAAAAATGACTGTTCCTTTCGGAAAAACGGTTGCTCTCTCGCTCACAGCCACTTACGGGCTCAATACAGTCAAATTCAAAGCTTCCGATATTGCATTCACGCTTTCCGACAATACTGTCGGTACGGTAAACGGACTTACTTTCACCGCTGCCGACAGCGGCACATCCAGCACGATCACGGCAAAATTTATCGGCACGGATGTTACCGCGGTATCGCAGATATCTCTCGGCAAAGGCAGCGAAGTGATATTCGATTTCGAGGACGGAAATGTCAGCGATTTTGTACTCAGCTATGAACCGTACAATTATACGCTTCCCGAAGGAAGAGTATATCATGTGACATCGGCGACCGGCAAAGTTCACAGCGGAAACGGTGCCATGGCGCTTGATATAAATTACGGCAATTCGCTGGAATCCGGCTATATGATGACAGCTCTGCTTTACAACGGAGACGAGAAAACCTTTGAAAACGCCACAAGACTCGGCATGTGGATTTATATTTCCGACGAGGATGTTTCCACTTGGATTCGCTACACAGTATTTCCTCTCGTCAAAAACGATGCCGGCGAATACGTCAAGGGGGATTCCCTGATCACAAATACGCTCGCGGACGGTGTCGCTTCCACTACGGGATTTGTAAATCAGTATAGCGAGCCCGGCTGGCACTATCTTTCGATAGATCTCAATGCTTATGCGGGACTTTATCTGCATAAGGGCTATATCGTACAGTTTTACATTTCCGACCGCGACGGCGCAAGCTACGGTTACTATTACAATCAGCACAAATCCTATAACGGCAGATACGTGATGTATGTGGACGATATCACGGTGGACTATTCCGATGCGGTGGACGACAGAGAAGCGCCCGTATTCGGCGACGTGACTTATGCTACGCCTTCCATGTCCGATGCCGCTTCGCTGAACGGTCAGACTGTCAGCGACAATACTCTCAGCTTCGGCGTGAAAGTTGCCGACAATACAAGCAAAACTAACTTCACGGGTATCAATGCCGCTACGGCAAAGGCATATATAGACGGCGTGGAATTCCCCTGCACATTCAAGGACGGCGTGATGTCTGTTTCCGATGTTGTGCTGGCGGACGGATTGCACCATATCAAATTTTCCGTATGCGACAATCAGGGCAATTATGCTTCTGTGATACGCACGGTAAATGTAAATGCCGGCTCCGGAAAATCCACTGTAAAGGTAGTGGCTCACGATCCTTCTCTGGATAAAATAAAACTCGGCTCCGTATGGTATGTCGATGTGGTCGCCACTGATATAGAAAAGGTGCAGAGCGTTACGGTAGATATCGACCTCAACAATATGAGCAGATGGGAGCTCGCCCATCTTACGACGGCAAAAGGCTTCACCGCTTCCTACTCCATACAGGACGATGAAAATATAGCCACGATAACAATCACGCGCACAGGCGAAAACGACAGCACGGGCGAAGCCGTTCTCGCTTCTCTCCCGATACGTACATGGGAGCTGAAAACAGGCTATACCTACACGAGCGGAACAAAGAAGGGAAGCGAAGCTTTCACTTATGCTCAGTTCAAAAGCATGAAAGAATTCTGGCCCGTCGATATCAGCATGGAAATAGACCGCGGCATAGTGGTATTTACGGACGGAACAACCGATACATTCTCGGGCGAAGGTCCGCAGGTGGATACCGAAATGTACAAAATGGCAAAGGATATGATATCCACTGCCGAAGGCAAGGCTTATTTCAATGCATGGGACGGCGGTCACATACATTCCGCACATGCTGTGGAAGATAAAGCCGCTACCTGCACGGAAAGCGGATATACAGGCAGAACATTCTGCGACGTATGCAATTCCGTGGTGGATTGGGGCACTACGCTCGAGGCAAAAGGACACAGCTATGCAATCACAGACGGTATTCTCAGATGCGGCGAATGCGGAGATATCTTCAGCGGTCTCTGGACAGACGGCAAAACCTATGTGAACGGCGTTGCCGTTTCCGACGGATGGGTAAATGATTCCTACTATCTGAACGGCAAAAAGCTCAACGGAATTCAGAAAATAGAAGGTTTCTATTACGATTTCGGTACCGACGGCGTCTGCGCGGGCAGAATAAAATACACGGGTCTTATCGAGACAGACGGCAAATACAGCTATTCGCAGATAGGCGTTCTTTCCGAAGGCTGGAAGCAGATAGACGACGCATGGTATTATTTCGATCCGCATACAAAGACAAATGTCGAATCTTTCAACAACGGCAGAGTGACATTCACATTTGAATCAAACGGCAAACTCGTTTCCGGTATGTGGTATCATAACGCCACCGGATACAGATATTACTACGGTCCCGATTATTACAGAGCGTCCTTTGCCGGATATGCCGCTTGGAAAGTGATAGACGGCAAAACATATAATTTCGATACGGCAGGCTATCGCACTGAAGGCACTGCGGCTCTCTATGAATCCGCGGGAAAAGCCCCCGGTATATATGAGTTTACAGCCGACGGCGTGCTGATAGGCAAAACCACGGCTACCGGCGTGGTAACCATGGCAAACGGCGATATCTATTATGCAAACGACGGCATGGCTGTTTATGCGGGTCTGGTAAAAGATGCCGACGGCAGATATCTCTATATCAGCGGAAACGATTTCAGAGCCGTAAAGAACTGCACAAAGCATATAACATATACAAATAAGCTTCTCCCCGCAGGAACATACACGTTCGGCGCGGACGGCAGAATGGTGATGAAACAGGGCATAGTAAAAGACGCCGATGGCGAAGTCCGCTACTATGTGGACGATGTACCCACTTACGCGGGTCTGGTAAAGGATACGGACGGCAGCTACTATTACATTTCCGGCGCTACTCTCACGGCGGTGAAGAACTGCTCGAAGTATATCACTTATACAAACAGACTCCTGCCCGCGGGAACATACACGTTCGGCGCGGACGGCAAGATGGTGATGAAACAGGGCATAGTAAAAGACGCCGACGGTGAAATCCGCTACTATGTGGACGATGTACCCACTTACGCAGGTCTCGTAAAGGATACGGACGGAAACTACTATTACATTTCCGGCGCTACTCTCACGGCGGTGAAGAACTGCTCGAAGTATATCACTTATACAAACAGACTCCTGCCCGCGGGAACATACACGTTCGGCGCGGACGGCAAGATGGTGATGAAACAGGGCATAGTAAAAGACGCCGACGGTGAAATCCGCTACTATGTGGACGATGTACCCACTTACGCAGGTCTCGTAAAGGATACGGACGGAAACTACTATTACATTTCCGGCGCTACTCTCACGGCGGTGAAGAACTGCTCGAAGTATATCACTTATACAAACAGACTCCTGCCCGCGGGAACATACACGTTCGGCGCGGACGGCAAGATGGTGATGAAACAGGGCATAGTAAAAGACGCCGACGGTGAAATCCGCTACTATGTGGACGATGTACCCACTTACGCAGGTCTCGTAAAGGATACGGACGGAAACTACTATTACATTTCCGGCGCTACTCTCACGGCGGTGAAGAACTGCTCGAAGTATATCACTTATACAAACAGACTCCTGCCCGCAGGAACATATACGTTCGGCGCGGACGGCAAGATGGTGATGAAGCAGGGCATAGTAAAAGACGCCGACGGTGAAATCCGCTACTATGTGGATGATGTACCAACTTACGCAGGTCTCGTAAAGGATACGGACGGAAGCTATTATTACATTTCCGGTGCTACCCTCACAGCGGTGAAGAACTGCACAAAGCATATCACATATACAAATAAACTCCTCCCCGCGGGAACATACACGTTCGGCGCGGACGGCAAGCTTATACTGGAATAATTGAAATCCGGCACGCGAAAGCGTGTCGGAAGCCGCACAAAATCAAAGCCTCCACGCGGCGTGCGGCGGGCAACGGAGAAAATCCGGCTGATTTGATTTCGGAGAAATTTTATATAAATGAGCATTTTCAAAAATAAAGTAGTAAAAAATGCGTCATGGATAATAGCATGCAGGATAGCGCAGTCGCTCATCAGCCTTGTCATCGGCATGATATCGGCGCGATATCTCGGTCCTTCAGACTACGGGCTCATAAACTATGCCGCATCCGTGGTGGCTTTTGCCGTTCCGATAGCACAGCTCGGTTTCCGAAATGTGCTGGTGGAGGAAATAGTATCGCATCCGGAGCGCGAGGGCAAAACACTCGGAACGTCGCTCGTGATGAGCGCCGTGACGAGCTTTCTTTGCATCGGCGGATGCCTTGCTTTTGTTTCCATAGCGAACGCATCGGAAAAGGACACTTTTATCGTTTGTGCGCTGTACAGCATATCGCTTGTTTTCCATACCACGGAAATGATACAGTATTGGTATCAGGCAAAGCTTCTTTCAAAATATACGTCGGTGACTTCACTTTGCGCTTATATCATAGTGGCTGCATATAAAATATTCCTGCTCGTCACGAAAAAAGGCGTGTGCTGGTTTGCGATAACATCCGCTTTCGACCTTTTCATCATATCAGCGACGCTTCTTTTCATATACGGGAAAATAGGCACGCAAAAGCTTTCTTTTTCCTTTTCGCTCGGGAAAGAGCTTTTTTCAAAAAGCCGGTATTACATAATATCGGGAATGATGGTGACGATTTTTTCCCAGACAGACAAAATAATGATAAAAACCATGACAGGCGATGAAGCGACGGGCTTTTACAGCGCGGCGCTCACCTGCGCGGGCGTGACATCCTTTGTTTTTGCCGCGGTGATAGATTCGCTCCGCCCCGTCATATTCGAAAGCAAAAAGCAAAGCGAAGAGGCTTTCGAAAAAAATGTTTCTTTGCTTTATTCGATAATAATCTATATGGGGCTATTTCAGAGCGTTTTTCTCACATTGCTCGCGCGCCCCGTCACAGCTTTGCTTTACGGCTCCGATTATGCCGCTTCCGTGCCGATACTGCGGATAATAACATGGTATTCCGCTTTTTCTTATATGGGTTCCGTGCGGAATGTATGGATGCTCGCGCAGGGAAAGCATAAATATCTGTGGATAATAAATCTTTCCGGTGCGCTTTTCAATGTAGCGGGAAATTTTGCCCTGATTCCTCTGCTCGGAGCGGAAGGCGCCGCCATAGCCACCGTGGCTACGCAGTTTTTCACAAATTTTGCGCTCTGCTTTATCATGAAACCGATAAGACCGGTGATAAAGCTGATATATCGCGCGCTTAATCCGAAAACCATTATCCGAATGATAAAACAAAAGGAGAACAAAACATGAAAAAAAGTCTTTTTGCAGGTAAAACTCTGATGATTACGGGAGGGACAGGCTCTTTCGGAAACGCTGTTTTGAACCGTTTTCTGAAAACGGATATAGGTGAAATACGCATTTTTTCGCGCGATGAAAAAAAGCAGGATGATATGCGCCATGAATTTCAGGCGAAAATGCCCGAGGCGGCGGACAAAATAAAATTTTATATAGGCGATGTGCGCGATCTGCAATCGGTGAGAAGTGCCATGCACGGCGTGAATCTCGTATTTCATGCGGCGGCGCTGAAGCAGGTGCCCAGCTGCGAATTTTTCCCGATGGAGGCTGTGCGCACAAATGTCATCGGTACGGACAATGTCATTACCGCAGCCATCGAAGCGGGTGTGGAAAGCGTGATATGTCTTTCCACGGATAAAGCAGCATATCCTATAAACGCCATGGGCATAACAAAAGCCATAGAGGAAAAAATAGCCGTGGCGAGATCGAGAAATTCGGGAAAAACAAAAATCTGCTGCACCCGCTACGGAAACGTGATGTGCAGTCGCGGTTCCGTAATCCCGCTGTGGATAGATCAGATAAAAAACGGACTGCCCATAACCGTTACCGAGCCTGAAATGACGCGGTTTATCATGTCGCTCGATGAAGCGGTGGATCTGGTGATTTTCGCTTTCGAGCACGGCGAAAACGGCGATCTGCTGATACAGAAAGCTCCCGCCTGCACTATAATGACGCAGGCAAAGGCGGTTTGCGCCGTTTTCGGCGGCAAAGAGGAAGAAATAAAGGTGATAGGCATCCGCCACGGCGAAAAAATGTATGAAACCCTGCTGACAAACGAGGAATGTGCAAAAGCGGTGGACATGGGCGATTTTTACCGTGTTCCGGCGGACAATCGCGGGCTCAATTACGACAAATATTTCAGCGAGGGCGACAGAAAGCGAAATATGCTCACCGAATTCAATTCCAATAATACGCGCATTCTTTCCGCGGACGAAGTAAAAGAAAAGCTGCTTTCGCTTTCGTATATACGCGAAGAGCTGGCAAAGGCGGAAGGCGACAGATGAATATACTTGTTACAGGCTCTGCGGGATTTGTAGGGAAAAATTTTGTTTTGGCTCTCAAAGATATCCGCGACGGCAAAGACAGGACGAGACCCGCGCTGAAAATAGATGAAATTTTCGAATATGATACGGATACAAAAAGAGAACTTTTGACGAAATTCTGCGGGGAAGCGGATTTTGTTTTCAATTTTGCGGGAGTGAACCGCCCGCGCGACAAATCCGAATTTGCAAAAGGAAATGCGGATTTTGCGGGCGAGCTTCTTTCCGAGCTGAAAAAATGCGAAAACAAATGCCCCGTTATGTTATCAAGCTCCATTCAGGCGACGCTGGAGGGCAGATATGCGGGTAGCGAATACGGTGCATCAAAGCTCGCGGGGGAAAAGTTTTTCTTTGATTACGGCAAAGAAAGCGGCGCCAAGGTGCTTGTATACAGATTTCCCAATATATTCGGCAAATGGTGCCGACCGAATTACAACAGTGCCGTGGCGACTTTCTGCCACAATACGGCAAACGGTCTGCCGATAACGGTAAACGACCGTAAAACAGAACTGGAGCTGCTTTATATAGACGATCTCGTGCGGGAAATGCTCGATGCACTGGAGGGAAAAGAGCACAGATGCGAATTTGACGGCGTGCGTGCCGTGCCATGCAAAAACGGCAGATTCTGCGCCGTGCCGACAACGCATCGCGTCACGCTCGGCGAGATAGCGGATATGCTGGAAAGCTTTGAGGCGCAGCGGCAGACGCTCGTCATTCCGGAGATACCGCAGGGAAGCTTCGCAAAAAAGCTGTACAGCACGTATGTTTCGTATCTGCCGGAGGAAAAAACGGCTTTTGCGCTGAAAATGAATAAAGATGAGCGCGGCTCTTTTACAGAGCTTTTCAAAAGCGAAAAATGCGGACAGGTTTCCGTGAATATCACAAAGCCGGGCGTGACAAAAGGTCAGCACAGGCATAATTCAAAATGGGAATTTTTCATCGTGGTATCGGGGAAAGCACTGATACGCGAAAGAAAAACGGGAACCGACGAGGTGCGTGAATTTGAAGTTTCCGGCGATAAAATCGAGGCTGTATATATGCTTCCCGGATATACGCACAGCATAAAAAATATTTCGGATACGCAGGATCTTGTTACGGTGATGTGGGCAAACGAATCTTTTGATAAAGATAATCCCGATACATTCGGAGAAATAGTCTGACAAAATACTTATGATCGGAGCAGAGATATGAGCAACAAAGGCAAGACAAACGCAGATACCCGACTCAAAACCAAAAACAGACTGATGACTGTGGCGCTCGCGGCAGTGCTGATGATTTCGATAGCTTTTATGATTGTACCCACACGAAAAAGCGGCGTAGATGATACCACAGCGGTTACCGCGACCACGACAACCAATGAAACCGCGACTACGGCGACTACAGTAACCACGGCTGCAGGGACAACAGCGACTACGGCTACAGGGACAACAGCGACTACGGAAACAGCAACGACGGTGACAAGCACCACGCCGACTGCATCCGATACGACTGTCGCGACTACCACGTCGGCTACGGAAACCACGGCTACGACAGAGATTACATCGACTACGGAAACGACATCGACTGCAAAAACGATACCGACAACAAAATCAACGACGGCTACGACTACGACAGTCACAATGCCTACGATACCGACGGAAACAACTGCAACTACGGTTCCGACCGTACCGACGGAAACAACTGCAACTACGGTTCCTACGACGCCCACGGAAACCACAACTGTCGCGACCACCACAGCGACTACCACTACAGCGACGACAACCACGGCGACTACCATCACAGCGACGACAACCACGGCGACTACCACTACAGCGACGACAGCCACGGCGACTACCACCACAGCGACGACAACCACGGCGACTACCACAGCGACTACAGAAACCACCGCCACAACCAAGCCTGCGGAATTGGTCGTAATAAACGACAATGAAAATGCGTTCATCACGGTAAAGGCAATAAGGCAGTATCTCGAGCTCAATCTGATGAGCGGAAAGTATGACAATGTCATCCCGTATCATTTCACGCAGAATTGGGAGCGCACGGATCTTGAAAACAAAGTGACGCTGAGATTTTCCGTAAACGGACCGGGCGCGGAGCAGAATGTTCTGCGTTATACCGTGGAAGTGGCGGAAAACTCCTCTTTTACGGGAGCTGCAAGCTATGAAATAGCCGAAAATGCAGGCGAATTTTCGTTTTCTCACCTGCGCGCGGGCACATTTTATTATTATCGGGTGACGGCATACACGTCCGACGGAACATTGTCGAAAAACGGATTTTTCAGAACATCCGAGACACCGCGTTTTCTCACGATAGACGGAATATCGAATGTGCGCGATATAGGCGGCTGGAAAACCACTGACGGCAGAAGAATAAGTCAGGGACTTCTTTTACGCGGCACAGAGCTTGACGGGGCTATCGAAAAAGGTTATCACATTACCGAAGCGGGAATAAAAGATATGCGCGAGAGCTTCGGCATAAATACGGATATGGATCTGCGTTCGCCTTCCGTAAACGGGAAAAATATGCTGGGCGAAAACGTGGTACACAAATATTATGACATGGCGCAGTATATGGCGATTTTCACCGAGAGCGGAAAGCAGAAAATACATGAAATATTTTCCGATTTTGCCGATGCTTCAAATTATCCCGTATATCTGCATTGCACTTACGGATGCGACAGGACCGGCACAGTATGCTTCCTTCTGGAAGCCATGCTGGGACTTTCCGAGGAGGATTGCTATAAGGAATACGGTATTTCAAATATGACTCTCGGCAAAATCCGCGCTATGCGCGAGGGGCTTCGCGATTATGAGGGAGCCACGCTGAAGGAGCAGACGCGTTCATATCTGCTTTCCTGCGGCGTGACGGAAAATGAAATAAATTCTATCGAAAATATATTTCTGGAGGGCTGAAAATGGATATGAAAACGGATTATTCGGATATAAGTTTCAAAAACGACGGCAGGCTGAAGCTGCTTATTATAGTCGGCACGCGTCCGGAGATAATACGTCTTTGCGCAGTGATAAAAAAATGCGAAAAATATTTCGATACGCTTCTGGCACATACGGGGCAGAATTATGATTACAATCTGAACGGGATATTTTTCCGCGATCTCGATCTGGCTCTTCCCGATGTATATATGAATGCCGTGGGCGATGATCTCGGCGCCACGGTGGGAAATATCATAAATTGCTCATATAAGCTGATGTCGGCGGTAAAACCCGATGCCATGCTGATACTCGGCGATACAAATTCCTGCCTTTCCGCCATAGCGGCAAAGCGCCTGCACATACCTGTTTTTCATATAGAAGCGGGGAACAGATGCAAAGATGAATGTCTGCCCGAGGAAACAAACAGGCGCATAGTGGATATCATTTCCGATGTGAATATGGCATACAGCGAATATGCCCGCAGATATCTTGCGGAATGCGGCATGCCGAAGGAACGCACATTTGTAATAGGTTCTCCCATGGCGGAGGTGCTCCATTCAAATCTGGAAAGTATAGAAAAAAGCGATATTTTATCGCGGCTCGGGCTGAAAAAGAAAAATTATATTCTCCTTTCGGCGCACAGAGAAGAAAATATAGATACGGAAAAGAATTTCACCAGTCTTTTTTCCGCGATAAACGCTCTTGCAAAAAAATATGATATGCCTGTGCTTTATTCCTGTCATCCGCGCTCCAAAAAACGGCTTGATGAAAGCGGATTTGTGCTCGATAAGCGCGTGACGCGTCATGAGCCGCTCGGTTTTCATGATTACAATAATTTACAGATGAATGCTTTTGCCGTGGTTTCCGACAGCGGCACATTGCCGGAAGAAAGTTCGTTTTTTACCTCGATAGGAAAGGCTTTTCCTGCCGTGTGCATAAGAACATCCACCGAGCGCCCCGAGGCGATGGAAAAAGGTTGCTTTATCCTCGCGGGGATAGATGAAAAAAATCTGCTCGGCGCAGTGGAAACCGCCGTGGAAATGAATAAATGCGGTGATCTCGGCATTCCCGTGCCCGACTATACGGAAGAAAACGTATCGACCAAGGTGGTAAAGATAATCCGTTCGTATACCGGCATAGTGGATAAAATGGTGTGGAGAAAATACTGAAAATAAAAGCAGGAAAACCGAGAGGTTTTCCTGCTTTTGTGTAGGGGGAGGGTGTACTTTTGTGTGACCAAAAGTACCAAAAAATTTCCTTATGCAATGGAATTAAGCAATGTGCAAAGCACGTTGCTTGGCTTCGCCGAGAAAGGGTCAGAGCTCCCGACGAAGTCGGGTGAGGGATTGTTTCTCTTTGCCAAGATGGGGCGGGCGACTGCGGTCGCCCGTGCAAGTTTCTTTCTCCACCGAGAAACGAGGTCGCGCTTTTTACTGACAAAGAGGAGGGTTCAGGGTGGCGAAGCCACCTCTGAACGGCGTCGCCGAGACGGAGTCAGCGGGAAAAGTTTCTTATCCCCTACGGGGAGGACGGGGGTCGCGCTTTTTACTGACAAAAAGCGCGGCAAAAGTCATCAAAGGAAGGCTCCTCGCCCTCCTTTGCAAACTACCTCGCACCCCGTCGAGTTAGCCGCGGAAAGCAATGCGCGGCAAGTATGTGCTATATATAGCAAATCAAAAAAACTTCTGTCTATCTCTCCGCATATCATCAGCCATACCGCGCGTGCGAACAAAGTACGCCGCAAAAAGCGAGCAGATTCGACGGGGTGAATTGGCTCCCGCCATGGCTTTTGATATGCTTCCCACTGTAGACTAAACTCCGACGGAGCAAGCATGGCTTGATGGACATCGAGTTGGGGGAAGGTTTAGTTCTGGCTTGAACAGACTAAAGCCCGTGTTAAGTGCGGGGGTTTGAACCATACTTCCGGTTTAGTCTACGGTCGGACTGTCTGGGCAGTATGTTCGCACTGGTCGCCGCGAGGCGACAGAAGGAGATGAAAAGAGGAATGCCTTCCTCTTTTTGACTTTTGGTACTTTTGGTCACGCAAAAGTACACCTTCGTTCCCTCGCGTGGAACAAAGTAACTTTTTGGTACTTTTTTAAAAAAGTACGCCTTTGTCCCGCATGGACAAAGCACATCGCAAACAAAAAGCAGGAAAACCGAGAGGTTTTCCTGCTTTTTACATTTATTTTGATTTCTTTATTGCGTCCAGCGTGGCTTTGCGGTATTTTCCACTGAATATGAAAATGAAAAATCTCGCTATCCAGAAAAACGGCAGGAGAAATGGGAGCTTTGAAAGCAGCGGAAAGCGCAGCTTCATAAAGCGATACGGCATAAATATCCGCGAGAGAGCATAGCGGAATCTGCCTTTTTCTTTCACTCCGTTTTTTACATAGTTTTCGAGAGAGCCGTATGTGCCGCTGGAATAAATATACAAAAGCAACTCATCATCCGCATCTGCCTGAGAAAAAAGCGAATGCGTCGCTTTTTTTACGGCTGAAAGAAAATCGGAAAGAGAACACTCTGAAATGAGATTTTCCGCATATTTCTTGTCAAAACCGGATTTTTCGGCGACGTATTTTTCCGTCAGCATGAAATCCGCAAAGGAGCGTATCCCCGTGCCGCCCATAAAATAATGCTTATAAAAATGAGCCGCCTGATAAACATAAAAATCCTCATCCGTCATGCGATAGCCGAAATTTCCACTGTCGCGCACGGCTCTTTGCATAATATTTTCAAAGCCCGCGTATGCCGGAAAATCGCGGTCGAAAAGCTCGCGGTGCATTTCGAAATTGTATATCGGCTTTTTATGAAACGAATCGGCGACGCCGTCCGACAGGGCGGCTTCAAATCCGCGCGATTTCATTATCTGCGCGATTTCATGCGATTTTTCGCCGTCGCATAGTATATCATTGTCCGAAAATTCACGCATGCCGCGCTTCGGATAGAAATTTTTCAAAATAATGCCTTTCAGCGGCAGATAAGCTATGCCCGCCATTTCCATTTCGGAAAGGATGGCTTCGCGCTCCGCATCAAAAAGGATTTCTCTGCGCAGATTTGCATTATAATGCTTTTCAAATTCGGCATAGATTTCCGCGGGAACTTTGTCTTTATCCAGCGCGGAAAAAACCGTGGCGGCTACGCTTTGCGCTTTCGCTATGTCGAAAAGCCTGCGAAAAGAAATATCCTGCGGATATTCCGTCACTTTATTTCCCGCTATCGCCGCGGAAATCAGCTTTATGAGAAAGCGGAATTCCTCCGGCACAGTGCGCGTTTCGCTTTTGGCGGACTTTTTCTCTTTTTTGAAAATGTGGGCGAATACAGCGCCCGGAAGCGCGCGAACATATCTGAAAAACCACCTGCGCGGCAGCTTTTTCGCATATTTCAAAAGCTTTTTATCGTCGCATGGAATGTATTTTCCGTCTTTATATACGGCATCGGCGCGCGCGATTATCTGCCTGCGCTCTACGTTTTCACTGCTTATGCAGTTGTCGCCGCGTATGATAAAAATGCCGTCTTTTATTTTTATTATGCGGTGAAGCACGAGCGCGCCGTTTTCGCGGCGTAAAAGCACGATATCGTTCACTTTCGGCTCGTCCTTTATCGGCACGAGATGCACGGCGTCTTTATTCTGGTCGAGCAGAGGCATCATGCTGGTGCCTTTTATCGTATGAATTACAAATCCGACTTTTTCGAGCGCCGATTCTGTATTGTATAATTCATTCATTTTTCGATAAGTCCCTGCTTTTTAAAAGCCGCTATCACTTTTTCCACGCTTTCGCGCGCGGTTTTCTCATCCACATCGTATTTGTCGAGCACGGCTTTTACGATATCGCAGATATCCGTATCGCAAAGAGAAAGCTGCTTTGCTATGAAGCCCGCGGTTTTATTCATTTTTATCATGCCCGAAAAGGCTTTTCCCGCTTCTCCCGCGGCTACGGCGATGTATTCGTCGCCGCATTCCGTAATGATGAGTCCTTCTTTGAGTTTCATTTTCTTTTCTCCGATCCTGTCATGGCGTTGTATGATGTTTTCGCGGCTTCGGGCGAAATATTGCAGTAAAGCTGCCAGAGAGGTATTTTTTCAGCCGCTTCGGTGAGATTTTTCATTACAAACGAAAGCCCCGCCGCCGAGCTTGTCCTGTATGTCTGCCTGTATAAAAGCGGCATGGCTTCGCTTGCGCCGATGCGGTGAATTTCGTTTTTCTCCCCTCGGGAAAGCAGACATATACCGGCTATCGGCGCAGAGGTATTTTCGCTTTGGTGTTCTTTTCCGTCCCACGGCGTGCCGTAAACGGTGATTTTATCCGGCGCCACGCGTATGAGCGGCTTGTCGCCGTTTATTATATGCGCCCTGTCGCCGAGAAGCTGTTTCCACAGCATGGCGTGGGTGCTTTTTCCCGTGCCGGAGGGCGCGGCGAAAAGATAAGCAAAACCGTCCACCGCTATGGCGCAACTGTGAAAAAGTATTATTCCTTTTTCCGCCACGGCATCGCAAAATCTGCGATAAAAAGCGAGCGATTCGAAATATCCGTCGGAAAAACCTTTGTCCTCGGAACGTGCCGCCTCGTTTTTTATATCGCTTTCCGTTATATCTATGAAAATTTCGGGCTTCTTTTTTGTGATGTAATCGCGGCATTGCTTTTCGAAAAAGCCGTGCGAAAACGAAGCCTCCACGGAAATATCGGCAAAAAGATATGTGTTTTTGTATTTCATAATCAGTTGTTTTTTAAAAAATTTGGTTTTATAACGTGTTGCCGCGTGATTTACGCTCGCGGCGCTTGTTTTTGCTGTACCGATATGATCGGCTTTATATTTATATTATATATTAAATACGGTATATTGTCAATACGCAGGCACAATTTTCGCAAAAGCGGCATAGAATGAATAAAAATCACAAGAAAAACGAAAATACGGGAGAAACGCTTATGGAAATAATACTTGTTGGTGCCTGCGGCAGAATGGGCAGAGAAGTGGCGGCAAATCTGCGCGACGGTATGCATATAGCGGCATCTGTGGATATAAAATCGCATTTTCGCGATATTTACGATTACGGCGGCAAAGCGGATGTGATAATAGATTTTTCTTCACACAGCGCGACAGAGAGAACGCTTTCTTTTGCCGTATCGAAAAAAATCCCATGCGTGATAGCCACCACGGGACAATCGGAAGCGGAGCATGCCGCCATAAAGAAAGCGGCGCTTGTCATTCCCGTTTTTTATTCGGAAAACATGTCTTTCGGCGCAGCGGTACTTCTGGAAACGGCACGCGCGGCAGCGGCGCTTTTTCCCGATGCCGAGATAGAAATAACGGAAAAACATCATGCGGCAAAAGCGGATGCGCCCAGCGGAACGGCACTTATGCTCGCGAGAGAGCTTTCGCGCGGCGGGCACATAGTATGCGGGCGAAACGGCGACGGCAAAAGACAGCGCGGCGATATCGGCATTTCCAGCGTGCGCATAGGAAAAATAATCGGATATCATGAGGTGATGATATCAAACGGGCGCGAAACACTTGTTTTTTCTCACGATGTGCATGAGAGAAGCGTTTTTGCGCGCGGTGCCGTGGCGGCGGCTGATTTTATTTCACGAAAAAGCCGCGGGCTTTACGGCATGTATGATATGATACATCTCGGCTGAAAAATCCGCAAAAAAACATTTTTTGCCCGCATAAAAGTCCGGCGCAAACGGCAAACTATTTGCGGAGGTGAAAAAATCATGACTGAAAAAGAACTTCTTTATGTGGAAGACGCGCTCGGACACGAAAAATATTTCAAAACAAAATGCGATGAAGCAATGGCAAATTTACAGGACCCGGAATTTAAAAATCTCGTATCTGTGATGCTGGAAAAGCATAATAAAATATATCAGAGCTTTCTCGGTTTGCTCTGAGGAGGGGGAAATAAAATGGACGACAGAAATCTAATGGAAACTCTGCTGCTCCTCGAAAAAGGAGTATGCGATCTGTATATGCACGGTACAATAGAATCCTGCACGGCAAATGTGCATAAAGCTTTCGGCGATGCGCTCGGCGAAAGCCTCGGTATGCAGGATAACGTATACGGAAAAATGGCGGCAAAGGGCTGGTATCAGACCACTCCCGCCGACCGGAATAAAATTCAGACCGTAAAGCAGAAATTCACCGTATAAATACAAAAAACGTCGGAATTTTTCCGACGTTTTTTGTCCCTCCATGCGAGGATAGTGTGTTTTTCTTTTTAAAAAAAGCAGGATAAAGAAGCGGGCGACTGTGGTCGCCCGTTCTCTTGGGCAAGAGAAAAACTTTTTTTGGTACTTTTTCGCAAAAGTACACTCTATCTTTGGGCAAAGAAACAAAAAAACAAAAATGCAGAAAAAATATACAAAAACATATTGACAAAAATATGATAGCGGTGTATAATTGTAATGCAATCAGAAATTTTTGCAAAAAATATTGACAAAGGAGGAATAGGTTGTGTATAATCGCTTGACAGACAGACAGACAGACAGACAGACAGACAGACAGACAGACAGACAGACAGACAGACCTATTCATGCTGCTTTCTAAGTAGTTCTTTTGTCGCGCTTTTAAATAATAAAATATGTACCTGATAAGCAGGCAAACATGCACGAAATTTGTTCGTGCATGTTTGCCTGCTTAAATTTTTTCACGGGAAATTGCCTTTTTCGGCATTTTCGAAAGAAGAGCGGAGCAGGTAAACGCGTTTATGGTACGGGTCGGTGCCGCCGTCGGTTAGGGGTTTCAGGCGTCGGCATCGCCCGCATCGACCTACGGGTTTTCCGCTCTTAATCACATCGGTATTTACTGCTGCAAAGCGTAAATATAAAAAAATATTTTTTAAACAAGGAGACAAAAACCATGAAAAACAACAAAAAGCGCGGCTTTACCATCGTAGAGCTTGTCATCGTCATCGCTGTGATCGCTATCCTCGCAGCAGTACTCATTCCTACATTCTCTAATGTAATTGCTAAGGCTAATGAGTCCAAGGCTCTTCAGGAAGCAAGAAATATGTACTATGATTGGCTTGCTTCTAACGATGCTGATGGTAAGTCTTACGCTGAAGATCTCGCCAACATTACAATTAAAATTCAGTCCGGTGATTACTACTTCACAGTAACAAAAGGTCAGTTTGATGCTAAAGCTACAAAGGGCACAGCTGCTGCAGATACTACGTATGGCTTGCTTAAAAAATCTACTACCGAAGGTAAGTACGATTATACACCTAAAACTGCTTCCTCCGGAACCACTGAAAACAACGGCTAATTCAACCCCCTACATAATATAAGCATACAAGCCCACGGCGAAAGCCGCGGGCTTTTGCTTTACTTGCCAAAAAGAAAAAACAGAGGCGAAATGCCTCTGCTATTTAGTGGCGGCAACTTGCCGCTGGTGGAGCCGAGGGGAGTCGAACCCCTGTCCGAAAACCTATTCATACAGCTTTCTCCGAGCGCAGAATGTCTTTTGAAATTCCTTTTTATATCGCCGACAGACAGGCTATATAAAAAGTATCTGTTTTATGCGTGACGGATACAACAAGAAAAATCTCCGTTCACGTTCATCACTGCATGACGCCGAGTCCCAAGCCGTGATACTCAAGGGAGCGACGGGCGGCTGAAAAGCCGCGGCACTGCCGTTAGGCAGCCATTGCTACTTTATTATTGTTAGCGTTTATATTTAAGTTTGCGATTGTTTAAGGAGGTACCGCATCTCCGCTCGCTTACCGTACTGCAAAATCCCCGTCGAAACCTTTACGGCCCCATATTATTTTCTGCTTTCTCTCTCGTAGCGGTCTATTTCTCTCGCGGCTTGCTTTTTTGCTTCTGTTTCGCGTTTGTCCCAAAGCTTTTTGCCGCGACATACGCCCAACTCCATTTTTACATTCTTTCCCGAAAAATAGAGCGAAAGCGGGACGAGCGTATAGCCTTCTTTATTTGTCAGCATACTCAGCTTCAGTATTTCGCGCTTGTGCATGAGAAGCTTTCTTTCGCGAAGAGGATCGCGATTGAAAATATTGCCTTTTTCATAAGGGCTGATATGCACGCCCGTGGAGAAAATTTCTCCGTCCTTGATATAGCAGTAAGAATCTTTCAGATTTACAGTGCCGGCACGAAGCGATTTCACTTCCGTGCCGAAAAGAGCGATTCCCGCTTCATAAGTATCTTCCACAAAATAATCGTGGCGCGCTTTTCTGTTTTGCGCTATGATTTTTGTGTTTTTTTCTGCCATGAAATCACTCCCTTTTGCCTGAAATCTTCCGGACTTGCCTACAAGTATATCACAATTTTTTTATTTAGTCAATATTTATATTTGCGCCTTTCCGATTTGTTTACAAAAGCGACAGATTTTTTAAAAATATTTGCGTTTTACGCGGCAAAGCTCCGATATAAATGCCAAATCAAGCTCCGACAGCTTGTAATCTTTTCTGCGGATTATGACATCTTTGTATATTTTTTTGTTTTCATCGCAGGTGCGTTCCACCAGATTGAAACGAGAAAGCAGATCCTGCGGCACGGGAGAAGCCCATATAAACGTATTCGGATTTTCGGAAAGCAGGTCAAACTGGCTTCCGCGCTCGAATATGAAAATGCGCGCATTGCCCTCGGGCAGTTCTTCTTTTTTTACCGTATCCGTGGGCACGGAGGGAACATAAGGATCGGCATGGGCGATTTCGATATAGTCATCGAGGTCGGCGAGCGTGATTTTTTCCTTTTTTGCGAGGGGCGAATTTTCGCTCATGATAAGATTGCAACGAAATTCCGCGATAAGCTCGTAAGCCAATCCTTTTTCGCTCAGCATTTCTTTATAATATTTATCGAAATTTTCCGCATAGCGGACGATGCCGAGCCGATAATCTTCCTGCAGGATATTTTTTATTGCCCGCATGGAATTTGTTTCTTTATAATATATTTCCGTCTGGTCATGCGCGGAAAAACGTTTTGAAAATTCGGCGAAAGCTTCGGAAATATAGCTTGCCCGCGGAACGGAAACGGAAAAACGCATTTTATGCATCACATCGCGGCGAAACATATTTTCCAGCGCGTCCACCTGTACAAGCACGGTTTCCGCCTGCTTCAAAAACGCTTCGCCATCCGGCGTAAGACGCATTCCGCGCGCCGAACGCTCGAAAATCGTCACGCCGAGTGAGGATTCCAGTTCCTTTATCGAACGGCTGAGATTCGGCTGGTCTATATAAAGCTTTTCCGCCGCTTTGTTTATAGAACCGCATGCCGCTACTTCCACGGCGTATTTCAGATATAAAAGATTCATGGCAGCTCCTTTTTTATTATATGAATTTATTATTTGCCTATTCCGTATTTATTTATGACGCGGGAGAGTTTTTCTCCTATCGGTTTTGAAAGCAATAAAAGAAAAATCACATTTGATGCGGCATATACAGCCATTACAGGCAGGGAAGCGGCTATTGCCGCGATATATCGCGAAAATGAAAAGCCTTCATCCCACAGCAGTACTGTCTGGATATCCATGAAAAGAGAAAAGAATATTCCCGATAAGGCACCGCAGGCGCACAATAGGATTTTGCTTTTTCGGAGCGCTTTTCCGCAAAGCGCCGCCGCAAATCCGATAAAACCCCATGCGAACATCTGAAAAGGCGTCCACGGGCCCTGACCGAAAAGAATATTGGAGAGCACGGCGGAAAGCGCGCCGCAGAGAAAGCCCGATTCCGCGCCGAGATATATCCCGGTGATGATGACTATCGCTGCCACGGGTTTGAAATGCTGCACTGCGGCAAAGGCAAATCTGCCGAGCACGGAAAGCGTCGTCATCACGGCGAGTATCACCGTAAGACGGGTATCCGCTTTTTTATTTTCAAACGAGATGAAAAAAGGCGCGCAGGCGAGCAGCGTGACGCACAGCGATATCCAGAGATAAGCTTTACTATCAAAAACAAAGGTTCCGAGCGCTATGCAGACGGGTATGACGATGAGTATTATCGCATATCGTATAAAGCGGGAATTTTTCATTTCTTTATCGCCTCTTTCGCAAGGAAAACCACATCCTGCACGGTGACGGCATTTTTGAAAAAGCCGCGTGATATGCGTGAGGCGGCAGTGGTATAAAAATCGGTACTGCTGAAAAATTCTCGCGGGGATGAGGGCGAAAGTATCTCTCCGTCAAAGAAAAGCGCACATCTGTCGGATACGGATGCGGCAAATTCCGTGTCGTGAGTTACGATTATCGTGGTTATGCCGTCGTTTTGAAGCTCGCGGAGGATATTTCCGAGAGTTTTTTTCGCAAAAGCGTCGATGCCTTTTGTGGGCTCGTCCAAAAGAATTATGCGCGGCTCTGTCAGCATTATTTTCGCTATGGCGCATTTTTGCATTTCGCCGCCGGAAATATCGTAGGGGTGCTTTTGCAGGAGAGGCGAAATGCCGAATTTTTCGCTTATTTTTGCGGTTTCTTCCATCGATTTTGCTTTGTCGTATCCCATGGCGCGGCATATTTCGAGAAAATCCGCCTCCACTGTTTTGGAAATAAAAAGCGTATCGGCATTTTGCGGCAGGAGCGCTATGCAATGCCTGTGCAGTGCCGCGTCGCTGATTTTTTTGATATTTTCGCCGAAAACGGTTATTTTGCCGCGATACGGCTTTGCCGTTCGGCTTATGGCGCGGAGCAGGGTGGTTTTGCCTGTGCCGTTTCCGCCGAGTATGGAAAATATTTCCCCGCGGCGCACCGACAGATTTGTGCCGCGCAGAATATCGGGTGTGTTTTTCTCATATCTCAGCCAGAGATTTTTTGTTTCTATGGCTATTTCGTCGCCTGTGCGCGGATTTTCGTGAAGGGACGGCATTTTTTCTTTTGAAAAGTCGAGCGCCAAAAGAAAATTTTTGCCTTCCTTTACCGTGAGCGGGCATTGCTGCGTGCCGAGAGCGGAATATGTTCCGAGAGCGGAATATATCTGTGCAGCGGCAGGGAAGCCAGCCGAAATGCGGTGATTGCCGAGTGTTTCACATATTTTGCGCGGCGTATCAAAGGCGATTATCATGCCTTTTTCCATCACAGCCACGCGGTCGGCATAAGGGAAAATCTCGCCGAGCCTGTGTTCCGCCATTATCACCGTGATGCCGAAATCGCGGTTTAATTTGCATACGGCGGAAATGAAATTTGCGGCGGCTATCGGGTCGAGCTGAGAAGTCGGCTCGTCAAGCAAAAGGAGTTTCGGCGAAAGCGCTATCACCGAAGCGAGCGCGAGGATTTGCTTTTGCCCGCCGGAAAGCGTAGCCGTATCGCCGCGAAACCATGTATCTATCCCGAAATAAGCGGCGATTTCTCCGGAGCGCAGGCGGATTTTGTCGCGCGGAAAGCCGAGATTTTCCATTCCGAAGGAAATTTCGTGCCATACTTTGTCGGTCACGGTCTGCGCCTCGGGATTTTGCATTACATAGCCTATTTCGCAGGCGCTTTCGGCATCGGAAAGCTCGGTTTCATTCCTGCCGCAAAAGCTTATCTCGCCGCTTTTTTTGCCGAACGGCGCAAGCTCGCGTTTCAAAAGGCGCATCAGCGTGGTTTTTCCGCAGCCGCTTTCGCCGCAGAGCACTATAAATTCGCCCTCTTTTACGGAAAAATTTACGTTTTCCAATGCGGCGGCATTGCTGTCGGGATATGAAAAATTCAGATTTTTGACTGCAAGTATCTCCAATACAATGCCTCCTTTATTTCAAAAAATGACGGTATCAGCAGTAAAATTGCCATTGCCGAGTAAAATATTACGGCTTTCGGCGAAAAATCTATATTTGCCGCCTGCGGGTAGAAATGAAAAGCGAAATATCCGCTTTTCAGTCCCACTGCCGATATCACGAGCAGTATGGCGGAAAAAGCCGTCAGCACGGCATCGCGCGCGCCGAAGCGGAAAAGCGAAAATGATGTGCGTCCGCCAAGACCGTAGCCGCGCGCCTTCATCGAGGCGCCCGTATCGACGGAATTTTCGAGTGCCCATGATATAAGTGACGAGAAAACCCTCGCGGAATTTGTGATTTTTGAAACGAAGCCCTTTTCTGAATAATAGCCGAGCGCCTTTTGCGCATCGGATATTTCATGCCATTTTGCTTTGAAAAGCGGCAGAAATCTGAGCGACATGGAAATCACCAGTGAGCTTTTCGGCAGGACTCTGCCGAAAACGCACATTATTCTTTCGCTTGTCATCACCGCGGAAAACACCGTGCACCAGATAAGCGTGGATATCATCACGGCGGAGATATTCATTCCGTAAAAAATCGCCTCCAGCGTGACGGGATAGCCGTTCAGAAAGAAAAGCGGAGTGGCTCCGTTATGAGAAAAAAGCGGATTTACCAGAGAAAATATCAGAAAAAGCGCGAGATAAAAGGGAATATCCGAAAAAAACTTTTTCCCGCGAAGCATCGCGCAAAATAATGCGCCGCAAACAAGCATCAGCGATATAACCAACGGATTTGTCATAAACATTCCCACGACGATCACCGTGAGCAGATATATAAATGATGAAACGGGGTGAAAACAGTGAAAGGCAATGCGTTTTTCCATATAGATTATTGCCCTCCTTTTTTGCCGACATCTCTGCCGAGATCGCATGAATAGACCCATTCTATCACGTCGCCGTCGGAAAGCACGTATTCCGTGCAGCTTTTATCCGAAAAAACGCCGTTTACGCTGTACATCCAGCCGGAAAGCGGACCGCAGGAATATTCGTAAAGATAATTTATTCCCGCGATATATACGGAAGAATCCGAAGAGCCGCGGCGCTCGTACATGATTTTATTGTATCGCAGTATGCGGTCGAGAATATCGTAGACAGTATCGTTTTCGCGCAGGACGTATTCCGCTTTTTCGAGAATTATGCCGTTTTCGGGAATGTAAGCGCTGTTTTTCAAAGAAGAATCCAGCTTATCGTAGTTTTCAAATACGCTGTCGCATCTTATGCTGAGAAAAACCGTTTTCGAATCGGGCTTTATGTCGTCGATATGCGTGAGATAATATTCGTCTACCGACTGGATTTCCACACCGCACGCGAGTACGGCTATTATCAGGACTACGGAAAGGATGGCGATGATATCTTTTTTCATTCATCGTCCTCGCTTTCATACATGGCGGCGAGCTCGTCCATTTCGCGCGCTTTTTTGCTTATTCTGCGCTTTATGCGCCGGATAAGCAGGGCGGATATTGCCGCGGCGCAGATAATCAGAGATATTGTCAGGAAAACAGTGCGCCGCGCCGTATTTATGCGCGCCATGAGAATTTCCACGCTGTCATAATCCGAAACAAATTGCTTGTCGTAATCGTCGAGCGCATTGTATCTTTCTGCTATGCTTTCGATAGCCTGCCTGTCATCGCGGCTGAGAGCGGACGGAGCTGGGAGAAGCGATATATCCCTGTTCAGCGCGGCTATTTTATTTTTGATTTCGAGTATGTCGGCTTTTGCTTTTTCGAGCTTTTCGCGGTATATATTAATGCCGTCGGAATCGCCGGACGCATTGAGTTTATAGAGCAGAGTTGTTACGGAAATGTAATATTCTGTTGTCAGAATATCCGGCAGAGAATCAGCTTTTTTCATATCCGAATCTGCAAAATCAAAAGATTTTGCAGTGGGTATCGCAGAGAAATCCGGTATTTCCGCGGTGGCGGATTTTATACCCGCTATATCAGCGTTTTTGGCTTCTGCGGCTTCAAAAAGCAATTTTTGGTTGCGTACATAGCGGCGAGTGTCGCCGGGTAGCGAAAAGTAATCCGAGAGTGCGGAATTTATCTCCGCAAGGGAAAGACTGTCGGCTTTTGATACGCGAAGCTCAATATCGGAAATGCGCTTTTGCATATCCGCGCTCATCTCGTCGCAAAGGTCGAAAAGAGCGCGCATGCCTGATTTATACCGCCATATTGCAGCCAGAGTATAAAGCGCCTGCATGCTTGCCAGCTTGTCCGTGCCGCCGCCCGCTTTATGCGAAAAACCGCCGTTTTCCGTGCGGTATCTCAGCATGGCATCCCATACGGAATTTCCGTTTTTGATAAATCTTCCGTCGGAAAAAGGGTCTATGCCGAGAGAGCATAACGCAACTGTCACTTGGCATGTGCTTTCGAGAGTCGGCGTGCCGAAGCTTGTGAAATCCCCGTTTTCCGTCTGCATTCCACTGAGGCACGCGATGGCGGAATCTATTGCTTCGCCTACCGTGGAGGACACGGTTTCGCCGGTAGACTTTTGTATATATCTATATACAGTATCGTCATAGTAATACGGCGCGAGTGCCGTTAGCGCCATCGCCGTGATATCGACATCGGCATTGCTTCCGACAGAGCGGAAATCGCCGCTCTCGGATTGCTCGCCGAGGATTTTTTCTATTATACTTTCGCGCGTATACGAGGCGTTTTCGGGCACATTGTACCGACGGCTGTCGAGCGCGATGAGCGCCCAGATAAGCCCGTTCAGCCCTTGCTTATCAAGAGGCGACGCGCTGTCGCGATTGTATATTCCGTCGGCTACGAGATTTATTTTTTCGCCGTCGCCGCGGATTTCGAGCGGATTTCCGCCACAGGAAAGCACGGAGAGAATCAGCCTGTGCCATTCCGTGGCTTTGTATGCGCTCAGTTTGCCTTCTTCTTTGTATCGCGCGGAGATATAGTCCTCCGCGACGGCGAGATATCCGGCGTAATTGTCATCCGCGCCGAATCTTCCTATAGCAAAAGCAAGCCAATCGGAAGATGAAGTCCCCGCGCCCGAAACGATATCGCCGTCGATGAGATAGTCGGCGCGGCAATTGCAACGCGATTTTTCATATTGTATTACTCCACGCGCCACATTTAAAATGTCTTCTTCAGAAGGAGCATCGGCATCTTTTTGCGCAAAAAAAGGGAGGGAGTGCGTAAAAAGCATGGTAAGGCATAAAATGAGCGCAAAAAAGCGCGTAAATTTTGCCTGATCGATACTTTTCATAGCACACCCACCCATTTATCCGTTTATTCATATAATTTTATCATAAAAATCGAATTATGTCAATAAAACGGGAGGTATTTGACAAAATAGGCGGTTTTATTTGAGGGGTTTATTCAAAATCGTCGCGGTGCTTTTCAAAAAAATCGTGATATAAGCGCACGTTTTCAAGCTCAGTCCAGCGCTTTTCGCAAACGGGGCGCGCGTCCAGATCGTAAATTTTTGCGCCTTTCACGGCGAGCAGAAAAGGGCTGTGCGTGGCTATTATAAACTGGCATCCGTAAAATCGCGCGGAATCCTCGATAAAGCCGGCCAGTTCCGTCTGATATGCGGCGGAAAGGCTGTTTTCCGGCTCATCCAGCAGATAAAGCGCGTTTTCTTTTATTTCGTTTGTGAAATAATGAAAAGCGCTTTCCCCGTTTGATTTTTCGGTCACATTTTCGGGAAGGCGACGCTTTGTATACTTGTTTTTTGTGGTGCGGCGCGCTTCGTTTTTGCGCCGTAGTTCATCATATTGCGACAGATCGCGCATGAGAAAAGGGGGTGCCTCCGGATCCGTCAGCTTTTCGTATTCTGAAAAAATCTCGTCGCGGCGCGCATCCACGCCGTCATTTATCGCGCGCAGATCGAGCAGAAAATCAAATATTTCATCGCTCGTGATAATCCTGCTTTCACTTGGGAGAAAAGCCTTTGTCAGCCCGTATTTGCAAAACGACAGATATTCGTCAAAATACGGGGTGCGGTTGAAAGGCGCTTTGCGTATCAGGGCGAGCTTTTCCGCGATGATATTCAGAAATGTGGATTTTCCGGAGCCGTTTCCGCCGTAAATCACCGTGATATCGTCGAAATCGGCATGAGAAAAATACTTTTCCGGAAAGATTTTAAAAGGGTAGACGTTTTCGGAAAAGCAGGTCATTTCCACCTTGTAATTGAAAGAAAGAACAAATTTTGCTTCGTCATTTTCGCTCGCGACATCAAAGAAGTCGAGATATTTCATGACTGCTTTTTCAGCTTGCCGATAACTTTGCCGAAGCATACGGCTTTGTCCGCTGTATCAAGCGGAATATCACTGTAGTCGGGATTCAGCGAGATGAGCCTGTTTCCGCCGTACTGCTTGAAATAGCTTTCGCCATCTACGGAAAAAATGCCGAGCTCACCTATTTCAATGCGCTTGCGGTCGGAAACGAGGAGTATATCCCCGTCGCTGAATTTCGGTTCCATACTGTTGCCGCGCACGCGTATGGCAAAATCAGCCGCATCGGTGGTAGGATTGCTGTAAACCGAGATATTTGTATAGTCGTTTCCGGAGAGATATGAGCCGGTGCCGGCAGACGCTGCCGTGGAAAACAGGCGTATCGTGCGGATTTTTTTCGCGGCATCGCGCATTTTTTCGCCCGCGACGGGCTTTTTCTCGGAGATGATGCGATTGTATTCCTTATTTATAATATAATCGGCGGTTTCTTTTCCGCTTGCGTCGAGCGCATAATATCTGCGTATCGTTTCACTTCCGGAAGCGGAGACATCGGGCGCGCTTTTTCCGAGAAGCTCGTCAAAAGAGCAGGAAAAAGCCTGAGACAGGGAAGAGAGCGTGGAAAGCTTCGGGTCGGCGGTGGCGCCGGAAAGCAGCTTGTTCAATGTGCCGAGAGATATCCCCGAAATTTCGGAAAGCTGCTCGTTTGTAAGCCCTTTTTCCTTTTTTATTCTTTTTATGCTGTCCAGCCAGTCCATAAAAACCTCCGATTTTAATTTAATGAGAATATTTTTTTGGAAACTTCATATTTATATTACAAAAGCATTCTATCACAAAAATTCCCGTTTGTAAAGTACTTTTTGATAAAATTTTATATTTCGCGGTAAAATTTTTCAAAAAAATTATAAAAAAGTATTGACAAATCGGGAAAGCCATAGTATAATCAAGATGTAAATTATATTTGACGGTAAAATTTATACGCAAATATAGAACGGAGGCAGATATGATTACCGAAAAAGGCGTGGAAATAATGGAAGGCGGAAAAATCTATATTTTTGAAGCGGTTTGCCCCTCTCACGAAAAGAAAATCGGTTTGCTCGGCAGACTTTTTGCCATCGTCGCGGCATTTTTTGCCTGTATTTTCACGGCCGTGGGTAATGGTTTCTGCTTTGTCGTGGCGAGCGTGATAATAGCCGTGAGAAAAGTGAATTTCGCTCTGAAAAAGAAGCGCGTTGCACGCGTTGGAGCTTATCTTGGCGCGGGCGTTTTCTGCGTGTGCGCCCTGCTTGTCGGTATCGGTTTATCGGGGCTGATAGTATAAATTTGCAGAGTAAGGCGTCGAAGGGCGGCAATACGGTTGCTTGCTGAATTGCCGCTGCGTAGCAAGCGTATTCTCGGCAGATAGGCATTCTTGTGCGCTTTGCGAGGCTTGCGTGCCGTACACGGCAGAATGTTTTGTCTGCGCGTGTTATTGTGCGCAGGATTTTTGCTTTCGGTTTATCAATACAGCTAAATTCTCTTCATTATAAATACCCCTGTATCAAAGGCGGGCGCATTGCGCCCGCCTTTGATGTTGCGTTAATATGGTATTCAGTTGGCAAAGAAGGGTTAAAAGCCCTCGATTTTGGTCGGTAAAAAGCGCGACCACGTTATCCGGCGGGAGAAAACGTAACTTTAAAATAAAAGTCCGCGCAAATCGCGCGGACTTTGTATGATATTTTACTGATTTGCTTCTTCCGTTATTTTGCGCGCCACATAAACGCCGCTTGCGGATGCATGGGAAAGCGAGTGGGTTATTCCGGAACCGTCGCCGATGATGTAAAGTCCTTTGTACTCCGTTTCGAGAGATTCGTTTGTGGCGACTTCCATATTATAAAATTTCACTTCCACGCCGTAGAGCAGAGTATCATCGTTTGCTGTTCCGGGGGCGATTTTATCGAGCGCATAAATCATTTCCACTATGCCGTCGAGTATTCTTTTGGGAAGAACGAGGCTGAGGTCGCCCGGAGTTGCAGCGAGAGTGGGCGTGACGAAAGATTCTTCTATTCGTTTTGTATTGCTGCGACGACCGCGGACAAGATCGCCGAATCTCTGAACTATTACTCCTCCGCCGAGCATATTGGAAAGGCGGGCTATGCTTTCGCCGTATCCGTTGCTGTCTTCAAAAGGCTCGGAAAAATGCTTTGACACGAGGAGCGCGAAATTTGTATTTTCCGTCTGCATTTTGGGGTCTTCATAGCTGTGACCGTTTACGGTGACGATACCGTTTGTATTTTCGTTTACGACTATACCGTGCGGATTCATGCAGAATGTGCGCACATTGTCTTCGAATTTTTCCGTGCGGTAAATTATTTTGCTTTCATAAAGCTCGTCTGTGAGATGCGAGAAAACCACGGCTGGCAATTCCACGCGGACACCGATATCCACGCGGTTTGATTTGGTATGAATGCCCATTTTTTTGCAGATTTCTTCCATCCATTTGCTGCCGCTTCTGCCCACGGAAACTATACAATCGGTGCATTCAAAAGAACCCTTGTCGGTAGTCACAGCATATCCGGATTGTGTTTTTGCAATATCCTTTACAGGCGTATCGAAATAGAAATCCATGCGATCTTTCAGATAATCGTACAGATTTTTCAAAACCACGAAATTTACATCCGTGCCGAGATGACGAACGGATGCCTCGAGAAGATTGAGCTTATTCTGGATACATATTTTTTTGAATTTCGAGCCGGCTGTGGTATAAAGCTTTGTGCCCTCGCCGCCGAACTGCATATTTATTTCGTCCACATATTTCATCAGGTCGAGAGCCTGTTTTTTGCCTATATGCTCATACAGCGTGCCGCCGAAATCGTTTGTTATATTGTATTTACCATCGGAAAAAGCGCCCGCTCCGCCGAATCCGCTCATTATCGAGCAGGTTTTACAGCCTATGCAGGTTTTCACCTTGTCGCCATCGATGGGACAATGACGTTTTTCGAGCGGATGCCCCGTTTCAAAAACGGCGATTTTGAGCTGAGGCATTGTTTTTGTCAGCTCATAAGCGGAAAAAATTCCGCCGGGACCCGCACCTATGATAATTACATCGTATTTCATTTTATCACTCCGTTTGCCGCAAGCGGCGGTATTGTGTGCGAAAAGCACCATATTATTATACATCACGCGAGGCAATAAGTCAATAGTGCAGATTGATTTGCATAAAAAAAGCAAGCGGTTTTGCTCCGCTTGCCGTTTTTTTATTTCTTTATCACGAAATGCTTCGGTATTCCGCCCTCGTATATCTGCGAAACTTCGCCCATGATGAGGGGATGAATGTACTCAAGGCATTCTTTTGTCACATTATTGCCGCGCTTGTTTATAAAGTCGCGGGGTACGCTGCGTACCGCATTTGCGATATTCTTTATATCGAGGCTGTCGGTATGAATATCGTATGCGCCTTCGGAAGCGCGTACAAAAATCATCATTTTGCCCGTTTCGCCTTCGGAAGCGCTCTTTACAGCCGCTTTTCCTATCATCACGGCTTCGTCGAGATCTGTTTTCGACGCGATATGCGATGCGCAACGCTGGGGAAGATTCAGCTCTATCGAGCGTACCTTACAGCCGAATTTTTCTTTCACGGCGATCTCCAGAGCCTTTGCCGTGCCGGCAAGATATTTGTGACCGAAAGCGTCGGTCGCGCCGCTCTGCGTGCCTTCTCCGACGTAAGTGCCGTCCTTCAGTCTTATTCCCTCGGAAACGGCTACCACCACATTGGGATGAGCCTCCAGTGCCTTTGCGACATCGGCAAAAAATTCGTCATAATCGAATGTGACCTCGGGCAGATAAACGAGATCCGGCGCGGTATCCGTGCAAAGAGAGGGAAGCGCCGCGCAAGCCGTGAGCCAGCCGGCATCTCTGCCCATTATCTCGACTATTGTCACCGCTTTCACCGTGTAAACAGCCGTATCGCGTATTATTTCCTGCATGGTGGTGGCTATATATTTTGCGGCGGAACCGAAACCGGGGGTATGGTCGGTGCCGACGAGATCGTTATCTATGGTTTTGGGGACGCCTATTACGCGCATGTCATATCCCACGCTGTCCATATATTCGGAAAGCTTTGCCACGGTATCCATGGAATCGTTTCCGCCGATATAGAAGAAATATCTGATATTGTAATCGCGGAAAACATCGAGTATCTGCTCGTAAACGATGAGATTGTCGCCGGTCATATCTTTCGGCAGCTTTTTGCGGCAGGAGCCGAGCGCGGCTGCGGGAGTGTTTTCGAGCAGGCGGAAATCGCCTTCGCCGGAAATAACATCGTTCAAAAGACAGAATTTTCTTTCCAGAACGCCCTCTATACCGTTTATTGCGCCGTAGATTTTGTCAATCTGATCACACTCAAATGCGCCTCGTATTACGCCGGAAAGCGTGGCGTTTATTGCTGCCGTAGGTCCGCCGGACTGTCCCACGATGGCATTACCGTAAAGTTTGATCATAAAATTACCTCTTTGCAAAAAAATTATTTGGAATTATTATACAATAAAAACGAGCGATTTTCAAGTGCTTTTTACAAAAAAGAGTGCGGATTTTTCACACAAAGCAAAAAATCCGCATTTCCGGGCGTTTCGTACGTCGCCGTCAATTTTTCAGCGCATCGAGGCGTTTTTTTATTTCCAACATATCGGCGAGCATATCGTCCTTTTTACGCGGGTCGCGAAGGAGAGCGGAGGGATGATATACGGCGGAAACGGAGAAAGCGCCGCGTTCAAACCACACGCCGTGCTCCGCGGTTATGCGGAAATCGGGCTTTATCAGGCGCATAGCCGATATTCTGCCGAGGCATACGATCAGTTTCGGCGATATGGCGCGCACCTGTTCGCGCAGATAATCTATGCAGAGATCCTCTTCCTCAGGTTTCGGGTCGCGGTTTTTCGGCGGGCGGCATTTCAGCATATTGGCGATATATACTTCATCGCGCGAAATGCCGACGGCTGCGAGATATTTGTCAAAAAGCTTTCCCGCCGCGCCGACAAATGGGATGCCGGAAAGATCCTCTTTTTCCCCGGGTGCTTCGCCGACAAACATCAGGTCGGCATGGGGATTTCCCGCGCCGAAAACGGTATTTGTCCTTGTTTCGCACAGACTGCACCTGCGGCAGTTTTCACATTCTTTTTTTATTTCTTCCAGAGTTTTTGTTTCCATACTGTATGTAATCCTCCGATTTTTGTCGTATTCAAAGATATACTACCATAAATCGCGAAAAAAATCTATACGTTTGCAAAAATAAATCTCGGTTTTTCACAGCGCGGCGAGTTTTGAAACGGCATTTTCCTCGCATATCGCACATCCGTGCTCTTTTATGTAAGAAAGCGCGTCGGGCGCGGATATTTTTGTGCCGTATTCGCATATAAAAAGACTTTCTCTCGAGGGGCGGCTCTGCCTGCCGCGTATTTGCGCGGGGTCTTCGTATATCACGAGATAAAAACGTTTTTTATCTTTCTCGCAACCGATATAAGCGCCGCTTTCTCCGTCGTAAGAGGATCTGCCGAGGTGCCTGCATACGTTTATGAGCGAATCCAGATCGGCAAAACCGTATACGGCGGCTTTTTTTGGTCCCGTTTCCTGCATGGGTCTTTCTTTTACGGTGGAATAATTCATTTCGTCTTCCGGCGGAAGCTTGTCGTGCAGTTTTGTTATGTAGATTTTACAGCCGCCGCTTTTGTCGGGATAAATTTTTATGCATACGCGCTCTTTGGCGGCGTCAAAACCCGTTTTTCTGTACGCCTCGTCGAGTATGCCCCACACGGCTTTTCTTGTTTTCGTATTCTTATAGTCGAGAGAATCGCAATCAATATCGTATTTTATCATATCAAGCTCTGTAAGCATGATTCTCAGCATATCGTCCTCTATGATGCGAAGCTCCATAAAAATCGCCTCACTTTCGCTTTTTTGCGGATACCATTTTAAATTATAAACCGCAAAAGCGAAAAAAGCCATATAAAAAATCTGGTAATTTTTCGCGACTTCCGCCGAAAATTCTCCTTTCGTGCGCGAAAAACCGAAATTTTTTATATAATTCTATTGAAAAATACTTAAATTATTGTTATTATATAATTTGAAATACTCAGAAATCCGGTGATGAAAATGTACATTGATATGGCAAATATGTTATCCGAAAAAATGAAATCTCTCAAAGGCAATGCGGTGAGAGAGATACTCGCCGCCACGAGCGGCAGAGACGTGATTGCCTTTTCCGCGGGAAACCCCGATACATCGACATTCCCGC
Source organism: uncultured Eubacteriales bacterium (assembly GCA_934394585.1). Classification (GTDB taxonomy): domain Bacteria; phylum Bacillota; class Clostridia; order Oscillospirales; family CAG-272; genus Apopatosoma. The sequence goes on along the minus strand of CAKRQU010000002.1, from coordinate 65,093 downwards.
TGGAGGCGATGGCAAAAGCCTCGGCGGAGATTTTTGCTTCCGATCCGCAGGCGTTTCAGTACGGAGTTTCGGAGGGGTATGAGCCTCTGCGCGAAAAAATAAAAGAACGTCTTTCAAAGAAATTCGGCATGATAAAGGACGGCGACGAGCTGATAACCCTGACGGGCGGTCAGCAGGGACTGGACCTCACCGCGCGCACTCTTTGCAACGAGGGCGATACGGTGATATGCGAAACGCCGAGCTTTGTCGGCGCGCTCAATTCCTTCCGTTCTTACGGGGCAAAGCTCGTCGGCATACCGATGACGCACGAGGGCATGGATATCGGGCTTCTCGAAAAAGCTCTGCGCGAAAACAAAAATACGAAATTCATCTATATTATTTCCGCTTTCCAGAACCCTACGGGAATAACGACATCGCTCGCCCGCAGAAAAGAAATTCTTTCTCTCGCCAAAAAATACGGCGTTTTCATTCTGGAGGACAATCCTTACGGTGAGCTTCGTTTTTCGGGCGAGGACATTCCCACGCTGAAGGCGCTCGATGAGGACGGACTGGTCATATATTGCAGCTCGTTTTCGAAAATTCTTTCTTCCGGCATGAGAATGGGTTATCTCGTGGCGCAGAAGGATTTCATGAAGCCCGTGGTTTACGCGAAGCAGTGCGCCGATGTGCATACAAATCTCTTTTTCCAGAAGCTTTGCTATAAAATGCTCTGCGAATACGATATGGATGCGCATATAAGCAGAATATGCGCGCTTTACGGAAAGAAATGCCGTCTGATGATGGATATGCTCGATGAATATATGCCCGAAAGCGTGACGCATACGCGCCCCGAGGGCGGACTTTTCCTCTGGTGTGAGATGCCGGGGAAATATAACAGCGCGGATTTTGCGAAATATGCCGCGCAAAAGGATGTTTTTGTGGTGCCGGGCTTTGCTTTTGCTGCGGATATGAGCCTGCCTTCGCACGCATTCCGCATGAATTATTCCTCTCCGTCCGAGGACGAAATAGAGCGCGGCGTAAAGCTCCTCGCCGAAGCTGCGCATGAATTTATGAAATGATATTATACGGCTTTTGCCGGGAAAGGAAAGGGGAAAACTCCCTTAATACAAGACCATGGAATTTTCAAAAGACAAAAAAATCATATTTTCCGGCGTTCAGCCGAGCGGCAATCTCACGATAGGAAACTATCTCGGTGCCATAGGAAACTGGAAAGCGTTTGAAACGGAATACAACAGCATTTACTGCGTAGCCGATATGCACGCGATAACTGTAAGACAAAATCCCGCCGAGCTTCGTCGCCGCACGTATGAAACGCTGGCTCTCTATATCGCGAGCGGACTGGATCCCGAGAAAAACGTGCTTTTTGTTCAGAGCCATGTTCCCGCGCATGCCGAACTTGCATGGGTGCTGAATTGCTATACAATGTTCGGAGAGCTTTCCAGAATGACGCAATTCAAGGATAAAAGTGCAAAAAACGCGCAAAATATAAATGCCGGACTTTTCACCTATCCTACACTGATGGCGGCGGATATTCTGCTTTACCAGACAAATCTCGTGCCCGTCGGCATAGATCAGAAACAGCATGTTGAAATCACGCGCGATATAGCCATGCGTTTCAATCAGATTTATTCCGAAACATTCACTCTGCCCGAAATTTATACGCCGAAAACAGGCAAAAAGATAAATTCTCTCGCCGATCCGACAAAGAAAATGAGCAAATCGGACGAGAATGCAAACGCTTGCGTATATATGCTCGATTCGCGCGACGATATCATACGCAAATTCAAACGTGCCGTGACGGACAGCGATACCGTGGTAAAGCGCGCCGACGGCAAGGACGGAATAAACAATCTGATGACGATATATTCCTGCTTTACGGGAAAGAGCGATGAGGATACAGAGCGCGAATTTGACGGGCGCGGCTACGGAGATTTCAAACTTGCCGTAGGCGAAGCATGTGCTGACGCTCTCGCACCCGTTCAGGCTGAATTTGCCAGACTTATGGCGGATAAAGCTTATCTCGAATCCATAATGAAGAAAAATGCGGAATTTGCGTCTTATCTCGCAAACAAAACCCTGTCAAAGGTTTACCGCAAGGTGGGATTTGCGGCAAAATAATCTGAAAGGCGGCGTTTTTTCGCGCATCGCCTTGATACGGAGATATTTTGCAGAATAATATAATATACTTTTCTGCGGCGGGAGCGGCATTTCTGCTTTCCGCCGTAATGACACCCGCGGCACGCAGGCTTTCTTTCCTTGTCGGCGCCGTGGATATCCCGCGCGACGGGCGGCGTATGCACAAAAATCCGACGGCGCGCATGGGAGGCATAGCCATAGCGGTCGCTTTTGCGCTGTCGTGCGTGCTCGTGTTTACGCAAAACGGGGTTTTCCCGCGCGAATGTGCCGTCATCATCACGGGCGGCATGATGATATGTGCGCTCGGCATAGCCGATGACATAAAGGCGCTGAATCCTTTTGTGAAGCTCGCGGGGCAGGTATCTGTCGCTGTTTTTACGGCTGTTTGCGGAATAAAAACGGAATTTGTCGGTCTGCCGCACGGGATATTGAATCTGGGCGTTTTCTCGGTACCGGTGACGGTTTTGTGGATAGCGGGCGTGATAAATGCTTTCAATATAATCGACGGTATAGACGGACTGGCGGGAGGCATATCCGCGCTTTCGTCCGCCGCGCTCGCCGCGCTCTGTGCCTCGGCGGGAAATTATGTATGCGCCGTGCTGTGCTTTTGTCTTTTCGGCGCGTCGCTCGGCTTTCTGCCGTATAACTGCAATCCCGCGTCGGTTTTTATGGGAGATACGGGTTCCATGTTTCTCGGATATGTGCTCGCCTGCGCTTCCGTGACAGGGTTGACGAAATCGCGCATGCTTGTTTCCATAGCGGTGCCGGCGCTGATATTTGCCGTGCCTGTTTTTGATACGGCTTTTGCCATGGTGCGCCGCGCGCTGAAGCGGGAAAATATATTTTCGCCGGACCGCGGACATATACACCACAGACTGGTGCTTTACGCGGGCTATTCGCAGAAAAAAGCCGCCGTTACTTTATATCTGGTGACAGCGGTTTACTGTATAGCCGCGGCGGTGATGAATATCAGCATGGTTTACGGCGCGCTGATAGCGCTGCTTGCCACGGCATATATGGCAATGATATTTATCATTTCGGGAAAAGGAAAATCCGCATGATGATTTTTGTATGATAAAGGAGGAAAAACGCATGATGAAAAAAATAAAAAAACTTCTTTCGTCAAACGGGGCGATGTCGCTTTATTCCGTTTTTACGCTGGTGGCTGCGTTTTTCCTCGTTTGCACGACGGTGATATTCGGGCTTTCGCGGGCGGGACTTTTCGATATTCCGCGCGGCGGCACGCAGGAGGAAACTTCCGCTCCTGCCGGTCGTGACGGCGAAAACGCAAATTACGAATACATTTCCGATCCAACGGGCGGTGAAGCCATGGCAAAGCTGCTTTCCGCCTATCCTTTCGCGGATGATTTCTATATGGAAGTATATATGATGTTTGCCACGCCGGACGGCTTTGTTCAGGACGACCTGCGTCTGTGGAAAAACGGCGACAGATACAAGCTTTATTATAACGAAGGCACGGAGCAGAAAAAATACAGCGTGGTATGCGACGGAAAAACCGTTTCGTATTTTTCCGCCGATGACGAGCTTCTTTTCAGCACGGAATACAGCGAAGCGTATTCTTTTGAAAATGTGGCTTATGTACCGTCATTCTGCCTTTTTGCAAACGGCGGATATACCGTGACCGATTGCTATAAACGCGATAACGAATATATTGTGGAATATACCATCCCGTCGCTTTCCTATACCGATAAAGTCCATATTTCCGAGGATTCCGGAATAGTCCGCTCGGTGCGTACATATTGCGAGGGCGCGCTTGTTTCGAGATACGATATAGGCAGCTACGAGCTGAATTACGATTTTTCATCGGTGGATTTCAGGACGTGATCATATCATTATAACAAGCACGAGCAGCGCGAGGATGATGAGATTGTCATTATCCTTTGAAAAAAGCAGGAAAAGCGCCGCTCCGAAAAGAAGTATATCTTCCGCTGATATTTTGCCGAGCAGTCCCGCGGATTTGTTTTCGTCGCAGGGATTTTCGCATTTCGGCGCCGGAGGCTTTTCGCGCAGAATATTTTCGCAGCATTTTGCTTCGGGCGGCGGAGGACATTTTTGCGGCTCACACGCCTCCTCGCAAGGCTTTGACATATCGAAAAGGCTTCCGCCGTAATCGGGCGGCGGGGAAGCGAATTCCCGTTTCTGCACGGGAGGCGCTTCATCGGGTTTGTCTGGTATTTTTCCGTAATTTTTGCTGTAAATAAAAATCGCCTCCTTACATAAAATATCCTGCCATTTCGGCAAGCTGCATCATTTTCAGCAGTTTATCTATTTTTTCACATCTTTTTTCATCGAGATACGGTTTCAGGGCGAGAAGCAGCGCTTTGCTGTGAGCCATATTTCTCCTCGGCGCTCCTCTGCCGCGTATACTGCGCCTGTCGCCGCCTGTCAGCGCAGCTATGGCGGATACGGCTTCCGTTATATCCGGGGCGACTGTCGCGCTTTCAGCTTGAGCGTCGGCTTTTTCGCCTTCCTTTTGCGGGGGCGAAGTTGCATTTTCGTCGGTGCCTTGGGCGGCTCCCGTCATAGTATCGGCGAGGCGCTTTATCTGCGCCATCATTTCGGGATTTGAAAGAACGGCATCCAGTTTATCGGAAAAATCGTTTGCCAAATCACTCACCCCTGTATTTCACGTATCATTTTTTCCGTGCGTTCCTTGCCGAGCGCCGAAACGAGGCGGTGAAGGTCTTCATCGCTCACAGATGAAAGCATGGCGCGCATTTTTGTTATGTCGGGTATATTCCCGCCAAGACCTGCGGCACGTGCCACTTTTTCCGCCTTTTCGGCGAGAGTTTTATCGTCGAGGCTGAGAAGCCCGTCAATGGTTTTGCGATTGATTTCCATAAAAATCACTCCTTTTGGTGTTTTTAATCTATATTATGAAATAAGCATGCCAAATGTCACAGCGAAAATAAAAATAAAGAGGTAAAGCCAAATGTACAAATACACTCCGCCGAAAAATTCAAAAGCCGATAATATCGCCATCCTGCTTTTTGCGGCATCCGTGATATTTTTTATCCTTTCTGCGCTCAGCCGCTACTATGCGGGACTGATACAGGCGGCGGGAGTGATTTTTCTCGGCGCGGCGCTTTTCATTTTGTGCAGATATACGCTTTCCGTTTATACTTATGCGGTAGAGGACGGAAATTTCGTGGTTTTCAGATCCATGGGCACGAGAGGAAAAATAAGTACGGTCTGCAATGTTTCGATGAAGACGGGAATAGAAATAGTAAAATATCCGAAAACCGCAGAGGAAAAGGACAAATACAAAAAAGAACATCCCGACGTGCGCACGCGCTTCAATTACTGCCGCACGATATTTCCCGAAAATCCGTATGCTTTCATACTCGATTTCAACGGCAGGAAAACCGAGCTTATTTTCGAAGCCAATGAGGAATTTCTGCAAAGCATGAAATTTGTTTTCGGCAATATCCGCAGGGAATATCTTTCCGAGCTTTACGGCGACGAAAAATAAACACCAAAAAATCGGGAATTTTTTTGAAAATGGTATTGCAAATTCCGATTGCACGTATTATAATAGTAGAAAATACCCTACAGAAAGGAAAAAAAACAATGACAGCGCTTGAATCTGTAAAAGATATACTCTCAAAGCAGCTCAGAGTAGATATCGATTCCATCACGGAAGAAACAAATATTATGGAGGATCTCGGAGCGGATTCTCTCGACATAGTTGAAATGCTCATGAATATAGAGCAGGATTACGGTATAATAATTTCCGATGAGGATATTGTCGGCTTCAAAACAGTGGGCGATATAGTCCGCTATATAGAGAATAATCAGCAGTAAAATATTACATAAAATAAAATCACCGCCATGGCGGTGATTTTATTTTATATGTGTTATAAAAAGCGGTTGATTTACAGCTCTGTTTTTTCCATGGAAAAATCCGTTTCGCCGAGCGTGCAGACAGAGGCGCGATAACCGTAAATATCGCGTATTTCATGGAAAAATGCGTCCTCGCATACTTTGCCGTATTCGAATACATGCGCTTTCCCGTGAGGAAAAACGCAGGAAAGAGAAGCGAGCGGGATATCAAATCCCTTGCCGCGCATTTTTACATAAGCTTCTCGCAGGGTCCAGAGGCGGACAAAGGCTTCCACGGGATTTGCGGAGAGGAGTATGGCATTGCGCTCATATACGGTGAAAAATTTTCCCGCTATCATATCCATCTGCGCGGGCGCCGCGATTTTTTCTATATCCGTGCCGCACTGCACCGATGAAACCGCGCATACTATTTTTCCCTCGCTGTGGGATATATTGAAAAAGCAATCTTCATGCCCCTCGACATAAGGTTTTCCGTACTCATTGCATTTAAATGAAGGATTTTCGATGCCGAATGTCGCAAATAGAGCCTTTTTTGCAAGAAGCCCCGATGCGAGAAGCTGATATTTTGTCGTCGCGCGGGCTGCTTTCTCTATGCGTGCCCGTCGCTCGTCCGAGATTTCACCGATATGAGAAGCGAGAAATTCATCATCAAACGATGAATAATCCGCGACGTAAACTTTTACAAAAGAATTATTTTCCATATATTTTTTCCTTTTACGCAAATTGCACTGATTTTATATTTTACTTTAATAGAATAACATATATTTCGCCTAAAGTCAACGAAATGTGAGCGGAATTTTCATTTTACTATAGACAAAATAGAAAATTCCTGCTAAAATAGTGAATTGAGAAAAAACGGTTTTACGGGAGAATAATATATTATGATAAAAGCAGTGATTTTCGATCTGGACGGGACTCTGACAAATACCATGCCCGATTTGCTCATCACGATATCGGAGGTACGCGCCGTATACGGTTTGCCGCCGATAACGGAAGCGGAGGTTTTGCGCGCGATAAATCTTTCCACGCCCGAATTTATAAAAATGTGCATGGAGCAGCTTCCTTCCGAGGAGGAAAAGAAGCGCGCCGTGGATATTTATATGGACCACTACAAAAATCATCTGGTGGACAAGACCAGACCTTACGACGGCATACCGGAGCTGCTCTGCAAACTGAGAGCCGACGGAAAGAAAACAGCCGTGCTTTCAAATAAAGACGATTGCAATGTAAAAATTATATGCGATAAATTTTTCCCCGGTATGATAGACGAGCCGTGGGGCAAAAGGCCGGAATTTCCCGGAAAGCCGGATCCCGCAAGCGCTTTTGCGCTGACCGCCGCGCTGGGATGCAGACCCGATGAAATCGTTTATATAGGCGATTCCGACGTGGATATGAAAACGGGCAGAAACGCGGGATTTATTACCGTGGGCGCAAGCTGGGGATATCGTCCCGCCGATATTCTCGCGCAAACGGGCGCGCAGTATATCGTAAACAGCGCAAAAGAATTCGGCGAGCTTGTTGATACGCTCTGACTATTGACTTTGGACAAAAACAGGTGTAATATATAAATGTAAATAATCGGCTTTCGCCGAAAGGAGATAAAATTATGAAATTGCCTTTTAAAATTGATCTGAAAGATAAAGTGGCCGTGGTTACGGGTGGCGGAGGCATACTTTGCTCGGAATTTGCGCAGGCGCTTGCCGCTTGCGGAGCAAAAGTTGCCGTTTGCGATCTGCGTCTTGAAGCGGCGCAGAAAGTTGCCGACGCGATAACGGCAGAGGGCGGCACAGCCATCGCAGTATGCGCAAATGTGCTCGACAGGGAAAGTCTCGAAAAAGCAAGAGCGCTGATAACCGAAAAGCTCGGCACATGCGATATACTTCTCAACGGAGCCGGCGGAAACAATCCGAAGGGCACCACCACAAAAGAATATCTTTTCCCCGAAGATCTGAAAGGCGCGGGCGATGCTGTCACATTTTTCGATCTCGACCCCAAGGGAGTGGAATTTGTTTTCAATCTCAATTTTCTCGGAACACTCATGCCCACGCAGACATTTGCACGCGATATGGCTGAAAAGAAGGGCTGCTGCATAGTGAATATTTCCAGCATGAATGCATTCACGCCCCTCACAAAAATTCCCGCTTATTCAGGAGCAAAGGCGGCTGTTTCCAATTTCACGCAGTGGCTTGCCGTTCACTTTTCCAAAGTGGGCATACGCGTAAATGCGATAGCGCCCGGATTTTTCCTTACCGATCAGAACAGAACTCTTCTCACCAATCCCGACGGCAGCTATACGGAAAGAAGCCACAAAATCCTACGCAATACGCCCATGGAGAAATTCGGAGAGCCGAGTGATCTCGTGGGAACATTGCTCTGGCTTTGCGACGAAGGCGCGGCAGGCTTTGTAAACGGAATAGTGGTTCCAGTGGACGGCGGTTTCTCCGCTTATTCGGGAGTCTGATTATGCAAATAAAGCCCGATTGCGCATTGCATCGGGCTTTAATATAAAATTTTTCGGGGGCTTTTGAAATGGACGATATATCAAAAGTATTTGATTTTATAATAGAAGCTGATAAAATGAAAACAGTCCTGCGACGCTCGCTCATATACGACGGCTCGCGCAGGGAAAACGATGCGGAGCATTCATGGCATCTCGCCATCATGGCTGTTCTTTTCGAAAAGTATGCGCCGTTTCCGATAAATATGGAAAAGGTGCTGAAAATGACTCTCGTGCACGATCTCGTGGAAATTTATGCGGGCGATACATTCGCATACGATACTGTGGGTTATGCGGACAAGGCGGAAAGGGAAAAGGCAGCCGCGGACAAGCTTTTTGTGATTTGCCCAGAGGCGGAGCCGCTCCGTGCGCTCTGGGAAGAATTTGACGCAGAGCAGACAAACGAAGCAAAATATGCGGCGTCGCTCGACAAAGTTCAGCCTTTCCTCTCAAATGCGCTGAACGACGGATTTACTTGGATGAAAAACGGCGTCACGAAATCCGCCGTATACAGGCGCGTAGCCGTAGTAAAGGAAGGACTGCCTGCGATATATCCTTATGTGGAGAAAATAATAGCCGACAATGTGGCAAAGGGCTATATAAAAGACGAATAAAAAAATAAAAACCGCTTTCGCGGTTTTTATTTTTTATTTCAGCGTATCCACATCTATATAGTAATAGACTGCGTCATGCTCCGTATATTGGCGTATGGTCCCGCGGAGTGTGACATTGGAATTTTCTTCGGGATAAGAAAAGAGATTTTCATCGAGTATGAATTCATATCCCCATGTGCAGCAACCCGTATCGTCATAGCCGGAAACGAAATGATAATATTTTTCGGTCGGCTCGTAATAATTTTTTATATATTTACCTGAAATGAGGACAGTCCTTCCGAGATAAACCTCCGGATTTTCCGTCATGGAAAGCACGGTGGCATACCGCATGGCGGCATTCATTTTTGTCAGATCTATATCGGATTTTTCTCCGCCGCACGAAACGAGAAAAATGCAGATAAGCACGGCAAAGATGAAAGAAAGTACTTTTTTCATGCGCGCCTCCTTATTTTTCCTATCACGGTAAATACAATGAGCAGGATTAGATCCGCCGCGACTATGGTGGAGCCTACCGGCGTGCCGTAGAGAATGGCGACGATAAGCCCGAGCGCGGCGCACGAAACGGATACGACTACTGCGCATATCGTGACGCTGCGGAAGCTTTTGAATATCTGCATTGCCGTCATGGCGGGGAAGATTATCAGCGCGGAAACGAGAAGCGCGCCCACGAGGCTCATGGAAAGCACTATCACTACGGCTATCACCACGGCAAAAGCCGTATCGTAAATGCCCGTGGGCATGCCGGAGGCGCGCGCAAATTCCTCATCGAATGTTATCGCAAATATTTTATTGTAAAATACGGTGAAAAATATTACCACGGCAAGAGAAAGACCGACGCACAACCATACTTCCGAGCGGGTGAGCGTGAGAATGGAAGTGGAACCGAAAAGCGTGGTGCACACGTCGGAAGCCGTATTTGACGAGGACGGGAATATATTCATTATGAGATATCCTATCGCCAGCGCGGAAACCGATATGAGCGCGATGGAGGTTTCTCCTTTGAATCTGCCTTTTGCACGTAGCAGAAATACCGCGGCGGCAATCGTTACGGGCATGGCTGCCGCCATCGGCGCGAGGCTGAAAACGGAGGCTATCGCCATGGCACCGAAAGCCACATGGGAAAGTCCGTCGCCTATCATGGAATAACGTTTCAGAACAAGGCTGACGCCGATGAGCGAGGAGCAAACCGCGACAAGCAGACCCGCTATCACTGCATACCGCGTAAAGGAAAACGAAAAATAATACGCTATTTTTTCAAATATATTCATTTTCTTTCCCCTCCCGCCTTTTCAATATATTCTATATATTTCTCTTTGCCGCAAAAGAAAGATGTATTGTTTCCGATATGGAGTATTTTCGTCGCGTACTTCATTACGGAAGCAATATCGTGGGATATCATCATCACGGTTATGCCTTCTTTATTCAGCTTTTCTATGCAGGAATACATTTCGGCAGTGGCGTCGGGGTCAAGCCCTGCCACGGGTTCATCGAGCAGTATCATGGATTTTGCGGCACAGAGCGCACGGGCGAGGAGCACGCGCTGAGCCTGACCGCCGGAAAGCTCCGAAAAGCATCGCTTTTCCATTCCCGAAAGACCGGTGCGAGCTATATTTTCCATAGCTGTTTTTTTATCCGACGCATTATGAAAAAGTGATTTCCCGCGGCATCCCGATATAACCACCTCGTATACGGAGGCGGGAAAATCGCGCCGCGTGTTTATTCTCTGCGGGAGATAACCTATATCGGCGCTTTTTATCCTGCTCATCACTATTTCACCGTCGGAAACAGATTTCAGTCCCAGAAGGGCGCGCATGAGCGTGCTTTTTCCGGAACCGTTTTCGCCGACTATGCAAAGATAATCGCCGCTTTCCACATCGAAATTCACATTGTCCAGCACCGTCACGCCGTCATAGGCAAGACGCAGATTTTTTACTTCTATCAATTTCAATTTCCGAGTGCCTCCTTTAAAACGGCGAGATTTTTCACCATGGCGGAGTAGTATATGTCGCCTTTTTGCATGGATTCTGGCGATGAGCTCTGACACGAATCCATCACGAGCTTTTTCACGCCGGTGGCTTTGCATACGGTATCGGCTATATCGCCTTTGCTTCCCTCTATCATGATGACGGCGGGGAGCTTTTTGCTTTTCACCTCGTCTATCAGAGAGGCTATTACTTCAAAACTTGCTTCCGATTCGGATGAGCATCCGCTGAAAGCCGCGTGGCATTCTATGCCGTAATCTTTTGCAAGGTATGCAAAAGGAAATCTGTCCGCGAAAACAAGCTCGCGAAGCGGGCTTTCCTCAATGCATTTTCTGTATTCGGCATCGAGCGCCGTCAGTTTTTCTTCGTAGGCGGAAAGATTTTCTTTGTAAAAGCTTTCGTTTGCGGGATCTGCTTTGCAGACGGCTTCGCCTATTTTGCCTGCGATTTTCACGGCATTTGAAAGAGAAGTCCATACATGCTCGTCGGCTTCGTCCTCATCGTGCTCATGTTCGTCTTTATGCTCGTCGTGACCGCCGACGGGGATCGTTTCTGTAAAAGACATGGCGCAGACCTTTACTGCGGCATTGTTTTCGGAAGCGGAAATGGCTTTGTCCACCCATTTTTCGCTCGCCCCGCCGATATATACGAAAATATCGCAATCGGATATCTCCAGAATATCGGACGCCGTGGGCTCGTAGCTGTGGTAATCGGCGGAGCCGTTTGTGAGAAGGACGATATCCGCCTTATCCCCCGCGATTTCGCGCGTGAAATCGTAGAGAGAAAGCGCCGTGCATACTATTTTTATTTTGCCTTTTTCTTTTGTTTTCGCGCATGAGCAGAGCGGCAGGAGAAAAATCACCGTCGCAAGCACCGCACAGATTATTTTTATGGATTTTTTCATAAATTTTAACCTCCGTTTATGTAAAAGCGTGTTTGATTTATGAAAAAATCTATTCCGAAAGCTTTATATTCAGGCTTTCGAGCGATGAACGCGCGGACGTTTTGCAGACGCGTATTTTCGCGCATACGGAAACGAGCGCAAAAACAGCCGCCGCCAAAACGGCTGATTGCGAAACGTGGTGCGACGTGCCGAATGTTTTGCATACCGTGCAGCAACCGAGATCCGAGCATTCATGAAAAGCCAGAGTAAAAGCCGAAAAAGCAAAAAGGCAGAAAAACAGCACAGCAATTATTATCGTAAATGCCGTGCGTGTGCTGTTTTTCATACCTTTTTTCTCCGATCGGTTCAGGCGGTTTCTTCTTCCGTCTTTTTCTTTTTGTCTTTCTTTTTCTTTTTTTCTTTTTTGAATTTTTCGGAAAGTCCCTCAAATTCGTAATCTACATTCACCGTTTCCGGAGGCGTTTCCAGAAGAGCGGGATTTTTCAGATATCTCTGCATTTTTGCAAAGGCGTTTGCGTAATAGCTGCCGTTTGCTATTCTTTCATCCATCACTATGCCGAAAGGCATTTCCTTTTCGAGCACTATCTCGCCGTTTTTCATTTTCGGCGTGTCGATATTCGTGCCTATGGAAAGAATTATGCTCGTGGTGCCGAATCCGTAAACATGATGGTATATGTAATTTGTTCTGATGCTGGCGAGGTTTGTTATTACAAACGAATTGTGAAACGGACTGGCATCGAGCAGGCTTTTCGGAAGGAGTCCGTGCTTGTCGCCGAAGCGATAAATCGCCATTATCATGCGGACGAGCAGAGGGAAGCGCAGAAGCTTTGCAAAAAGCTCGTCGGATGAATTCTGGCTCGAGGATTTGTTATTGTCCTCTATGTACTTTGCCACTTTTTCGTTTACGGTGAATATCGTATCGTAAAGATCGAAATACATCTTGCTCATGGAAGGATCGGCGTCGCCCGGACGAAGCACAACCATTCCCGCGGAAAGCTCGTTTCTCGCATAGATTTTACTGTTTACGACAAATCTGTTCAGCGCGGGAAATTCCGATATCGTGCGGATAAACGCCGCAAGCACGACAGCCATGTGGCTTATTTTGTAGCCTCTGCTTCTCGCATCCAGTACATAGTCGTGTATCGGTTCGTAAGGCACCGTAACTTTTATCATATTCTGCGCATCATAGCGCTCGCGCATGAAATATGTCGCAAGAGTGTACATAGGGTCTACATTCTTTACTACTTTTCCGTCTGCTCTCATAAATATCCTCATTTCGTATTTTTGTATTTATTTACTATTATACTATAATATAAACGATTTAGCAATAGAATTTAGAAAAAATCGGACGTAATTTCAAAGAAATGAGGTATGCAAAGGCGAGAGAAATGATATCCTTAGGCAAAAACGGAAGCGAAACGGAGAGAAAGGCGGGTAAAACGCCTGTTTTTGTCACAAATGAATACCAGAGAAATCCCGCAGAGTGGCATACAAGTATGCCGATTATGCCGAAAATGATTTTTTTCCAGCTCTTTGCCGGTACGGAGCAGAGCGCTGCCATGGGAATAAAGCCGATGAGGAATCCGCCTGTTGCTGAAGCGAGCACCGAGAGCCCCGCGCGAAATCCCGAAAATACGGGCACGCCCGCGGCACCCAGCGCAAGATATGTGAGCACTGCCGCCACCGAATACGGTGCCGGCAGAAGAAGCCCGCATAAAGCGACGGCAAATGTCTGCAATGTTACCGGCACGCCCGTGGGCATGGGTATGGATATAAATGTGCATACGGCGATAAGTGCGGCAAAAAGCGCCGCAAAAGTTAATTTCAGTATAGATTTTTTCTTTTTCATTAAAATCACCCCCGCAGAATGATATCACAAAAAAGAAAAAATGTCAACCCAATTTTGAAATTGGGTTGACGGCGCTCCTTACCTCTTTTTTACGCGGAAAAGCTTTCTCAGTATCGGGGAAAGAAGCCTCGGAGATTTCATCACTATGATTCTCATTGCGCAAAAATCCTTTCCTTGATGTCGTTTGATAGTATAATACGCCGAAAAATAAAAAGTGTTAAAAAAATATCCGAAAAACTATTGCATTTTCCGATTATATATGATATAGTATAGCTACAGTATGATATTGCAGTATAAGGAGAGTGGGCTTTTCGGTCCGCTCTCAATTGTTTGTAAGGAGGTATTTTTATGGCGAGAGGACAGAGCATAGCCTCTTTTGTCGAAGAAAAGCTCACGCCGCATATAAACGGCGTCGGATACCGCGTATGGGATGTCGAATATGTAAAAGAGGGCGCGGAATACTATCTGCGCATCACAATCGATTCCGATGAGGGGATAACTATAGACGACTGCGAAAAGGTGCACCGACTGATAGACCCTATCCTCGATGAATTGGACCCGATAGACGTTCCGTATCATCTGGAGGTTTCTTCCCCCGGGATAGAGCGCGAGCTGCGCAAGCCGTGGCATTACGAAAGCTCTGTGGGCGAAAAGATTTCCATACGGCTTTTTTCTCCCGATGAAAACGGGAAAAAGGCTTATACGGGAAAGCTGATCGGTTTTGAAAACAATGTCGCCGTGATAGCTCTGGAAAGCGGAGAAAAAAGCTTTGATATTTCCGTGATAGCAAAGGCAAATACCGTTTTTGATTTCTGAAAATAATAACTGAAAGGATTGATCATAAAAATGAATACTGAATTTTTCAATGCCCTCGAGGCTCTGGAAAAGGAGAGAGGCATACCGAAGGAATATATGATGGAAAAGGTGGAAGCGGCACTGGTAAGCGCTTTCAAGCGTGACAACGGCGGCAGAGCTAATGTCCGCGTCGTTTTCAATCCCGAGAAAAAGGACGTAAAGGTTTACAGCCTCAAAGAAGTGGTGGAAACCGTGGAGGATCCCGAAACGCAGATTTCTCTGGAGGACGCAAAGAAAATCGCAAAGAAATATCAGATAGGTGATTTCTGCGAATTTGAAGTAAAAACAAAAAGCTTCGGCAGAATAAGCGCGCAGACGGCAAGACAGGTGATAGTACAGGGAATACGCGAAGCCGAGCGCAGCATGCTGATAAAGGAATACGAAAGCAAAAAGGAAGAGGTTGTTACGGCGACAGTGGTAAAGGTGGACCCCGTGAACGGAAACGCCATAGTGGATACCGGAACAAGCGAAGCAACGCTTCTGAAAAGCGAGCAGATCCCGGGCGAAAGCTACGAGGTGGGCGACCACATAAAGGTTTTCGTAATGGAAGTGAAAAACGAGGTAAAGGGTCCCATAGTTACGCTTTCGCGCACGCATTTCGGTCTGGTAAAGCGTCTTTTCGAGCTTGAAGTGCCCGAAATACAGGACGGTACGGTGGTAATCCGCGGTATTTCCCGCGAAGCCGGCTCCAGAACGAAAATAGCCGTGGAAAGCCGAGACGAAAACGTGGATCCCGTAGGCGCCTGCATAGGAAACCGAGGAAGCCGTATAAACGGCATAGTAAACGAGCTGAACGGCGAAAAGATAGATGTGATAGCATACAGCGACGATCCCGAGGCTTATATAAAGGCGGCGCTCTCGCCCGCAGAGGTAAAGAGCGTGACGGTAGCCACCGGAGAAAAGAGCTGCCGCGTGGTTGTTCCGGAAGATCAGCTTTCACTCGCCATAGGCAGAGAGGGGCAGAATGCGCGCCTCGCCGCCAGACTCACCGGATACAAGATAGATATAAAAACATCGTGACCGGATATTGCGAAAGGCTGACGATATGAAAAAAATACCTGAAAGAAAATGCGTCGGTTGCGGAGAGAAAAAGCCGAAAAGCGAGCTGATAAGAATAGTCCGCCCGCAGGGAAGCACCGATGCGGAAATAGATAAGACAGGAAAGAAAGCGGGACGCGGAGCTTATATATGCCCAAATCCCACATGCCTGAAAAAGGCGAGAAAACGTCTGGAAGCAAATCTGGAAGCGAAAATTTCGGACGAAATATTTGCAAAGCTGGAAAGAGAAACAGAAAATGACTGAAAAAACAAAATGTATACTGACATCGCTCGGGCTGGCGAAAAGAGCGGGAAAGCTCGCGCTGGGCACGGATATGGCGTGCGACGCGGTGCGCGCGGGAAAAGCGCGGATAGGCGTGGCGAGCAATGCCGTTTCCCCGAATACAAAAAAACGTCTGGACAACTGTTTTTCATATTATGAAGTGAAGCTTGTATATATAGACTGCACTACCGCCGAATTCGGAGCGGCTTTCGGCAAAAGCGAAGCGGCGTGTGCGGCTGTTACTGACAGAAATCTGGCGGAGCTTGTAAAAAGCAAGCTCGGCTGATACGGAAAGGACCGGTGAAACTTATGTTATCATCACAGAAACTGAGGGTAAATCTGCTGGCAAAGGACCTTGATCTGAAAAGCAAGGAGCTGACGGATTTATTTTCCGAATTCGGAATAAGCGGAAAAACATCCACGGCGACCGTTGAGCCGTGGGAATTTGAAGTCCTTATAGATAAGCTGACGGAAAGAAATCAGATATCCAATATGGGTGATTATCTCTCCGGAAAAGCTGTGATAAAGACGAAAAATTATATTGAAAAAGAAGAAGCGGCAAGAAAAGCCGAGGAAGAAGCGAAAGCCAAAGCCGAAGCTGAGGCGAGAGCCAAGGCAGAAGCGGAAGCGAAGGCAAAAGCCGAGGCGGAAGCAAAGGCAAAAGCCGAGGCGGAAGCAAAAGCAAAAGCCGAAGCAAAAGCCAAGGCAGAGCAGGCTATGGCGAGCCGCGGCGCAAGCAAGGCTCCCGAAAGATTTGCAAAACCGAGCTTTGAGCGCGACAGACAGCCAAAGCCCGTGCAGAAGCAGAACGAAAGCAGAAACGAGCAGAAGCAGAAGCAGACCATAGTGATGGGCGGCAATATGGCTTCCGCCACGCCCGAAAGAAAAACGAGAATAGTGGATACGAGAACGACGCAGGTCGATCTTTCCAAATACGACGAGCGCCTGGAAAACTTTGTTCCCGAATCCGCAAACGCAAAGAGAAACGCAAATGCTTCCGACAGGCAGAAGCTGAAAAAACAGCAGAATAAAAATCCTTATGCCGGAAAGGGCAAGGACAAGGACAGAGATTACCAGAATATGGAGCGCATAAAGCGCGAACAGCAGCAGGAAAAGATGAAAAAGCAGCCGCTGAAGATTACCGTGCCGGATGAGATTACCGTTTCCGAGCTGGCTATGCGTCTGAAAGTTGCCGCGCCCGAGGTGGTAAAAAGACTGATGATGATGGGTGTAATGGCAAATCTCAACCAGGTCATAGATTACGATACGGCATATCTCGTGGCTGACGAGCTCGGCGCCGAGGTTACGAAGGAAGTTGTCGTTACGATAGAAGATAAGCTTTTCGACGAGGCTGAGGATGCTCCCGAAAATCTCTGCGAGCGCGACCCCGTAGTCTGCGTAATGGGACATGTAGACCACGGCAAGACATCGCTGCTCGATGCGATAAGACACACGAGAGTCACAGCCGGTGAAGCGGGCGGTATTACCCAGCATATAGGCGCATATCGCGTAAACTGCAACGGAAAGAATATCACATTCCTCGATACGCCCGGACACGCCGCATTTACGGCAATGCGTGCCCGCGGTGCGAAATCCACGGATATAGCCATCCTCGTGGTGGCGGCGGACGACGGCATCATGCCGCAGACCGTGGAGGCTATAAACCATGCAAAGGCAGCGGGCGTTTCCATAATCGTGGCTATAAACAAAATGGATAAACCCGCGGCAAATCCCGAGGCTGTAAAGCAGGGGCTGACACAGTACGATCTCGTTCCCGAGGAATGGGGCGGCGATACTATATGCGTTCCCGTTTCGGCTCTTACGAAAAAAGGCATTCCCGAGCTGCTCGAGATGGTTCTTCTCGTAGCGGAGGTAAAGGAGCTGAAAGCAAATCCGAACCGTCGCGCAAAGGGTATCATCATAGAGGCGCGTCTTGACAAGGGCAGAGGTCCTGTCGCTACTGTTTTAGTGCAGAACGGTACTCTCCATACGGGCGATACGGTTATCGCGGGTACCACTGTCGGCAGAGTGCGCGCAATGACAAACGATCTCGGCAAAACCGTAAAGGAAGCCGGTCCTTCCGTACCGGTGGAAATAGTGGGTCTTTCCGATGTGCCTCAGGCGGGCGACGAATTCAATGCGGTAGAAAACGAACGCATGGCGCGTGAGCTTGCCGAACAGCGCAGACAGAAGGAAAAAGAAGCGGAATTTTCCGCTCATGCAAGAGTAAATCTCGACGAGCTTTTCAATCAGATAAAGGACGGCGTAAAGGATCTGAATATCATCGTAAAAGCCGACGTGAAAGGCTCTGCGGAAGCCGTAAAATCATCGCTCGAAAAGCTTTCGAACGACGAAGTTCATGTAAACGTAATCCATACCGGCGTAGGCGGTATCACCGAAGGCGACGTTACTTTCGCCGCCGCTTCCAATGCCATCATAGTCGGTTTCAACGTACGTCCCGACAAGACGGCGATGGACAATGCTTCCGAGCAGGGCGTGGATGTACGCACATACAGAGTAATTTACGAATGCATAGAAGAAATAGAAGCGGCTATAAAGGGTATGCTTAAGCCCGTATACCGCGAAGTGATACTCGGCCATGCCGAGGTTCGCCAGACTATACGCGTTTCCAGCGTGGGAACGATAGCCGGCTCATATATACAGGACGGCAAAATCACACGCGCGGCGCAGATACGCGTGCTTCGCGACGGCGTGGTTATATTCGAGGACAAAATCTCATCTCTGCGCCGTTTCAAAGACGACGTGAAGGAAGTGGCGTCCGGCTATGAATGCGGTATTGGACTCGAAAAATTCAACGATATCAAAGAAGGCGATATACTCGAAGCCTTTACAATGGAACAGGTGGCAAGATAAATTTACGGAGGTAAACGATGAATTTCAGACAGGTACACCTTGATTTTCACACAAGCGGGGAAATAGAGAATATAGGCAGCGAATTTTCCAAAGAGCAGTTTCAGAACGCGCTTAAAACAGGTCATGTAAACTCGATCACGCTTTTTTCGAAATGTCATCACGGATGGGCATACCATCCGTCCGAGGCAAATACCATGCATCCGCATCTGGATTTCGACCTGCTCGGAGCACAGATAGAGGCGGCGCACGAAATAGGAGTGAAAACGCCTATCTATATTTCCGCGGGACTCGATGAAAAAATGGCGCGCATCCATCCCGACTGGCTTTTCAGAAATATAGACGAAAGCACGGAATGGGTAAAGAATTTCAGCGTACCGGGATATCACCGCATGTGTATGAATTCTCCGTATCTCGATTATCTGCTCGCGCAGGTAGAAGAGGTTCTCGAATGCTATGACGGTGACGGAATATTCCTCGATATAGTCGGGGTTTTCCCTTGCTACTGTCAGCATTGTGTGGAGAAAATGCGCGAACGCGGATGGGATCCGTATAATCCGGACAATGCCTACAGGCTCGCCGTGGAAACCTACAGAAATTATCTGCGCCGCGTGCGCGAAACAGTGGATAAGCATAAACCCGGTCATCCTGTTTTTCACAATGCGGGTCACCTTTTTGCCGGCAGACGCGACTATGCGCACGGAAATACGCATCTTGAACTGGAAAGCCTGCCCACGGGCGGCTGGGGATACGATCATTTTCCGCTTTCCGCCGCATATGCGCGCACTCTCGGCATGGAATTTCTCGGAATGACGGGCAAATTCCATCTCAGCTGGGGTGAATTCGGCGGTTTCAAGCATCCCAACGCACTTCGTTACGAAGCGTCGCTTTCGATAGCGAACGGCGCGAAAATATCCATAGGCGATCAGCTTCATCCGCTCGGCTTCATGGAGCCCGCGACATATAAACTCATCGGCGAGGCTTACAGCGAAGTGGAAGAAAAAGAGCCGTGGCTTGACGGCGTGGAAAGCGTAGCGGATATAGCGCTGCTTTCTCAGGAGGCGCTTTTCGCCTATATGCATCCCGAAAAAGACCCGCCCGGCAAAAATTCATGGATAGGAAGCACGGGCGCTTCGCGGATCCTTCTCGAAGGAAAATATCTTTTCGATATGGTGGATACGGAAGCGGATCTCTCCAAATATAAGCTGCTCATTATGACAGACGACAGCGTGATAGACGATGCTTTTGCCGAGAAACTGCGCGATTTTACGGACGCGGGCGGTAAAATACTCGCCACGGGCGACAGTGCTCTGCTAAACGACGGAAGCGGATTTGCTTTTGATCTCGGCGCGAAATACATCGGCGAAAATAAATATTGCCCCAGCTATCTCTGCCCCGAATTCGAAATGGAAGGACTTTATAATGCACCATATGTAATATACCAGCCCTCCAATGACATAGAGGCTACGGGAGATGTGATAGCGTACAGGGAAGACCCGTATTTCAACCGTTCGGTATTTCAGTTTTCTTCGCATCAGCATACGCCCAATGACCCGACAAAGGTTTCTCCCGCGATAACGGTCGGTGCCGACGGCGCATATATATCGTTCCGTCTTTTCAGCGAATATGCCGTGAAAGGTTCTCTTATAGCAAAGCAGACCGTAAAGCATGTGATAGATGTGCTTCTCGGCGAGGACAAAACTCTCACCACGAGCCTCCCCGCACAGGGGGTGGTTACGCTGATGGATCAGAAAGGCGAAAGCCGCCTCGTAAATCATCTGCTGTATGCCTGCCCCGTAAAGCGCGGCAAGGGCGTGGAAGTGATAGAGGATATCATTCCCGTTTACAATACCGAGGTTTCGATAAAGCTCGATAAAGAGCCGCTCCGCGTATATCTCGCGCCGCAGGACAGAGATATAGATTTTGACTATACCGACGGTATTCTCACATACACGCTCGACAAACTCGAATGCCATCAGATGGTGGTAATAGACTATTGAGCGCGAAAGGTATAATGAAATATATACTTGTGACGGGGGCAGGCGGCGGAATGGGTGCCGCTACCGTGAAATTGCTTGCGGAGCGCGGCTATGGCGTTTTCGCTCTCGATAAAAAAGCGGGCGAAGCGGGGAAAAATATCATTCCCGCAGAAGCCGATGTGACAGATGCGGAAAGCCTGAAAAAAGTCGCGGAAACGGTGAAAAAATATACGGACGAGCTTTTTGCCGTAATTCATTTTGCGGGGATATATATGCTTGATTCGCTTGCGGAAATGAAAAGCGAAGATTTTGATCGGATTTTCCGCATAAATCTTTTCGGGGCTTTTCTTGTGAATAAAACATTTCTTCCTTTTCTGAAAAAGGGAAGCAGAATAATCATCACCACAAGCGAACTTGCGCCGCTCGATCCACTGCCTTTTACGGGGATTTATGCGGTGAGCAAGGGGGCGCTGGACAAATACGCATACTCTTTGCGGATGGAATTGCAGTTGCTCGGGATTTATGTTTCGGTGATACGTGCGGGTGCTGTGAAAACGGGAATGCTCGGCGTTTCGACAAAGGAACTCGAAAATTTCTGCGGCAAAACGCAGATTTACCGCTACAATGCCGCAAGGTTTCGCGATATCGTGGACAGCGTGGAGGCAAAAAGCGTTTTGCCCGAAAAAATAGCGCTGAAAACGCTCGGCATACTGCAAAAGAAAAATCCCGCTTTTGCTTACGGAATCAATCGCAATCCGCTTTTGCGCCTGCTTGACGCAATGCCGAAGCGAATACAGCTTTTTGCCATACGCCGGATACTGAAATAAAGAAGCGGGCGGCGCTAGCCGCCCATAACGATGGTCACGCAAAAGTACGCCTTTGTCCCCTCGCGGTGGACAAAGCAGCTTTTTTCTGTTTTTCTCCAAAGAAAAATCCCATCCACCTATGCAAATAAAAACGGTAAGCACCGAAAATCGGTGCCTACCGTTTTTTATTTTTCCGTATCAGGACGGCAGAATAAGCGTGGTAACGGCTTTTCTTTGCTCTTTTGTCGGCGGCTTAAGTTTGCCGTTGTTTAAGAGCGTTACGATGCAGTGAAGCAGAAACCATCCGTCGGAATCGAAAGTAAACTGCAATTCATACTCCGCAGTTTTTCGCAGATGTTTCGGCGTGGCGCGAAGAACGGCTTCATCAAACGGCGCTTTTATCGCGTCAAATTCAGATTTGTATTTTTCTTTTATTTTGTCGCCGATTGCAAGCAGCTTTTCTTTTATCTCTTTGCTTTTGAGTATTACTATTTGCCATGCGGCAGAGAAATCGTCGCCGCAATTTCCGCCGGCTTTTATATATCCGAGTTCGGAAAGCCATGCGTAATCTTCTTTTGACAGAATAAATCCGTTCTCATGACCGTAAAAGGATAGAATCCGCCTTGCATTTGCGGCATACGAAGCCAGATTTCTTTTTCTGTCCGACCATTCGCTGTCTGTCTGCCAAAGAATGTTTTTGCCGTTTTCGCTCCACATCGGACCGCAGAAATTTTTCATATAGATATAGTCATCCGGCAGGACTATATTTTTGTCATTGACATCGGCATGGCATATATTATATCCGCCGTCGGGGCGTATGACGGCGACTTCTTCAAACGAAATCCGCCTGTCTGCCTGATTCTCGCCGGAGCAGGCGGCGATATAAGGGATAAGCGACCACAAAATGAAGTTCTTATCGCGAAGTGCGGAATCGGGCAGTTTCTGATTGCATAAAATGTCTTTGTCATCAAGAATATCGCTGCCTGTCAGCTCGTCATAAAGCTCATTTGCAAATAATCCCGCGGCTTTTTTATACATTTTGTCCTGCAATGTCAAAAGTTCCGCCGTTGGTTCGCCGATTATGAAATCGGCAATATATTTTCCTTTTTGCTCCTTTAAAAAGCAATATTTTTCGAGAAAATCGACTTCGTTTTCCACATATACGGGAGAAACGCCGAGATCGTCTGCGATTTCGCCTATTGTTTTCGCCTCATTCCGCACACAATAGCATATATTCTGCGAAAGAGCCGAACGGAAATAATCATCGCAATCTTTTGTTCCCGAAGAACCGTTTAAGCCGACTGCGCCGAATTTTATCGGATTGAATTTCAATTCACTTGTTTTTCTCATAGTATTCATACCTCGTTTCAATTCTTTTTTTGCTTCAAACAAGTGCCATTTTACCGTGCCGAGCGGAATATCAAGCTCTTTTGCGATATCCGTTTGTCTGCGGTTTTCAAAATAGTATGCAATTATTATCTGCCGCTGCAATTTTGAAAGATACGCGATTTCCGCCTGAAGCCGATGCACGGAATCGGCGCTTTCCGTTTCGCCAAAATACGATTCTGTATCCGCAAGCGTTTCCGCCACATCATCGACAGGCACGCCGACGATGCTTTTTTCGTTTTTGCGATAGTAATTGCAAAGCGAATTGTGCGCCACGGTCCATATGAATTTTTCGGGATTTTCGATATCATCTTTTATTATGAGCGCGCGGAATGCACGCAAAATGATATCCTGCGAAAGATCCTCGGCATCATGCAGATTTCTGCATCGTTTCAAAGTAAAGCCGAATATCGGTTTTGTATATTCTTTTATGATATTTTCGGCATCCTGTTTTGTCACTTATTTTTACCTCTCATGAAAGCTTTCACCCATACAGACACGAAAATCCGAAAAGGTTGGTATGTATTTATAAAAATTATATCACAACGCGGCAAAACTGTCCATACAAATTATGCGCTTGACAAATTTATACGGTATATTGTATAATATTATTAAAAATACAAGTTTTTCTTTATATCCGACTGTTTAAAATTAAAACACCGATGGTTTTTTGAAAATCCCGTAAAAAAGGCTTTGACATTATTCCTCGCGCTCGCGGTGCTTATTACCATGCCCGGTTTTTCCGTGCTTATTTGCGCTGTCGATTTTACTTCTGAATCCGAAAGAGCGGATGCGGCAGGCGGAATTATTTCCGATATGCGCGATATTTCGGGAGATGAAATGTCGGGCGCCGTATATTATACCGGAAGCGGATGGAAATCCCGCGTGGAGAAATTCAAAGATGATCTGACGAGCGGCAATGTCCTCCTTCTTTCGGGCAAAAGAGCCGATGCGGTATACGAAAAATTTTCATCATCGCTTCCCGCGACGGGAATGCGCACCGACGGTGAGCAGATAAATTCCACGGGCGACGGTACGCTCAGTGTGAATATTTCCGACATGCGGAAATATCTCAAAAACGATCATATCCCAATGCTGATGAGTGTCGGTAAGAGCGAAAGCATCGATGTGATGACGGGAAATCTTTCGCTTTCTTTCCCGCTTGCGGGAATAGCCGGCTCCGGCGGGGCGGACCTTTCTCTTTCGCTCATATACAATTCTTCGGAAAGCAATACTACCGATGTTTCATGGACGGAAAGCTTTTATACATGTTATTTTGTCTGCCACGGCGAAATGCTCGTTACCACCGATGAAAACGGTGATGCGGTATGTTATTACGGCGAAACAAATTACATATATGTCGATACCGAAAAGGAAATGTGGCGGGCGCTTCAGCCCTATGTGAATAATTACGGCACAGCCGTAATATACGAGGGCAGGGATGCGATTTATTATGCGGATACGGGAATAAATTACGGCGAATTCAGAACGCCGCTTCCCGTTTCGGCGCCGAGAAAGAGCTTTTCGCCTTCAAACGGGCTGGCACCCGGGTGGAAATTTGATATTCCCGCGCTCGAAAAGCTGAAAGTATATGATAATTCCGTCACGGACAAATATTATATGCTCTATATAGGCGGAGAGAGCTACAGAATAAAAAATCTGACATTTGAAAACCGCAAAATCTCCGATATGACGATAAGCGCGGTTTCCGATACGGTATGCGGAAAACAGGCTGCGTTTCTCGCGGAAACAAAGCACGGAGAAAAATATTATTTCGATTCCGACGGAAATGCGATATGTTTTTCCGACAGATACGGAAATACGATAAAATATACATTTACAAATATAGGCGACAAACCGTGTATTTCTTCGCTGTCGGACGATTTCGGCAGAAGCATAAACATAATATATAATGAAAGCGGCACCGTGGCGCGCGTTTCCGCCGACGGAAACGAAGATGTGTTTTTCGGTTTTTCCGGCTCGGATGATTCGGGCAGGACGCTCGATTTTCTGCGGTACGGCGAAACGGAAACAACATCTTTTGAATATTACGGCGATAAAACCGGCGTTTCGTGCGCAGCAAAGGGGACGCCGGACAACTGGGGCGAAAGCGTGGCAGTGAGCACGCAGTACAGGCTTATTTCCCGCGTTACATATCCCTGCGGCGATACCACGGATTATGATTATCTGGATATATTCCATTCATGGGGAAGCAACGGCACTGATACGACGTTTGCCGTATCGGAAAGATACGATACCGTTTCCGGCGAGATAAAAAATTTCTATACATACAGCGGCGCTTCCGATTACTATGATATGGTATATTCAAACAGTCTTGGCGACGCGGAAAGAAAAGCGTACTTTGACGGCTTTGAAGATTATACCGCCGATGTGTTATCGCAGGACGGCAAAAAGAGGACCCATTATAAATTCGGCAGGGATAATCTCTGCATCGAGATTTTCAAAACGGCGAGAAACGAAAATTCAGGTGCGGAAATCGTACTGAAAAAAGACACGATATCGTATAATTCGTATCTGCTGAAAAGCGAAGTGATATACGAGGATTATGCCTCGGGCGGGCAGTATGCCCGTATCGGAACGGAAAGTTTTTCTTACGATGCGAAAGGCAATGTGACAAGGCATAAAGAAATATCGGGCAAAACAGTAAATTACGTTTACGATGCACGATACGGCATGGTTACCTCGGAAACATCTTATCAGGATGCCGATACGAAAATATCCGTCGTATATACGCTGACTGATGATAAAAAATCCGTCGCTGCCGAAAAGATTTATGCAAACGGAAATCTGAAATCGCATATTGATTATGTATACGACGGGCGCGGAAATATCGTCCTGAAAACAGAGCATAATACGGGCGGAAATACGGTGACGGTTTTTGCGTTTTCCGACAATATCCCGTATTGCGCGGGCATGAGTATTTCGGGGACGCAGTATACCGAAAGCTATACCTACGACGCGGCGGGCAGATTGCTTGCCGTGACGGATGCGCAGGGAAATACCACAGCCAAAACTTATGACCTGCGCGGCAGATTGCTTTCCGTGACGTATGCAAACGGCAGTACGGAAATTTACTCTTATGACGCAGTGGCAAATACCGCCGCGGTGACATCGCGAAGCGGACTTACGCTGACATATATTTATAACGGATACGGCAATCTCGTCGCCGTAAAGCACGGTGAAACCATTCTGGAATCGCATACTTATGACGAATACGGCAGGCTTTCTTCCGATATAAAATACGGCGGAGGCAAAACCGTATACGAATACGATATTCTCGACAGGCTCATTTCCAAAAAAGAGTATGACGCGGAAAACAGAATTGTCATGCAGACAAATGTTTCGTATACCGTTACGGAGGACGGACTTTTCAGGACACAGACCACGATTGTCGGCGACAGCGGCGCGCCTTCCGCAGTTACGGCGGAATATACCGACAGTTGCGGCTTTGTCGTGCGCAAATCGCGCATAAACGGGACAGAGGAGTATGCAAACGAATACACATACGACAATTTCGGCAATGTCATCTCGATAAAGCTTTTTTCGGGAGAGATTACTCGATACGTCTGCGATTATGCGGGAAATGTCACGCAGATAATCGACGCTCTCGGAAATATAACGGCAAAAACCTACGACATGCGCGGCAATCTGCTTTCGGTGACGGATGCGCGCGGCAATACCACCGCTTACACCTACGACATACTCGGCAGAAAAACGAGCGAAACAGCGCCGCTCGATGGCGAAATAACCTCCACGGCGTATTTCATTTACGATATACTCGGCAGAGTGACAGAGGAGCGCAGGCAAAATAATGCCATCGGCGCGGAAGCGACATACAGCCGCACGGTAAATACTTACGACAGCATGGGAAATCTTCTTTCCTCCACGGCTTATGACGGCGCGAGTGCAGCGCTCGTGAGCACATATACCTACGACGCGGCGGGGTTTATGCTCACCATGACGGCTGGCGGGAAAACCACGAGCTACTCCTACGATTTATTCGGCAGAAAGACAAAAATAACCGACGCGCTCGGCGCCGAGGAAACTTTCGTTTACCGTCCGGACGGCACTCTCATCGAAAAGCACGACCGAAACGGCACAAAATTCACATACACTTACGACAGCATGTTGCGCACCGTTTCCGAAAAGGCGGAAAAAGCCGGCAGCCAGACAAAACTGCTCACATACACATACAGCGCCACGGGCGCGGTGCTTACAAAGCAAAACGAAAATGTCACGCTGCAATATGCCTACGATTCGCTTGGCAGAATGATATCCGAAACGGAAATAAGCGGGAATACCTCCGTGAAAAACGAATATTTCTATAATTCCCGCGATCTGCGCACAGAGCATAAGCTGTATCGCAATGATATTCTCGTCAGCTGGCTCGGCTATACTTACGATGCGCTCGGCAGAGTGATATCCGTATACGAAAAGGAGCTTCATAGCGAAAGCGTGACCACCGTCGTCACTCCCGTATACAATACCGAGCTGACATCGGGCGAATATACCATCACGCAAACCGACCCTGTGCGAAACAGAGTGGAAATCATCGATACGCGCACAAATACGCGCAGTTATTTCTGCCCCGAAAGCTGGGCAATGGATCCAGATGATATCAATACCATCGGCACGGTCACATTCGACGGCACATCATACAGCGGCAGTTACCGCACGGAGCAGACTCTCGAAAGCGGGGAAATAATCACTTATCCCACTATTGTCCGCCCCATGCCCGCCGAGGGATTGTCCGATTATGTTCTTCGCAGACCGACATATATCCTGAATGAGGCAGGCGAAACTATTGTCACTCTGTTTAGCGATTACGAAAATTCTACGGAAGAATATCCGAACGGTCTGTGGACCTGCTACGTATACATCGGCAGATATGACAATAGCCACCTTATCGTGACGGAAACGCACATAGAGGAAACCGTGATAATACACGAGCCTTTTGTGCAGTACACATACGACGCGGTGGGCAATCGCACGAGCGAGATAAAAGACGACGGCAGCGTCATCACGTATACATACAATGCGGCAAATCTGCTTAGCAACATGAAAACTCATGTAAACGGCGTGCTGTGGCGCGAGGATGCATACGAATATTACCTGAGCGGCAATGTAAAAAGCATAACAGGAGAAAACGGGCGGATAAGCGCATACGCGTATGACGACCTCGGACGGCTGAAAACGGAAAGCATGACCGACGGCACAGACAGCCGCATGGTGACATACACCTACGACGCGGCGGGCAACAGAGCCACTGTCACTCGAAACGGAAGCACTGTCGTGTATACCTACGATGACAATAACCGCCTCATCTCGCAGACAGGCGCGGCAAATGCGAAGCTGTATACATACGATGCGAACGGCAATCTGCTGACGGTGATATCGGGCGGCGATTATGCGGGCGCATACAGCTACGATCTTTTCGGTATGCAGATAACATACAGCTTGGACGGCACATCGGTGACGTATTATACCTATCGCCCCGACGGACTGCGCCACAGCATACAAGGCAAAGCGCATGCGTGGGATAATGGCAATATAGTAGCCGATATGGGCGCAGAAACCGTATATTATATCCGTGCGCTGACGCTCGTATACGCAAAAGATGGAAGCACAAAAACATACTACCGCTTCAATGGGCACGGCGATGTGATAGCGCTGGCAAATGCGAGCGGTGCCGTGATAAAGCGGTATAAATATGACGCATTCGGCGTGGAAGAAAACCCCGATGTATTTGATACGAACGTATTCCGCTACTGCGCAGAATACTACGATATCGAAACAAAGACAGTATATCTGCGCGCCCGCTACTACGATGCTGAAACAGGCAGATTTACCCAGCAGGACGGGTGGAATTACGCTGTACCGGGCTTTCCCTTATCGCTGAACCTGTATACGTATTGCAATAATGATCCGATAAATATGATAGACCCCAGCGGTCGCTGGCCAGACTGGGGAAAATTATTGGAATCTGTTGCTACTATCGCAATGGGAGTGGTGGCAGTAGCGGTTGCGACGGCTGCTGCACCTATAACTGCTATGGCAACTGCTGCTGTAGCAGTAACTACTTTAGCAGGTTTGGGAAGCGTTGCTTTTGGAGCGTTTGATGCTTATGAAGCAGTTACCGGCAAGAATCAACTAAAGGACGATCTGGGTGAGCGCACCTATGGATATCTTGAATTTGCATGTGTGACGGTAGCATCATTGGGAACGGAGTTTATAGTAAATAATCCGTTACAATTTTATGATGACAGTTCATCAAATACCACATCTGGATATAGTTATTGCGAAGATGATTTCAAAGATGATTCAAGTTATGTAGATTCTAATGATACATTTGTGCCTGAAGAATATTGGGAAAGAAACGCACCTTTATACGGAACGCCAAATGATAAGGTCGAATATGGAAAATATAATGTAAAAACCGGAAATGTAGAAAGATCTACAGTGATATATGATTCCGCCGGAAGGCAAAGTATAAGAATTGATTATACAAATCATGGTAGACCTGATCACTGTAATCCACATATACATTATCGCAGTTATGGCAAAGGAGATATTTATGGAAGGCAATTCAGCATCAAATAAAAATGTACATACTTTATACGATTATTTCAAAGAGAAGGCAAACCCCGAGGCAGATCTGATCGAAATCAGATATTATAAAGATGACATAGAAGAATATTACAATATCTTTATAAAAATAGCTGTTTACGGCAATTTGGGTGCCGAGCTTTACGGCTGTTATTTTTACGGCGTAACGGGATTGGCTTTGAAAAATTTATCCGAGTCTGTTTTTCCGGATGATATTGAAATCACAGATAACAGCGAAAACGGATATTCGGCGGAAATGCGATATTGTCTGAGGGAAATCGAGGACGGCAGCATATCATTTTATTTTCGGGATTTGCATATAAAAAAGCTGTAAATCCGAAAAACAGCACAAAAGAGAGGCGAAAAGGCATGAAAAAATATCCTGTCATTAAATATGCAAAAACGCAATTTTATACAGCTCTGATTTTCAGCGGTATATTTGCGCTTGCAGCGCTTATTTCAAATATAGTAATCGGCATCAAAGTTTTTCCCGATATTTCTGTTTTGGGGATAATAATGTTTGAAATTCTTTTTGTGCTTATATTCAGTATTGCAATAACAGCATTTATTTCTGTTCTCAGGCAGAAATCACTCGGTTTTTCTTCGGTCGGATATGACGAAAACGGAATACATATTTTTGATGCCGAAGGTAGGGAAAACCGTATATACAAATGGGCTGATATAGCCGAAAGCGGCGTAATAACCGCTGCCAGCGAAACTCATGAATGGCACGGCAGCGGCAATGGTTCGCGAACGGTGCTTGATATTGTTATTTCCTTTATTATCGATCTCTTTTTTACCGCTGCTTTTAATCCAAAGGTTATATATTTTTCCGAAAAGAAGTTGGACAAAAATGCAAAAAAACGCTGTGAAATTAAAATAGAGAAGACTTTTTTGTCGGTTCAATATAATGAGGAATCTTTATTTGATATAAAAAAATATTATCCCGATTTTAATATCGAGGTTGAGCATTTGCGAAATTAGGACAAGCGAAAGAAAGCGATTATCACATTTACATAAGATGAGGAGATATTTATGGATGACTGTATTGTAATAAAACCAAGTAAAGAAAGGCACGGGTATTATATTTTATGCTTTGCCGTACTGATACTTGCCGGAGTTGTGGTGGCGGTGGCATTCAGCATTATATTCGGGATTGTATTATCCGTTGTTTTTGGTTTGCTGTTATTTTTGGATTACTTTGCAAATGAAAAAACGCTTTTTATAATGCCTTCCGGAATTTGCGCGAAATTCGGTCGATATAAAAAGATGTATAATTGGTCGGATTTCAAAAACATTCATATTCAGAACTACATATCGCATTTCAGCACCGAGGCGGTAAATGAGGCGATGATTTTTTCCGAAAAGAAAAATAAAAAACCTGTCTGGATGTCAAATAAGGCGTATGCCACCATACATCCGTTTTCATTTATATATATCAGCTTCCGCTCTGAAAATTTTACGGAAAATACTTTAATCCGGTCGTATGGTCCTGTTTGCTATTTGGCAGAAAAGGAAGATATTTTAAGAAAATTAAATGAATACGGGGTGAAATACGTTTCGTAACGGAGCGTACCGTGATTCCATATAAATTTTAAATTAATTGGGGAGGAAACAAAAATGTCAGTAGAAAAAACAAACGAAATTGATGCGGCGGGAACGGAGAAAAACGGCAAAAAACTTTGCCTTGCCATATTTGATTCGACAGATTGGTCGGATCTGACGGGGCATCTGATGCTGTTGCAAGAAAAGATAAACGCATATTTGTCTTTTATAGAAAGCGAGCAGTATAAAGAATCATTCGGCGACGGAATAAAAGAATTTGAAATATCAATAAAATTTGTCGAAAAGATACCCGGCGAATGCAAGAAATTTTTAAATGTTGTAAATAAGCAATTGAAAAAAGAAAAAATCAAAGTGGTGTTTTAAAATACAGAATTAACGACGGCGTGCGTTTTGGCAATTAGGCAAATTCGCAGACAGGCGCGGCAAATGCGAAGCTGTATACCTACGATGCGAACGGCAATCTGCTGACGGTGATATCGGGCGGCGATTATGCGGGCGCATACAGCTACGATCTTTTCGGTATGCAGATAACATACAGCTTGGACGGCACATCGGTGACGTACTATACCTATCGCCCCGACGGACTGCGCCACAGTATACAGGGCAAAGCGCATGCGTGGGATAATGGCAATATAGTAGCCGATATGGGTGCAGAAAACGTATATTATATCCGCGCGCTGACGCTCGTATACGCCAGAGATGGAAGCACAAAAACATACTACCGCTTCAACGGGCACGGCGATGTGATAGCGCTGGCAAATGCGGGCGGCGCCGTGATAAAGCGGTATAAATATGATGCATTCGGCGTGGAAGAAAACCCCGATGTATTTGATACGAACGTATTCCGCTACTGCGCAGAATACTACGATATCGAAACAAAAACAGTATATCTGCGTGCCCGCTACTACGATGCTGAAACAGGCAGATTTACCCAGCAGGATGGGTGGAATTACGCTGTACCGGGCTTTCCCTTATCGCTGAACCTGTATACGTATTGCAACAACGATCCGATAAAGTATGCTGATCCGAGCGGGCATAGCGCTAAAGAGTTTTTTAATAATGTCAAAAACAAATTAGTGGCTATTTACGATAACACCGTATCAACATTAAAAAAAGCAGTAGAGTTTGTTGATAATTCGGCAGATAATATTATAAATCAATGCAATGTAACATCATCATATTTATGCGGTGTCGGCAGTAGCGTAATATCTTGTGTTAAAGGTGATACAAATTTATCCGATCTTTGGGATTCGTTCAAAGGAAGCAGTAAAAAATTTGCCGGCGATACATTGCAAGTTATTTCAGATCAGTATCATGATTCTATTGATTTAGCAATAAATATAGAACATTATATTCGCAATACAGCCGATATATTAGAAATACCGACAGAGGATTCATTTATTGGTAAAATTAAAAATATTCATTATAGCAGGAATGAAAATCAGCCCATAGAGGAGCTTCCCCAGACAGAGAAAGAAGCCCAAGAAAGTGGTTGGAGTAGGCAAGACGATGGTAGAGCTCTTTGTCATCAAAATACTGCATTGGCTAAAGGTCCGAACGTAAAATATTTGAGCGGTGACGGTCACAGGGAAGTTATATACGATGCCGATGGCAATATGGTTACTGCGCCGGAAGATATGGGAACATATAATGGCTCACCACCAAATGGATTTATAGGAAGCATAGGACATTTTTTTGCAGATATGTTACCGTGGTATTTATGGGGCAATTCTCCGGATGACAGCACGACGACTGTGGAAAGAATAGTTGTTCCGATAGAACTTACGGTAAGAAATTGGTTTAGGTGATTTATGAAAAAGATAATATGTATTATATTACTGATAGCTTTTCTATCGTTAGTAATTGTTTCATGCGCTACTTACAGTTCCAGAGCTTATGTAAATAAAGTGATAGATGCGATAGAGGCAGAGGACGACGAAACCTTTTTCGAACTGTTAAAAGATAAAAGGTATAATATAAATGCAAATCCAAATTTACTTGTTGAGAGAATGATTTTCTTTTGCATTCTTCGCGACACTCCACTCGAAAAGGCTTGCAGAGTTGAAAGATATGATTATGTTGAGGCATTGATAAATCGCGGCGCGGATGTTAATTTTGCTTGCAATATCGGCGCACTGGATATCGCGTCGGAGTATATGAATACGGAAAATGGCAAAAAAAATTCCGTAGCCATAGTAAAAATCCTGCTCGAAAACGGTGCTGATCCGGATGGAAAGGGATCGTGGAGTGTTCTTCACTTTATTGCATTCAATCCTGATTGGGAAAATGCATACGAAATAACAAAATTGCTGATTCAGTATGGTGCAAGTACAGAAGCACGCGAAGATGCCTATGAACTGGCAAAAAATCATGGTGCTACACAAGAATATCTTGACTTGCTGAAACCGTAAACGGGCTGCGATATCGCCCCGACGGACTGCGCCATAGTATACAGGGCAAAGCGCACGCGTGGGATAATGGCAATATAGTAGCCGATATGGGCGCAGAAAACGTATATTATATCCGTGCGCTGACGCTCGTATACGCCAGAGAGGGAAGCACAAAAACATACTACCGTTTCAACGGGCACGGCGATGTGATAGCGCTGGCAAATGCGAGCGGTGCCGTGATAAAGCGGTATAAATATGACGCATTCGGCGTGGAAGAAAACCCCGATGTATTTGATACGAACGTATTCCGCTACTGCGCAGAATACTACGATATCGAAACAAAGACAGTATATCTGCGCGCCCGCTACTACGATGCGGAAACAGGCAGATTTACTCAGCAGGACGGGTGGAATTACGCTGTACCGGGCTTTCCCTTATCGCTGAACCTGTATACGTATTGCAATAATGACCCGATAGGGTATGTTGATCCGAGTGGGCATTTTATTAGCTTCCGCACAGCGCTTGGAATAGCTTCGGGTTTATATAAATTTGGTCGTTCTTTAGTTAAGGCACATATAAGAGGCGGCATAGGATGGACAAATATAGTCAAGGAATCTGTATCAGGAATAGTAGATGGTTTTTGCGAAGGCTTTACATATAAAATGCCGAAATGGAAAAAAATTTTATTCGATGCTGCTGGTCATGTAGTTAAAGGACTTTTTGGTAGTTTGGTAGATAAAATAGAACAAAAGGAAGATTTGAGATCATCAAAAACTTGGAAAGAGATTTTTAATGAAGGGCTTTGTTCCGCGGGAAAAGAAATCTGTAAAGAATTGGTTGGATGTGTTGTTAATTGGGGAATAGACAAAGTTTTAGCTAATATACAGGATGTAAGTGATTGGCTTGTAAAAGTATTTGAAGGCATAGAGAAAACAGACCTTGTAGATAAAAAATATATTAGAAATATCATTGATTTTATACAAGGAGAACTTCCCGAGGAATTTGTAGATAAGATATACAAGGTGGTGTCGAATTGAAAAAATATTATATTTTAAAAACTACGAAGTTTTTTTATTATTTTACTTTGATAGGTAGTATTGCTGTTGTATTGGGCTGTATAGTTTTATACATATTTCTTTTTCATATAGACTTTTTTGATATAGTGTCGGGATATTTACCGGGGATTTTGATTATCAATGCATTTATTCTTGCATTTCCGGCTTTGTGTTTATATGCGTCGATAAATTTGCTTATACATAAAGATATGTATTTTTCTCAATTTTGGTTTGATAGAGAAAAGATATGTTTTCAGAACGGGAAAAAATATTTTGAAATGAAATTTGACGATATAGCAGAAGCCGGATTGATAAGCCGCCCGATGGTGCGAGATCCTGTTCATCTGGAGCTGATGTATTTTTCAAAAAGAATTTTGACGAAAAAAGAAATAAAGAAAATTTTTATAAAATTTGATTTTAATTACCAATCGGAAGAACTGTTCGTCTTTTCTTCAAGAAACAACGTGATTGAGGAAATGAATAATTCTCATCCGGATTTAAAATTCAAAACAACAAAATTATATTATTGATATCGGGCGGCGATTATGCGGGCGCATACAGCTACGATCTTTTCGGTATGCAGATAACATACAGCTTGGACGGCACATCGGTGACGTATTATACCTATCGCCCCGACGGACTGCGCCACAGCATACAAGGCAAAGCGCATGCGTGGGATAATGGCAATATAGTAGCCGATATGGGCGCAGAAACCGTATATTATATCCGTGCGCTGACGCTCGTATACGCAAAAGATGGAAGCACAAAAACATATTACCGCTTCAACGGGCACGGCGATGTGATAGCGCTGGCAAATGCGAGCGGCGCCGTGATAAAGCGGTATAAATACGATGCATTCGGCGTGGAAGAAAATCCCGATGTATTTGATACGAATGTATTCCGCTATTGCGCGGAATACTACGACATCGAAACGAAAACGGTATATCTGCGTGCCCGCTACTACGACGCGGAAACAGGCAGATTTACCCAGCAGGATGGAGGGGAATATGCCGAGGCAGGCGATGCACTCAGCCTGAATCTGTATGTATACTGCAACAACGATCCGATAAAATATGCTGATCCGAGCGGGCATAGCTTCAGGCTTGGCGTTGCTCTTGGGCTTATCAAGGGAGCGCGCAAATTGGTTCGGGCACTAATAAAAACCTATACAGTAGGTGGCGCAAGCTGGTCATATTTTGTCAAGGAAACCGTGGGAGGTATTATAGAAGGTTTCTGCGATGGCGTGACGTTTGGTCGTCAGTCAAAATTTTTAAAAATTGTAGTTAAGTTTGTAGGAGGCGGAATTGTGGGATTTGTCGGAAGTCTTGCTGAAAAAATAGAAAAAAAGGAAGATTTGCGATCATCAGAAGTTAAGGAAGAAATTCTTATAGATATTTTGTTAGACGCACTAAAAGGGGCAGCTGACGAAATAAAAGGAATGGGAATAGATAAACTTTTAAGCAATATGAAGGAGGTAAATGATTGGCTTTTAAAAGTATTCGAATATATCGATGAGCGTGGTCTCATAGACAGAAAATATATCGATAGAATTGTCGAATTTATAAATTGTGATTTATCGGATGAGCTCAAGCAACGTTTGGAGGATTTACTTTCGCGATGAAGAAATATTATGTAATAAAATATTCAAAACCATTCTTTTGGTCTACAACTGTCGCCTGCTTTGTTTTTGGATTTGGTGGTATAGCTTTATACATATTTCTTTGGTATGTAAACTTTTTTGATATGATATCCGGATTTTGGCTTGCTATTATATTCGTCTATGTGATTACAGTCATATTTCCTGTTTGCTGTTTATATTCGGCTATAGAGGGACTTGTACATAAATCTCTGTATTTTTCCCAATATTGGTATGATGACGAAAAGATATGTTTTCAGAATGGAAAAAAATATTTTGAAATGAGATTTGAGGATATTGCCGACGCGGGAATAACATGGCGTAAAAACGGCTCGAGAGCAGAGGGTATGCTGAAGCTGATGTATTTTTCAAAACGGGTTCTGAGCGAATTCGAATTAGAAGAAATATTCCGTAAATTCAGAGCCAATAGGTATCAAAACGAAAAAACATTTGTTTTCATGCTCAGAGAGGATGTTTTTATTGAGATAGCAGATGCTCATCCCGAAATTAAATTCAAATCCGCTCCGCTCAGATATTGATGTATATTGGTTTAGGTGATTTATGAAAAAAATAATATGTATTGTATTGCTTATAGCTTTTCTATCGTTAGTAATTGTTTCATGCGCTACTTACAGTTCCAGAGCTTATGTAAATAAAGTGATAGATGCGATAGAGGCAGAGGACGACGAAACTTTCTTCGAACTATTAAAAGATAAAAGGTATAATATAAACGCAAATCCAAATTCACCTGTCGATATGCTGTTCTACTATTATTATACATGTGACACTCCTCTTGAAAAAGCATGCAGAGTTGAAAGATATGATTATGTTGAGGCACTGATAAATCGCGGCGCGGATGTTAATTTAGCATACAATACCGGTGCACTGGATATCGCGGCATCGTATATGGATACGGAAAATGGCAAAAAAAATTCCGTAGCCATAGTAAAAATCCTGCTCGAAAACGGTGCCGATCCGGATGGAAAGGGATCGTGGAGTGTTCTTCACTTTATTGCATTCAATCCGTATTGGGAAAATGCATACGAAATAACAAAACTGCTGATTCAGTATGGCGCAAGCACGGAAGCACGTGAAGATGCCTATGAACTGGCAAAAAATCATGGTGCTACACAAGAATATCTTGACTTGCTGAAACCGTAAACGGGCTTGATATCGTCCCGACGGACTGCGCCACAGTATACAGGGCAAAGCGCATGCGTGGGATAATGGCAATATAGTAGCCGATATGGGCGCAGAAAGCGTATATTATATCCGTGCGCTGACGCTCGTATACGCAAAAGAGGGAAGCACAAAAACATATTACCGCTTTAACGGGCACGGCGATGTGATAGCGCTGGCAAATGCGAGCGGCGCCGTGATAAAGCGGTATAAATACGATGCATTCGGCGTGGAAGAAAGCCCCGATGTATTTGATACGAATGTATTCCGCTATTGCGCGGAATACTACGATATCGAAACGAAAACAGTATATCTGCGCGCCCGTTACTACGACGCGGAAACAGGCAGATTTACCCAGCAGGACGGGTGGGAATATGCCGAGGCAGGCGACGCACTCAGCCTGAATCTGTATGTATACTGCAACAACGATCCGATAAAATATACCGATCCGAGCGGGCATCTTCCGATATCTCCTTCTTTCAGGCTTATTGATAAGGTTACGAATGCCAGATTGGAAATCGGAAGTGTATTAACATGTATTTTCGGTCAGGCTGTTGATGAAAGAGTGAAAGACATGAAGCTTGGCAATGATAAAATGTCAAAATGTGGTTGTGAAGCGATAGCTTTATATAATGCCAGAGTATTGACGGAAGATCCTGTACCGATTAAGGATGTTGTGAATTGGTGCGAAGAAAATGCACTATGGCATAAAGGACATTGGGGATGCCGCTCCGGTCCTCTTCCGAAATATTTTGAATCGCTTGATGATTATGAAACTCATATTATGTCAAAAGAACAAATAAAAAATGCAAAACAAAGCAAGTATTCTCAAATAAATACACTGTTAGATGAATGCGATGTTACTATAATAACATTTTGGAATAAGCCAGTAAAAATATTTAAAAAAGATATATTTGAAAAAAATATATTTAGCGGAATACATACTGTGGCTGTTCAGAAAAATGAGGATGGCAAAATATTAGTTTATAATCATAATAATTTTTCTACCGAAGTAAGAGATTTTGATAGTGTGAGCGAATATTTGTCTAAAAAAGGTAGCTTGATAAATTGCTTCGGAGTTTCGAGAAAGAGAGGCGACAAGTGATGAAAAAAGCATTTAAGAATATTCTATTCGGCTTAAAAGAACTAATTAAATTTATAATAATCATTATCGCTGTAATCCATATTGCACTTTTTATATTCGATTCGATTGTTACATATAACCGGACTCGAAATTATTTTCCCGACTCCGATGAATACAAATGGGTTTGTGAAGAAATTGATATGTATATCATATTTAATGAA
The DNA here is from genome assembly GCA_934394585.1 of uncultured Eubacteriales bacterium. Lineage (GTDB taxonomy): Bacteria > Bacillota > Clostridia > Oscillospirales > CAG-272 > Apopatosoma. The sequence continues at coordinate 26,271 of CAKRQU010000002.1, read as the reverse complement.
TCAAGGCGTGATGAAGTACATATAACCTTATACGGTAAAGAATGGGTGATAGTTGCGACCGAATCTTTTGCTAAGATATATTTTGAAATAGATAAAATTGAAGGAGTGAAATCGACTGAACACCTTTTACTGTATGCGAAAAAAATAAGGAAAGATAAAATTGTATTTCGAGTGCTGACAGACGCTCTCAATCTTGCTCCCGAAAACGGGATATTGACATTTGTGCGCGTGCCCATAGACGCGGAAGAGTAGATGCGGCGATGTGCAAAAATCCGAAAAAACAGCACGAAAGAGAGGGCTTGGCGATGAATTATTCAGAGTTTGAAACCAGATTGAAAAAGCGTATCCGAAAAAGACGGATCATCGAGGGCATTTTATGTTTTGTTTTTCTCGTGATTGCCATCGTATTTGCGATTGCATACGAAAAGAGTATGGTCGATGAGGTGAGCGATTTCGGTTTTGTCCGGTATCATACCATTACATACAATACTTCTTTTATCGTGGGAGTATATATCGGATTTGTGGGACTGGCGATTTGCGTTGTCACTTTGATATGTGATATTGCTTTTACAAAGCTTGCATCAATAGATCTCGGTGATTGTGTTCTGACATGTTATAACGGCATTGGCAGATATGAATTTTATATCGACGGTGAGCTGAAAAGCAAATTGCATTTTGCGGCTTATACGGAAATCCCGCTTCCGGACGGGACTATACTTACCGCCTCGGTAAACAAATGGCATGTTCATCTTTCGTTTTCAAACGGAAAAGCAGCGATTGATATATAATAAAAATGTCACGCGATCGCGTGACATTTTTATTTTGGCGCCGCTATGCTTGATTTTTCGGTAAAAACATGATAAAATCATATAAAATACATCTCCGAAGAGGCTTTTATGAAACTGAGAATCGGTATTTGCGATGATGATGCGGCGCAGGTGACACTGACGCAGGAGCTGACTGCACAGTGGGCGCAGGACGGCGGTCATGACGCAAAAATAAAAACATATAAAAATGCGGAAAGTCTGCTTTTCGATTTTGAAGGCGAAAGCGATTTTGATATTCTTTTGCTTGATATCGAAATGGGCGATATGGACGGCGTGACGCTGGCAAAAAACATACGCAAAAAAAGTGAAACCGTGCAGATAATATTCATCACGGGATATTCCGATTATATCAGCGAGGGTTATGAAGTGGCTGCACTTCATTATCTGATGAAACCGCTGAAAAGCGAAAAGCTTTTTGAAGTTCTGGACCGCGCGGCGTCAAAACTGAAAAAAGATGAAAAAATGATAACGCTGAAAACCGCGGACGAAATAATACGTCTGCCTATCCGTGAAATAAAATATATCGATGTTTATAAAAACGATATTACCGTACATGCCAAAAGGAATATCACCGTGCGAAAGACGCTTTCCGAAATAGAAACGGAGCTGGACAGCCGATTTTTCCGCACAGGCAGGCAAAGTATAATAAATCTCGATTATGTCCGCCGCATGACGAAAACATGCGTTACGCTCGCGGACGGCGAAGCGGTACCTTTGCCGCGAGGCGCTTACGAAGCGATAAATCGCGCGATAATCGCCATGAAATAAGGAGAAAAAATGAAACTGAAAAGAAAAAACGACAAAAGAATAGCCGAATATCAGCGCGAGCTTATCGATACGCATTACACCGAGGTGGAAACTATGTATAAGCAGATGCGCCGCTGGCGTCACGACTACCGAAATCATATAGCCGCGATGAAAGCCTATGCGGAGAGCGGCAATATGGAGGCTATAAAAAAATATCTCGATGAGCTGGATACGGATTTAAACACGGTGGATACCGTGATAAAGACAGGCAACGCCATGGCGGATGCCATTCTCAACAGCAAAATTTCTCTTGCGAAATCGAAAGCGATAGAAGTAAATGCCACGGCGCATATTCCGGTGGCGCTGAAAATAAGCAATCTTGACCTTTGCGTCATCATAGGCAATCTTTTTGACAATGCGATAGAAGCGAATGCCGCTTTGCCGGAGGGGAAACGGTATATCCGCATTTATATGGATATGAAAGGGACGCAGCTTTATATCTCGTTTACCAATCTTACCGCGGGCAAAAAGATGCAGAAGAAAAACGGGCTTTTCGCTTCCACAAAGCGCGAAGGCTCGCACGGTTTCGGGCTTGTCAGCATAGACGAGATAATAAGTAAATACGGCGGATATCTCTCTCGAAACAGCGAGGACGGCGCATTTACCACCGAAATTCTGCTTCCGCAGGGGTGATTTTTGCAATTCGTCACAAAATAAGAGCGATTCGTCACAAAAATGAGCCGAATCGCTTTTTCTGTGATATGATATAGCCGTAAACCAAAAAGGGAGGGAAACACCTTGACTAAAGAAAAAATAAAAAAGGAAAAGCCGAAGAAGCCGAAATACAATATGTGGCAGAACAGCTGCTGGATGATAGGCACGGCATGGAAGATAAAAGAGAAGAAGGTCATCTTCCTTTGCCTTGCGCAGGTCGTCATAGTGCTGGGGCAGAGCCTTGTTTCGCTTTTCATTTCTCCCGCGGTCATCTCCGCTGTGGAAACGCAGAAGTCGCTTACATATCTGCTCGTCACGATACTTGTTTTTGTCGGTGCGACTATGCTTCTGAGAGCCGCAAATTCGTATGTCAGCGAAAATACAATGTATGGGCGCATTACAATAAGGACACATATCATCGGTATGATATGCGGCAAGATGATGACAACATCATATCCGAATACCGAGAAAAAGGAATTCCGCGACCTTGCGAATAGCGCTACAGACGCCACGGACAACAACAACAGCGCAACGGAGGCGATATGGAACACGCTTGTTCAGCTTCTGAAAAACGTACTCGGCTTTGCCATCTATCTTGCAATGCTTTCAAGACTCGACTTTTGGGTTGTCGCCGTTGTGCTTGCGACATCGATTGTCGGATTCTTTGTAAATAAGAAAGTCGGCGGATTCGGATACAGACACCGCACGGAGTTTTCGGAGCAGGGACGCAGAATGAATTATGTAAACACTGTCGGCTCCGGCTCGGAATACGCAAAGGATCTGCGAATTTTCGGAATAAAGCCATGGCTTACGGAAATTTACGATAAGGCAAAGGACCTTACCCTCGCCCTCAAGCGCAGGGAGCAGAATGTCAATATGATAAGCTCCGTTTCCGATATTGTTCTCACATTCCTCCGCAACGGTATAGCATATGCGTATCTCATAAATATGGCTCTGAAAGGAAACCTTTCCGCGGCGGAATTTGTGCTTTATTTTGCCGCATTCGGCGGATTTACAAACTGGGTGAGATGGATACTCGGAAATGTAAATACGCTCCACAGACAAAGCCTTGATATCTCGACTGTCCGCGAGATGATTGAATATCCCGAAATATTCAGGTTTGAGGACGGCGAGCCGCTCACGGCAGACCCGCGCGGCAAATATGAGATAAAACTCGAAAATGTAACTTTCCGCTATCCCGAAACGGAGAGGGATGTGCTGAAGAATATAAATCTCACGCTTCATCCCGGCGAAAAGCTTGCCGTGGTCGGCATGAACGGAGCGGGAAAGACGACGCTCGTCCGCCTCATCTGCGGCTTTTATGACCCGACAGAGGGCAGGGTACTGCTGAATGGCGAGGATATAAGAAAATACAATCGCCGCGATTATTATAAGCTCTTTTCCGCAGTATTTCAGGATTTCGATGTCATTGCCGCAACGATAGCGCAGAATATAGCGCAGGATATGGACGGCAATATAGATATGGATGCTGTCCGCAGCTGCGCCGACAAAGCGGGACTTTGCGAAAAGATAGAGTCGCTTCCGGAAAAATACGATACAAAGCTTGTGCGTGATGTTTATGAGGAGGCGATTGCACTTTCCGGCGGCGAAACGCAGAGACTCATGCTTGCCCGCGCGCTCTATAAAAACGCGCCGATGCTCATACTCGACGAGCCGACGGCGGCTCTCGACCCGATAGCCGAGGCGGATATGTACAGCAAATACAACGCCATGGCAGAGGGACGCTCCTCCGTTTATATTTCCCACCGCCTTGCCTCGACGCGCTTTTGTGACAGGATAATCCTGCTCGACGGAAGCGTCATCGCCGAGGAAGGCACGCACGATGAGCTTATGGCGCTCGGCGGCAAATACAAGGAATTTTTCGATGTCCAGAGCAAGTACTATAAGGACGGAGGCGAAGAAAATGAAGAAGAAAACTGAAAAAACAGCTCTTATGCCCCGCAAAGAGGCAATGAAAATGACGCTGCGCGGAGTGAAGTTGCTTTATCGCGCAAACCCGCAATACACGGTAATGACAATAATAAGCAGAATCTGGTCGGCGCTGACGCCTTATGTCGGTATTTATCTTTCGGCGCTGATAATCAGTGAGCTCGCGGGCAGCAGAGACCCCGAAAAACTGAAAATTTATATCTTGATATCGCTTGCTTCCGCCGCTGTTATTGCGCTTATTTCTGCGTTTATAAACAAAGCAATAAGTATTTACGGGCAACTGGAATGGTTTTCAATCAATAAGCTATATCGTGATAAATTTATGGATATGGATTATGCCGATATGGACAGTGGCGATACGCATATTCTCTATGACAAGATACGCCAGAATGCCAATGCAAACGGCAGGGGACTCGGAAGCGTGGAATGGCGCTTTATGGACTTTCTCTCCGCTGTCGCAAAGATTCTCGGCGGTATCGCGATGACAGTCACGCTCTTTGTCCGCAGAGTGCCTGAGAGCGCCGGCGGGCTTACCGTGCTGAACAGCCCGCTCTTTATTCTCGGAATAATCGCCGTTCTTCTGCTTGTGACATATCTTGCGCCCGCGATTGAAAATATAGTCGGCAAATTCTATGCCCGAAATGCAAACAGGCACAATCTCGTAAATCAGCTGTTCGGCTTTTTCTATGACCTCGCATACGAAAGCAAATGGGTGTCGGATGTCCGCATGTACAGTCAGGACAGGTTTGCTGTAAAGCATGCGAACAATAAAGAAGATGCATTCTCTTCCAAGGGCTTTTATGCAAAGGCTTCACGTACCAAACTCGGTCCGCTCTATGCGGCTTCAAGTGCGGTGTCCGTCATTTTCACAGGCTGTGCCTATGTGTTCGTATGCCTTAAGGCTTGGGCGGGAGCATTCGGCGTCGGCGAGATAACGCAGTATATCGGTGCGCTTACAATGGTATCCGGTGCGATAGGCACGATGATAATGTCTCTCAACGAGCTTCGCAACAATGCGGAATTTCTGGGGCTTACCTTTGATTTTCTCGATATTCCGAATAAGATGTATCAGGGCTCGCTCACGGTGGAAAAGCGCATGGATAACAATTACGAAATAGAATTCCGCGACGTTTCATTCAAATATCCCGGCAGTGAAAATTATGCGCTCCGCCACGTTTCTTTCAAGTTCAACATCGGCGAAAAACTCGCTGTTGTCGGTCAGAACGGCAGCGGCAAGACTACTTTTATCAAGCTTCTTTGCCGTCTCTATGACCCGGACGAGGGCGAGATACTTCTCAACGGTATCAATATAAGAAAATACAATTATCTCGATTATATCTCCGTTTTCTCCGTGGTATTTCAGGATTTCCGCCTCTTCGCTCTGCCGCTCGGTCAGAATGTGGCGATAAAATCGGATTACGATAAGGAAAAAGCAGAGGAGTGCCTTGAAAAGGCGGGCTTTGTGCTCGATTCCGAAAAAATGCCGCAGGGGCTTGATACGTATCTTTATAAGAATCTCGATAAAAACGGCGTGAATGTTTCGGGCGGCGAGGCGCAGAAAATAGCCATAGCCCGCGCGCTCTATAAAAACGCACCGTTTATCATACTCGACGAGCCGACTGCGGCGCTCGACCCCGTAGCCGAATCGGAAATTTATTCGAGATTCAATGAAATGGTCACGGACAGAACGGCTGTGTACATAAGCCACAGACTTTCCTCCTGCCGTTTCTGCGACAAGATAGCTGTTTTCGACAGCGGCTCGGTGGTTCAGGTGGGCACGCATGAAGCGCTTCTTTCCGATGAAGCGGGAAAATATCACGAATTGTGGCATGCGCAGGCTCAGTATTACGAATAATATAAAAATGCAGTGAAAGATATTGCTTTCACTGCATTTTGCCGTATGGGGACTTTTTCGGAAAACCTGCTTTGCGATTTCATCACGCCGCGCCACGGGTGAGCCGACGATACAGACGACGGCGGAAAAGAAGGATAGATATAAAAAATCGGTCATTTTCCGCATTTTTGCGCGGATTGCGACCGATTTTTCGGTTTTTCTTTTGTTTTGGACCGTATTTTTACAAAACAGGTTGAAAAAATTGCAGATATCTGTTATACTTTGTTTATATATTTACGTATAAATAGTTTGGAGCGATGATAGCGCACGGCTATTAAATTGATAAAATATTCGGAGGGACAGATAATGGTAACTGTGAAAAACGATAAATCGACATCGCGTATAGTTTTGGAAGGCAGGATTGATTCGACAAACGCTCCGCTTGCCGAAAAACTGATTTTTGAGGGCGTCGACGCCGATGCAATGAAGATTATTATCGATGCGGAAAATCTTGAATTCATTTCGAGTGCGGGACTCCGCGTTATTCTGAAGCTGCGCAAAGCATATAAGGATATCGAGATAGTCGGAGTTTCTCCCGATATTTACGATGTTTTTGAAATGACGGGCTTTACCGAAATGATAAATGTGCAAAAGGGCTATCGCAAGCTTTCTGTTGAAGGATGCGAAATTCTGGGCGAAGGTTCCAACGGTATAGTTTACCGCTATGATCCCGAAATCGTCGTAAAGGTTTACCGCAATGCCAATGCACTGGATGAAATAAAACGCGAGCGTCGGCTCGCCCGCACCGCTCTCATTCTGGGAATTCCCACAGCTATTCCTTTTGACGTGGTCAGGGTGGGAAATTCATACGGTTCTGTTTTCGAGCTGCTGAATGCCAAGTCGTTTTCCAAGCTTATTGCCGCAGAGCCCGAAAACAAGGACAAATACATAGCCGAATTTGTCGATTTGCTGAAGCGCATTCATTCTACCGAGGTAAATCCCGAGGATATGGAGGATATGAAGGCGGTGGCGATCGGCTGGGCTGAATTTTTAAAAGACTACCTGCCGATGGAGCAGAGCGGCAAACTGCTTTCTCTCATACGCGCCGTTCCCGAAAGGCACACGATGATTCACGGCGATTATCACACAAACAATGTCGAAATGCAGAACGGCGAGGTTTTGCTGATTGATATGGATACGCTTTCTTACGGGCATCCTGTTTTTGAGCTTGCATCCATGTTTCTGGGATTTGTGGGGTTCGGAGAGCTTAATCCCGCTGCCACGGAGAAATTCATGAAGCTTCCTTACGAAACCACAAAATATATATGGCGTAAATCGCTTTCGCTTTATCTGGATACAAACGACGAGGAGCGCATGAACGAAGTGGCTGAAAAGGCGATGACAGTGGGCTATGCCAGACTTATGCGCCGCACAATCAGGCGCATGGGCTTTGACAATCCCGAAGGAAAAATGATTATAGATAACTGCAAAAATCATCTGTCTGGTCTTCTCGCAAAAGTGGACACGCTGGAATTTTAATGTAATAACACGCAAAAGCAAACCGGAGGTAACGAGCATGACAATAGAAAAAACAATCACCGACAAAACGCTGGAAATAAAAGTTTCCGGAAGATTGGATACGACAACCGCGCCGCAGCTCGAAAATGAGCTGAAAGGAAATATAGGCGATAATACGCTCCTCATTCTTGATTTTGAAAATCTCGAATATCTCTCATCTGCGGGACTCCGCGTTATCCTTGCCGCGCAGAAAATAATGAATAAGCAGGGAAATATGATTGTAAGGCATGTCAATGAAACTGTGATGGATATTTTTGATGTGACGGGTTTTACGGATATACTTACCATCGAATAAAAAATGACCGGAGAAACTTTTATGGATATTCAGACGACGCAAATAGACATATCACAAAAAGACCAATTTGAAAAAATCAGAGAGAGCTGCAAAAACAAGCTGTCCGCAAACACATTCAATTCGCTGTATCTCTGGCAGCATCAGATGAAGCTTTCCGCTTTTGTAAAAGATGATTTTTTTGCCGTAAAATGCGGGGAGCGCGGTGAAAATACGTGGTTTTTCCCCTGCGGGAGCAGAGATGCCATCGAGGCTTTTATCGAAAACGGCATGAAAAGCAGGGATTTTTCTCTTTGCTATATATGTGAAGACGACGCAAAATGGCTGGAGGAAAGATTTCCCTCGATGTGGAAGCTCAAACGCGAAGAGGAATCCGATGAGTATATCTGCAATATTTTGGAGCTTATCGGGCTGAGCGGCGGCAAATATACGGGCGTCCGCCATAAAATCAACAGGATAGAACGCGAAAACGTGCTGAAAACCCTGCCTATTTCCGACGATAATATCGATGACGCGCTTGCCGTGGTATCCGGATGGGAAAAACTGCCGCACAGCATAGGAAACAACAATATTGTCGACGGCGGAGTTTCCGACAGGGCGCTCGCCGAGAGAAAAAAGCTCGGCATAGATGGTGTTGTCGTTTACAGAGACGATGAACCGATATCCGTATTTGCGGGATTTTCGATTGATGAAAATACGGTAGACGCTCTGGTGGGCAAATGCCGCAAGGATGCCCCGAGAGGATTTGTATATTATGCCATACGCGAGTATGTCAGACAGTATGCGGACAGATATACATATTGCAATATGGAGGAGGATCTCGGAATCCCCGGAATCCGTATGATAAAGGAAGAGCTCCGCCCCGAAAGCAAAAATCTGATCTGGGTGGCGTCACAGGTATGAAAAAAGATTATTTTGTATCGAAAATGTTTTATAAGATGCTCATCCCGTCTTTGATTTCTTCGCTCGGCTTTGCGCTGTCCGATATGGCGGACGCACTTGTCGTCGGACGGAGAATGGGTGAAACGGGACTTGCCGCGATCAGCCTTTGCCTTCCGATATATATGCTGATGAATGTGATTACCGATGCATTCGGAATAGGCGGAGGAGTGAGATTTTCGGGTTTGCTCGGCGAAGGAAGCGAGCAGGAGGCAGTGCGCTGTTTCAACAGGGTATGGAAAACGGCGCTTTTGTCGGGACTGCTTTTCGCGCTGACGGCAAATATTTTTGCGCCGCAGATACTCGGCATACTCGGCGCCGGCGAAAAGGGAACACAGCTTTACGATTCGTGTATGACATATATGAGGATCATTTCGGGCGGTGCGCCGCTTATGATTCTGAATATAGTTTTTCTGAATTTTCTGCGCAATGACAATAACGAAGTGATTGCCGCACGCGGCTTTATCATAGGCAATGTAACGGATCTTTCGCTGAATATCATTCTCGTGCTTTTCTTTGATTTCGGCACGGCGGGCGCGGCGGCTTCTACGGTGATAGGCTCGGCAGTCGCTGTCGCCTGCTATCTGCCCGCGATTATCGGAAAGAAAAAGAATGTCGTAAAAGTGGCGCGCTCGGGTATAGATATGGGGCAAACGTTTTCATGCTTTCGCATCGGGTTTTCCACATCGGTGCAGAACCTTTTTCAGCTGATTTTCCTTTTGACTGTCAACCGCATCATGCTCAGCCTCGGCGGGGCGACGCACGTGGCTGTTTTCGACGTGATTTACAATGTGTCTTTCTTTATCGTTTATCTCTGCGAAGGTACAGCGGAAGCGGCACAGCCGCTTGTCAGCACATTTGTCGGCGAGCAGAGCGAGGATGATTGCCACCAGGTCAGACGGCTGTCGATTGTCTGCGCTGTCGTGATGAGCATTATCATGGCTGCGCTGATAATTATTTTCGCAAAAGACATCGCGCTTATTTTCGGCATATCGCAGGAAATACTGCCGAGTGCCGCACGCGCGATCAGAATTTATTGTACAGGTGCGATATTTATCGCGCTGAATATAATTCTCAGCAGATATTGCCAGTCAAAAGAAGACAATAAAGGCGCTTTTATCGGGGTTTTGCTGAAAAGCATACTCATTCCCATGCCGTGCGTTATTCTTTTTTCATTGCTCGGCAGTGCCGACGTATGGTATGCGTTTCCCGTGGCGGAAGCGATTTCTCTGGCGCTATTTCTGCTGTATTATCTCGTCTCCGAAAAGAAGAGAGTGCGCTTTGACGAAAAACGAGTCTATCGCGTAACCCTGTCGGGCGAAGATGCGGAGATTTCCGCATTGCTGGACGGATGCGAGGAATTTTGCGATAAATGGGAAGCAAAACCGGGGCAGAAATACTGCGTGACGCTGGTTATCGAAGAGATTGTCACGTCCATTGTCAGAAACGCGCTGGGACACACGCCGGACGGGAAAATACGCATTACGCTGATTGCCATGCCGGACGGCGATTTTGCCCTGCATGTACTTGACAATGCCACGGAATACGATCCGCTTTCGGGCTCCGGCAAAGCCAAGCAGAAAAACGATTTCGATATCGACGAGGTAAGTATTATCCTGATAAAGAAAAAGGCAAAGAAATATCTGTACAGGCAGTGCACGGGATTCAATTCTTTGACTGTTCAAATATAAACGGAGGATTTTCAAGCAAATGGATACGCGCAAAAAAAGATTTTCACTCAAAGCCAAAGTCGCAATCATAATGCTGCTTTTTACGATAGTGCTTTCTGTCGGTACTGTTGTCATCAGCTATACGACCTATACAAATTCGTTCAACAGGCATTATGAAAGTCTGGCAACCTCTATCACAAAGACAGCCGCCTCTGTGATAAATGCAAAGGATGCGGCAACGCTGACGCAGGAAGTGAAAAAGGTTTATCGCGATATATGCGAAGAGCGGGGCGAAATCCCCATGGTTGACAGCTTCACCGAAGCGGAAGTCGAGGCTTATTACGCCCGCTTTGCCTACATACATGAAATGCCGGAATACAAAAGCCTGCTGGATATACTGACAAAAATCAAAGAGGACAATAATGTAGTATCGCTGTATCTCGGCTATACCGATGTCGATACGATGAGAGATCTGTATATCGTGGATGCGAGCGAGGAAGGCGAGGCTTGCCAGCCGGGCGATACGGACGATGTGGAAAAAGAACATGTGGAAAAGGTGCTGAGAGGCGACTATACTTTTCCCGCTTATGTTACGAATTATGAGGAATACGGCTGGCTTTGTTCCGCGTCGGCTCCCGTAACCGACGAAAACGGCAATGTGATCTGCATGGTGCTTGTCGATATTTCGATGAATAAAATACTAAGCGACAGGCAAACCTTCCTGATACAGATTGCCGCGATTATTGCAGCGGTAGCCGTGGTCATGCTGATTTTTATTCTGCTTGTTACGGACAAGGCCATTCTGAAACCCATTACCAGACTCAGCCACGCGGCGGAAAACTATATCGAAAATCAGAGAGGCGATAAAACGGAGCAATCCGTATTCGAGCCGCTGAATATCAAAACCGGAGATGAAATCGAAACGCTTTACGATTCGCTCCGTCAAATGGAATCCGATATCGGTTCGTATATCAGAGAAGTTACGACAATCACCGCGGAAAAGGAACGTATCGGAGCGGAGCTGGATGTCGCGACACATATTCAGAAATCCATGCTGCCGTGCATTTTCCCCGCTTTCCCCGAAAGAAAGGAATTTGATATTTATGCCACTATGAATCCCGCAAAGGAAGTAGGCGGCGACTTTTACGATTTCTTTATGGTGGATGACAGGCATCTCGCCATAGTAGTGGCGGACGTATCGGGAAAAGGCGTTCCCGCCGCATTGTTTATGGTCATCGGCAAAACGCTGATAAAGGATCACACTCAGTCCGGAACAGAGCTGGGAGAAACATTTACCAATGTAAACCGTATGCTTTGCGAATCCAACAGCGAAGGACTTTTCATAACGGCTTTTGAAGGTATTCTCGATCTTGTGACAGGCGAATTCAATTATGTAAATGCCGGTCATGAGATGCCTTTTATCATCAGAAAAGGCAAAGGTGCGGAGGCTTATAAGATACGCGCGGGATTTGTTCTTGCGGGAATGGAAGAAATGCGATATAAATGCGGCAGCATAATGCTCGAGCCCGGAGATAAGATTTTCCAGTATACAGACGGTGTGACGGAAGCGACAAATGCCCGTAATGAGCTGTACGGTATGAGCAGGCTTTCCGATATTCTGAACAAAGCAAATGACGAAAAGCCGGAGAAGATTATTTCCGCGGTGAAGGCGGATATTGATACATTTGTAAATGAAGCGCCTCAATTTGACGATATAACGATGCTTTGCCTTGAATACAAAGAAAGGATGATCTGTGATGAAAGAACTGACAATAGATGCAAAGATTGAAAATATTGAAAAAGTAACTGCTTTTGTCAATGAAACCCTCGAAAGCTATAACTGCCCGGCAAAGGCGATGGTTCAGATTGATATTGCCATCGACGAGCTTTTCGGAAATATCGCAAATTATGCATATAATCCGGATGTGGGTCCCGCCACGGTGCGTATAGAAATCATCGATAATCCCATGTCAGTAGTGATTACTTTTGTGGATAACGGCGTGCCTTATGACCCGCTCGCAAAGGCGGATCCGGATATCACACAATCCGCGGAAGAGCGGGCTATCGGCGGTCTGGGCATATATCTGGTGAAAAAAAGCATGGATGAAATTTCATACGAATACAAGGACGGAAAGAACATCCTGAAAATCAGGAAAAAAATCGGCGTATAAACATATTTTTCGGTGAAGGGTTCAAAGACCTTTACCCGCAAAGAGATTGCGTAAAGTAAGGCGATAGCAAAAAGCGAGGGCTGACCATGGCGGTCAGCCCTTTAAAATTATCAATGCGCCTGCATGGTAAATCCGAAATATTCGGCAACCTCGGCGGCGGTAGTATCTATGCTTGTATGATTGTTCCAAATAATATTTTTGATGCCGAGCTCGGTGACCCAATCCGGAGCATTCGATTCGGCAGGAGTAACGCATTCATAAGCATGCGCTATGATTTGCTGTTTTTCTTCATTGCTCAGATCTGTCCGCGCGGCAACAGTATCGCGTATATTTTCATGATCGGGACGGTTAAACCAATCAAAAGACGTGCTTTGATTACAAAGATGAACCGCATTTGTCGCTACAGGAGCAATGGCATAATAATCAATATCCCCCTCGCAGATGACAACATTATGCAGAGAAGAGAGCTGAATAAGCTCGGCAACAATCATCGGCGTCATTTCCGCTACAAAATGCACCTCGCGTTCCGCAATTACATCTTTGGGCAATTCCCAAAAGCTTTTGACGCCGTATTCTTTTACAAAATCACGGCACATATACGGCTGGTCAATGGGATTGGCAATTTTCATCTGACGATTCCGACTTTCATCTGTACTGTAAATGTAAAAACCGTATTTTTCCTTCAAACGATTTGCTATTGTTGTTTTCCCGCTGCCCCATATAAAGTACACATTTTTCAATTTGTTTTTTATAATGTTGTCTGCAATATTCATCAGTTACCTCACAGTTTTTTCAAAACGTGCTCAGTCGCGCCCTGAATAATAGTAGGATAAGCTCGCCGGAGAAGAGAAGCGCACGCCGCTTTTTTCTGCTTTCAGTATAGCATAAAGCCGAGCTGAAGTCAACTCGTTTTACAGCGCAGAGGATGCGGGGCGGCAGGTAATGAAAACGATTTTCAAATCCCGTCGGCACATCAAAAAACGACGGTCGGGTCAAGCAGAAACTTCTCAATGCCCCGCGTGCTTTGTACGGTATTCGCCGGGGGTGATACCTGCGTTTTTGCGGAATGTTCTTGAAAAATGGCTCTGCGATGAAAAGCCGAGATAGGCGGAGATTGCCGCGAGAGATTTGTCGGTATAACGGAGAAGGCGTTTTGCCTCCTCCGTTTTTTCTTTCAGAATGTAGTCCGAAAGGGTTATCCCCGTTTCCTTATGAAAACGGGCGGACAGGTGCGTGCGGCTTATATAAAGCGAAGCGGCGATCTGCTCTGTTGTGATCGGCTCGGAGAGATGATGCTGAATATAGTTTGAAACCGCCGCGATCAACTGTGACGGGTCGCTTCCGATGTGCAGGCGTTCAACGCGCGCGGTATAATCCGAAATCATGTGAAACTGCAGATTTGTGATTTCTTCCGCCGTATTCATCAACTCGCAACGCTGAATGTATCTGTCGGAAAGCATCAGCGCATCATCTGCATCCATTCCTCCTCGGATAGCGGCGCGCGAGGCAAGCGTGACGGAAACGATAAACATATTCTTCATCTGGCGGAGCTGGTCAAAAGCGATGACTCCGCCGCGGATGGCGGGCGCATTTTTCGCCCATTCCGAAAGCGCCGCCGTATCGCCCTTGCGGATCATGCTCATCAGCGTTTGTTCAAGCGACAGCGTGTTATGCAAATCTGTCGGATACTCTGCCGGGGCATCCGTTTTTTCAGCTGCCATCTGAGAGGAAAAGTCCGTTTGCAATTCGTCATAAATCGTCAGGTCGGCAAGCGATACCTTCTCCCCGTTGAGAATGTAATTGACGGCGCAGAGGGTCTGCATCACGCTTTCGAGCGGCATGGGGACAATGCTTTTCATTCCGGCGACAAAATCATCGGTGTCATCGGGCGGGACATCGGCAAGAAACGCAAGCGAGCGCAGTTCCGCGTCGCTGACAGTCACCTGCCTTGTCGGTCCCATGACCACCCTTGTTTTTCCGCATTTTACAACGCCGTAATACTGAAACTGTGCAGTCATATAGTAACCGATATTCTTCTCTATGGCAAAAATTTCGCTTTTGCAGATTTCCATAGGGTCGCGCGGAAGCCTGCCGACAAAGGAATAATAAACAAGCGCGTCACCGTCGAAAATCCGCACGGGAATGCCCGAAAGCCCCGCAATCACCGAACACAGATATTCAAGATCAATATTTTCCATTCTCATCACCTCAATTCAATACAATTATACCACAATCAATACAATAATGCAATACAAAAATGTCGCCGGATGATATAATTGTAACAGAATAAAATCGGGAGGGGTCTATTCATGAAAAATAAAGTTTCCGAACTTACAAAAAAAGAAAAGTCCGCTCTTTTGCAGGGCACGGACTTTATGTACACACACGGCGTTCCGCGACTTGATATCCCCCGCCTCGCAATGGCGGATGGACCGCACGGACTGCGCAAGCAGATTGGCGGCGGGGATAACGGGGTTTCCAAAAGCGAACCGGCAACTGCATTTCCGACGGCGGCGTGCGTGGCATCTTCATGGAATCCCGAAAATGCCGAAAAGATCGGACGGGCGATTGGGGAGGAATGTCGCTATTACGGGGTGCATATGCTTCTCGGTCCCGGTGTCAACATCAAGCGCAACCCGCTTTGCGGCAGAAATTTTGAATATTACAGCGAAGACCCGCTCCTTGCAGGAAAGTTCGGCGCGGCGTTCGTGCGCGGCGTACAGTCCATGGGCGTGAGTGCCTGCCTGAAGCACTTTGCGCTCAACAATCAGGAAAACTTCCGCTTTGTCGGAAATTCGGTTGTCGACGAAAGAGCCATACGGGAGATTTATCTGAAACCGTTTGAAACGACCGTGAAGGAAGGCAAGCCCGGCGCGGTCATGTCGTCGTACAACCGCATCAACGGCACCTTTGCTTCCGAAAACAAGTGGCTTCTTACCGATGTTCTCCGCGAGGAGTGGGGCTTTGACGGTATCGTGATGAGCGACTGGGGCGGCACGCACGACCGCGTTGCCGGAATCCGTGCGGGAGAGGACCTCGAAATGCCGGGCGATACGGCGGTCAGCCTGAAAAAGGTCTATGACGCGCTTTCGGACGGCAGTCTTTCCGGGGACGAAGCCAATGCCTGCGTAACACGCATCCTTGCGGCGACCGAGAAGTTCGCAACCGCATCAAAAACGGAATCGTTTGACCGTGACGGTCACGCGGAGCTTGCCGCCCGGGTTGCATCCGACAGCGCGGTACTGATGAAGAACGACGGCACGCTCCCGCTGGACAGCACAAAGCCACTCTGCGTCATCGGCGAATTGTTTGAAAAAATGCGCTATCAGGGTTCGGGCAGTTCGATGATTTCGCCGACAAAGGTTGTGACGCACAAAGATGCTTTCGATGCGCGCGGGATAAAATACAGGTATGTGCGCGGGTACAGCGCGGGGGTCGATCCCGCGGAAGGAAACCCGATTGCGGAAGCGGTTGCCATCGCGGAGAGATATGATACCGTTCTTCTCTATCTCGGGCTTACCGACCTTGCCGAAAGTGAGGGCGGCGATCGGATACATATGCGCCTTCCGGACGATCAGCTGGCGCTTGCCGATGCTTTGATGAAAACGGGCAAAAAGATTGTCGTCGTGCTTTCGGGCGGATCGCCTGTCGAACTGCCGTTTGCGGACGGAGTCAACGCCATTTTGAATCTGTATCTGCCGGGACAATGCGGCGGCGAAGCCGGAGCGAGACTGCTTTTCGGCGAAGTCAACCCGTCTGGCAAGCTTGCGGAGACTTGGTACAGAAGCTATGCCGATGTTCCTTACGGCGAAGAATACAGCAAAAAGGTAAACGAGTTTTACAAGGAGAGCATCTTTGTCGGCTATCGCTATGCGAAAACAGCAAAGGTCAGTCCCGCTTTTCCGTTCGGTTTCGGACTGTCCTATACGGATTTCGAATACAAAAACCTTGCCGTGACAAGCGAAAACGGGATTGTAACGGCAACTCTAACCGTCCGCAACACAGGCAGTCGTGACGGTGCGGAGGTCGTCCAGCTTTATGTGAAAAACAATGAAAATACTGCCGTTTTCAAGCCGGAAAGCGAGCTTCGCGCATTTGCAAAGGTATATCTGAAAGCAGGAGAAGAAAAGGTTGTCACCCTCTCGTTTGCTTTGTCGGAACTGTCTTTTTGGAACGTCAAAGAGAACGCATGGACGCTTGAAAAAGGAGAATACACCGTAGAAGTCGGCGCGTCGAGCGAGGATATCCGCCTGACCGCACCGCTGACGGTGACCGTTGGCGAAGTGCCGGAATCGCCGTATGACATCGGTATAAACGAAAAAATGAAGGGTGCCGCGCGCATCGGAAACACCGAATTTGCCGACTTGCTCGGCACGCCGCTACCCGGCGAGCCGCCCGTATTGCCCCTGACCATGGAAAGCCGCTTCTGCGACTTCCAAAAGACCTTTATGGGCAGAATTCTTTATAACGCCGTTTGCGGTGTAGCAAAGAAACAGCTGAAAAAAGCGAAAAAACTGCCGCGAGGCACAGAGCGTGACAACCGCATCAAGGGCGCAATTTTCCTGCAGAGGATTTTTGATACAAACTGTATGCGCACGCTTTCCCTCTCGGCAGGGAGGTCCATGCCGTGGAATATAGCAGAGGGCTTTGTACAGCTCGGAAACGGTCACTTTTTCCGCGGAATTGCCGCGATGTGTAAATCATATAAAATCAAAGGAGCGGACGAAAAATGAAAAACGAAATGTTATCTGCAAAGCTGTTTGACAGTCGCATTCATTCGCAAAATGTCACAGGCAAAGAAAAATGGCTCGGGTATCTGCTCGGTCCATGCGGCGCGCTTCTGCTAAACGCCGTGCTTGCGACTTATCTGAACGTCTATTATACCGATGTTCTGAAACTGACTACCGTCTGGGGCGGTGCTTTTCTTGTGGTGTTCCCGCTTGTCTCCAAAATTATAGACGCAATCACAAATGTCATTATGGGCTATATCATCGACCGCACCAAGACCAAACAGGGCAAGGCGCGCCCTTGGCTGCTTCTGTCGGCTCCGCTCGTCGCGCTGACGGGAATTCTGCTTTTTACGGTTCCGAACGCCGGCGAGACGGTACAGGTCATCTGGGTCATGCTGTCCTACAACCTGTTTTATTCGTTTGCATATACCATCTACAATATGTCGCACAACCTTATGTGCCCGCTTTCGACACGAAACACAATCCAGCGCGGCGGGCTGTCCGTATTCAATCAGATTTCCACCATTATGATGAGCGGCATAATCGTTGCGCTTGTTTTCCCAATGGCAGTTATGCCCATGCTCGGCGTGGATCAGACGAAATGGATCCTCGTGATGAGCGTTCTTTCCATCCTTTCCCTGCCGCTGACGCTCCTTGAATATTACTTTACCAAAGAGCGCGTGACGGAGGAGCAGTCCGGCACGGAAGAAAAAAAGCTGCCTTTTCTGACGCAGCTGAAAATCGTGCTGACCGACAAATATATGATTCTGATGTTTGTCTATTTCTTTATCTATACCCTCGGCACGTCGCTGAAAAATATCGGTCTTGTTTATTATTGCAACTATGTCCTCGGCACTTATAACGACGGCGTCACGCAGACGATGATCTCGGTCATCGGCGGCATTCCCATGGGCATCGGCATTTTTGCCGTCTGGCCGCTGGCAAAGAAATTCGGCAAGCGGAATGTGACCCTTGCGGGATTCATTCTCTATGCGATCGGAAGTGCAATCTGTTGGGCTGTGCCGACGAATATGGCGGTTGTTCTTGTCGGACAGTTCATCAAAAACATCGGCGGGCTTCCGTGTGCCTATGTCTTTATGGCGCTTTTTGCAGACGGTCTGGATCACCTCGAATGGAAAAGCGGTGTGCGCTCAGACGGAGTGGCAATGTCCATTTACAACATCCTTGCCGTGGCAACCGTCGGTGTTGCAACCAGTCTTTTCAATGCGCTGATCTCCAAAGCCGGATATATCGCCCCTAAGCTTGTGGACGGTGTGACGGTTGCCGCGCAGCAGTCGCAGGCGGTCAAAAATATGATCACCTTCTCGTTTGTCGGACTGGAAACAATCACCGGCATCATCCTTGCCGTTTTGCTGATTTTCCTGACTGTTGAAAAAACGCTCTCGCGCAAGCAGGCAAAGATAAGAGAATATCAGAAGGCGGAAGCGGCTGCACGCGGCGAAGAATGGGTTGCGCCCGAAGTCCGTGCGGCGGAGGCGGAAGCAACCTATCTGCATGAAAACGAGATTGCCTTTGAAGCAGCGTTGAAGGAAAAATGCGCAGCGAAAGGGCTGGATTTTGAAAAAGAACTTGCAGACTATCAAAAGGCAGCAGCGGAAAAAGCGGCAAAGACGGCAGAAAAGAAGCGTCTTGCCGAAGAAAAAGAAAAAGCGAAATCTGAGAAAGCAAAGGCACGCAAAGATGAAAAGCTTGCCGCGCTCTCTCCGGAAGACCGGCTGAAGAAAGAGCAAAAGGAAGCAAGACGCGCCGAAGCAGAGGAAGCCGCATGGCAGCGTGAGCTTGCTGCGGGTGAAGCGTACAGAGCGAAAGTCAAAGCGGAACTGGAAGCAAAGGGAGTGTGAGAAATGAAAGCGATAAGCCTCAGAACCGAATACCTTGTCAACCCGATCGGCATGGACATCCGGCATCCCCGCCTGATGTGGAACTGCGAGGGCGGCACCAAGCAGACCGCGTACCGTATTGTTGCAAAAACCGACGGACAGATTGTCTGGGACAGCGGAAAGGTTGTCTCGGAAAGTATGCACGCGGATTACCCGAATGACCTTGCCTCCCGTCAGCGTGTGGAATGGAATGTAACACTTTGGGACGAAAACGACGCAGAGGGCGAGACGATCGAAGCATTCTTTGAAACGGGGCTTTTGTCGGCAAGCGATTTTGCCGCAAAATGGATCAGCGGCAACTATCGCGTAAACAAGAAAAAGCGTTATCCTGCCGACTGCTTCAAAAAAGATTTTGCCGCATGCAACGTTGCGAAAGCAAGGCTGTATATCACCGCCTGCGGGCTGTATGAGGCTTTGGTCAACGGCAAACGCGTCGGCGATTTCGTACTTGCTCCGGGGCATACCGATTACACAAAGCGGATTCAGTTGCAGACTTACGACGTTACCGAACTGCTTGAAAACGGCGAAAATGTCATTACGGTTGAGCTTGCCGACGGTTGGTATCGCGGTTCGTGCGGCGCATGGGGACTTCGCAACCAATACGGAACACAGACGAAGTTATATGCCCAGCTTGAAATCACGGATAAGTCGGGAAATAAAACAGTCATCGGCACAGATCAGACATGGGCATGGTCGAACGACGGGAAGATCCGCTTTGCCGACAACAAGGACGGCGAGATAATCGAAGCGTGGCGCACGCCTTCCTACGGCGGCTTTGCCAAGGAAGCCAAATGCGATGTTACGCCCGTTTCTTCAAACAACGTCCCCGTTACCGAGCATGAAAGATTTTCCGTCCAAAAGGTGATTACCACGCCGGGCGGCGCAAAAGTCCTCGATTTCGGGCAGAATATCGCGGGATATATCGCCTTTTCCGTAAACGCGAAGAAGGGGCAGAAAATCAAACTCCGCTTCGGTGAAATGTTCGACGAAAACGGCGAATTTACGCAAAAGAATTTTCAGTGCGCAAACAAAAAGCGCACGAGGGTTTCGCCGCGGCAGCAAATCGAGTATTACTGTAAGGACGGCTTGAACGAATATAAGACGAGATTTGCGATTTTCGGTTTTCAGTATGTTTTGATAGAAACCGACGTTGAATGGAAACCGGGGGATTTCACCGCCGTTGCCGTGTATTCCGATATGGAAGAAACGCTTTCGTTTGACAGCAGCAACGAGCTGCTCAACAAGCTTGTGGAAGCGACGCGCTGGTCGGCAAAAAACAATCACGCCGACGTGCCCACCGACTGCCCGACAAGAGAACGGCACGGCTGGACGGGCGATGCGCAGATTTTCTGCAATACCGCATCATACCTTTTCAATTTCGCTCCGTTTGCGCGGAAGTATGTTTCCGATATGATCGACGGACAGCGCAAAAACGGAAAATTCCGTCAGATCACCCCCAAGGGCGGCATCGATTTCTATATGGACTTTATGGACGGCTCGGCAGGCTGGTCGGACGCGGGTGTTCTGATTCCGTATCGCATTTACAAGCGTTACGGCGATCAAAAGATCCTTGAAAACAGCTACGCCGCCATGAAAAAATATGCCGATTTTAAGATCAAAACGCTCGGCAAGTGGTACCCGACGGCAGTCCGAACGGGAATCGACCGCAAATACAGAAAATACATTTCCAATTACGGTCAGTCTTACGGCGAATGGGCAGAGCCGACCGAGGTGCATATCACGGGCTTCAAGGATTTTGCGTGTCCGCACCCCGAAGAAACAACGGCTTATATCGTTTATATGCTTCAAACAATGGCGGAAATTGCCGAGGTATTAGGGAAAGCGGAGGATCAAAAACGCTTTTCGGAATACGCCGAAAAGGCGAAAACCGGCTACGGCAAACTGATAGAATGTCCGGAATTTTCACTCGATACCGACAGACAGGCAAAGCTCGTCCGACCGCTTTACATGGGGCTTTTGGACGAAAAACAAACCGAATTTGCAAAAAAGCGTCTGATTACCGCACTCGAACACTATGATTGGCGGCTCGGCACGGGATTTTTGTCCACGCCGTTTATTCTTTATGTTCTTGAGGACATCAACCCGGAATATGCATACAGGCTTCTTGAAAACGAACAGATGCCGGGGTGGCTGTTTATGCCGAAGATGAACGCCAACACCATCTGGGAAAGCTGGGAAGGAACGCAGGCGCAGGGAGGTATTGCATCGCTCGACCACTATTCAAAGGGCGCGGTTCTGGAATGGGTCGTTTCCGAAATGTGCGGAATTCAGGTGTCGGGCGAAAATGAATTTACCATAGCCCCGAAGGTCGGCGGACACTTTATGTTCGCAAAATGCGAATACAAAAGCGTTTACGGCACGGTCAAAAGCAGCTGGGGAAGGGAACATGGCAAGACTGTTTACAGGATTTCCGTCCCCGCCAATACCTCGGCGCGGATTGTTTTGCCTGACGGAGAAAGAACCGTTACAGCAGGCGAATATGAATTTACGGCTCAGGGAAACGGCAATTGACACGCCATTTGTTTTAGACAACTCAGTCAACGGTAAAAGCGATATCTCGAAAAAGCAGCAAACACCACGTGGTTCATCATCCCGTGGGTGTTTGCTGTTTTGCTGTATACTGCGGTTCTCAATGTAATCTGAAATCCGAGTTTTCGATTTCTGCGGCTTTTAATCCCATTTTCAGAACCATTTCCGAAAATTTTCTCGCACTGATCGGATAGTTTCCTTCCATCCATGCGCCAAGGAGCCCGATAACACCGCTGACGATAAAAACATATTCGTACTTTGCAAGCATCGGATTGCTTGACTGCGACTCTACATGATACTTTCTGAGAACCGCATCAATCAGCCTGCGGTTGAAAGCTCTTTTGTCTGACTGCAGAATCAGAATACGGAACATCCGGTCATTATCCTTGATATATGTGAAAAAGGACTCCAGAATAGCAACAAATTGCTCATCGGAGGTAATCTCGCTCGGCATTTCCGACAAAACAGGAATCTGCTCCATAAGATCGTTTTCTATATCGTGCCGCAATATAATTGGGTCTTCATAGTACATATAGAAAGTGGATCGGTTTACGTCTGCCTTCCGGCAAATGTCCGTGACAGAAATTTTCTCGGAAGGATTGGTTTCCAAAAGTTCAAGATAAGCGTCTTTGATCAGCTTTTTCGTCATACGAACACGTCTGTTATCCGCCATTTTTATATTGTTTCCTCCGTTCATAAATTGTTTGCTTTTGATTTTGTCGGATTTCCGACACTTTCATATCGTATTGTTGAAAACATATCGTTTTATACAATACTGTTTGTTGACTTCCCGACACTGTGTTGCTATAATTATAATACATAGAACCGGATTTGTCAACAGACAACCGGAAGATTCCGAAAGAATCCTTGAAATGAAGGGAGTGTTTTTATGGCTTTTTTATCTTTATCCGATGTAAAAAAAGAATATCATACCGGCTCTGTTACCGTTTCCGCACTTGAAAATGTTTCCTTTGATTTGAACGAAGGAGAATTTGTCGTTATTCTCGGCGCTTCGGGAGCCGGAAAAACCACGCTTTTGAATTTGCTCGGAGGCATGGATACTGTGACTGACGGAAAAATCATGCTTGACGGCAACAACATCGCCGCATACGGCAAACGTGACCTGACATTATATCGCCGCCGTGACGTGGGCTTTGTGTTTCAGTTCTATAATCTGATGCCCAATCTTACAGCCCTTGAAAATGTAGAAATTGCCGTTGAAATCTGTGAAAACCATCTGGACCCGAAAAGCGTTCTTGAATCGGTTGGGCTTGCGGACAGGCTGAACAATTTTCCGGCGGAGCTTTCCGGCGGCGAACAGCAAAGGGTGTCGATTGCCCGTGCCGTTGCGAAAAATCCCAGGCTGATTTTGTGTGATGAGCCGACGGGAGCACTGGATTATGTGACAGGCAAGAAAATTCTGAAGCTATTGCATACCTTGTCACGTGAGCAAGGAAAGCTTGTCATAGTTGTGACGCATAACGCTGCTCTGAAAGATATGGCAGATAAAGTGATCCGCATCAAAAGCGGAAAAATCGAGCGTGTGGAAGTAAATGCGCGCCCGATTCCGGTGGAGGCGATTGAGTGGTGAAAACATTTTTCAAAACCGTGCGGCGGATGTTCCGTCACCACCTCATCCGATTGCTTTCACTGATAGGGATCATTCTGATATCCGTCGGGTTTATTTCGGGAATCGGTTCGCCGACCGATATGATACAAGAGAGTATAGAAAATTACTACCGGAATCGGAATGTCAGCGATTTTATCGTCAAAAGCAAGTCTGGCTTATTTACGGATGACCAAATTTCCGCTGTCAGGGCACGTTACGGAGCAAACAATGTGAACACCGGTCTGTCCGTCGATATTCAAACCTCTGAAAAGCGATCCATGCGGCTGTACTTTCTGGATTTCGACGCGTGGGACATCAATGTCCCTGAGCTTGTTGACGGCGAAAAGGTAACCGATAATGATATCAACTGCGTTTATGCAGAGGTTTGCGACAATGTGATAAAAGGATACGCCGTCGGAGAAACCGTGGAAATCGACCTTGGAAAAGCTTTGAACCTGCCGATGGAATATAAGCTCTCCGTGACCGTAAAAGGAATCGTCAAAAGTCCGCTCACTTTCGGAAAAGACGGTGAGCCGAGTTACAACAACCCGGAGGAAACCGAAATTCCCGATAACATGGTAACGCTCGGGAAACTCGATCTTCTGGAAAATGTTCTGTATTGCCCGTCCTCTCTCCTGCCGGCACAGGTAAATGGCGATCTGTACATCACGGCGGAGGACAGGAATCTGTTTGCTTCATTCTCAGATGGTTACAAAGCGTATGTGGAGAAAGAAAAGTCCGAGCTGGCATCGTTGCTCGGAGACGATATTGAAATTATTACGCTGTACGACAATTACAGCTTCAAGTCCGTTCTGTCCTGCGCGGACAAAGTGCGGGGCATTGGAAATATTTTGATGATTATATTTATCGCCGTCTCGCTTCTTGTTGTCCTCTCGTCCATGATGCGGCTGATGGATGAAGAACGCGCACAGATTGCCTGTCTGAAAACACTGGGGTATTCTTCCTTCAGTATTGTTGTGCGATACCTTCTGTTTGCATTGGTAGCGCTCCTTGCCGGCGGAGGCGGAGGATTTTTCGTCGGCTACGGCGTCTCATGGCTGATGTGCTATGTGTTCGGTTACGGTTATGATCTGCCGCCGATTTCGGTTGTAGTGAATCCGAGTTACTACTTTTTGTCCGCCGGCGTTATCGCCGCCATCACACTCACTGCGATTTTCATTCTCGGTATGCGCATGAGCGGTGATATGCCTGCCAATCTGTTGAGACCCAAGCCGCCCAAAAAAGGAAAACGGGTGCTTTTGGAAAACGTTCCGTTTATCTGGAAGCGATTGGCTTTCAAATATAAATCCTCTCTGCGTAACGTGCTGCGTTATAAAATGCGGTTTTTTATGATGCTGATATCGGTTGCCGTATCTGCCGGACTTGTTTTTGCCGGGTTGGCGCTCCTTGATATGTGCCTGTTTGATGATTTCGGCTCTCCGTCGATAGTAGGAATCGCCGTTGTGGTCGTTGCATTCGCCGGACTCCTGACCGCAGTCGTCATCAATACACTGACAACAATAAATATCAGTGAGCGAAACCGGGAAATTGCAACCCTGATGGTGCTCGGCTATCTTGACAGCGAGATATGTGGATATATCTACCGTGAAATTTATATCAGCACATCGATCGGCGTTTTGTTCGGATACCCGGTCGGAATCGGACTGGCAACATTAATCTTCAAAACGATTGGATTCGGCACGGTTGGCGGTGTCAGTTGGTTCATGTGGTTGCTTGTTCCGGCTATCGTTTTTGGCTTTACATTACTTGTCACTTTGATTCTGAGACCTAAAATCGTTAAAATAAAAATGAACGAAAGTCTGAAAGCGGTTGAGTAATACCTTCAAACGATTACCTTTTATCCGGCAATTGCGGCTTTCTTTGAATCGGAAGAAGGCAAGCGGGAGTACGAGGAGTGGAAGGCAAAACGGGAAGAGCAAAAGGAAAAGGAAACACCGCCGAACATTCGGCATAATCAAAGCCCTTGCGGACAGTGGACATTCTACCGCCTGCAAGGGCTTATTATATTTCTTTGCATTGAAATTCGGATATTCGATAAAAACAAAAAATCCGAACGCCTCTCCTATTCGGAAAGTATTCGGATTATTCGTATGTGGTACGAGTGAGAAGATTCGAACCTGCTTGAACTTGCTCCCAAACGCTAAAATCCTGATTTTTTACGTGATTTTACGGGCTTTTCGGGGCTTTTTAGTCCTGGTGGACTGCTTTCGTGTGCTCTTCGCGGCATAAAATCCGGGTAGTCCGAAGCCGTAAGTGGTCAAAGGTGTGGTCAGCAATCAAGTGAGAGCATTTCGCATGCCATGGTGTCACAGAGCTTAGTGTCAATTGACTCGCCGAACATTTCAAGAAACACGGCATGAATGACATTAGAGATTTCGTCTGCGGACATGCCTTTTCGGATGCGTGCAAAAATCATCTCGATTTCGGAGTCATATTCATCTGCCGGGCAGCACAATTCAAGTAACCCGATCGGATCGGCTTTATCCACGACGGACTTTACAATATCTTTAGTCATTTGCGCGCCTCCGTTCAAACTGCTTTTTCTGCCTTCAGTATAGCATAAAACCGATTGAAAGTCAACTCATTCACAGCGCAAAGGCTGAGGCGCAGTAGACAAAGAAAACGATTTTCAAATTCCGTCGGCATATCACGAAACCGCCGTCGGGTCAAGCAGAAACCTTTCGATGCCGATATAAAGGATTCCATTTTCGTCGCGCCACGGGATAATATTATCCTTT
>CAKRQU010000001.1 GCA_934394585.1 uncultured Eubacteriales bacterium | reverse complement strand
ATTGTGATTGATGCATATGTCGCGCCGACGTGTACGAAAACCGGACTTACCGAGGGCAAACATTGCTCCGTATGCGGTGAGGTGCTTCTGAAACAGGAGACTGTCGCTGCAAAAGGGCATGAGATTGTGATTGATGCATATGTCGCGCCGACGTGTACGAAAACCGGACTTACCGAGGGCAAACATTGCTCCGTATGCGGCGAAGTATTGCTTGAGCAGAAGATTATTGCCGCAAAGGGACATGACATGGTAAATGGGGTTTGCCGGATCTGTGGATATAATGAAAATAAACTTTCATATACTTTGAATAGTGACAAAAAAAGTTACCGCGTTTCAGGCATAGGTACTTTCACGGGCACAGATCTCATTATTCCTTCCGTATACGACAATATGCCTGTAACGAGTATAGATAAAGGTGCGTTTTACGGTTGCAAAAATCTTATAAATGTAACGATTCCTGACGGCATAACTTGCATAGATGATCGTGCGTTTGCTTTTTGCAGCAGTCTTACGGGCATAACAATACCCGGCAGTGTAACGAGCATAGGCAATTATGCGTTCTATGGTTGCAGTCAACTTAAAAGCATAATGCTGCCATATGGCGTCAAGAGCATAGGTAATGAGACATTCTACGACTGCACGAGCCTTATTAGCGTAACAATTCCCGACAGTGTGACGAGCATAGACGGAGGTGCGTTCAACCATTGTCCGATTGAAACGGCGACGATACCTGCATTGGCGGTGAAATATATAAAAAACAGCGAACTCAAGACGGTAGTTATCACAAGCGGATTCAGCATAGGCGAAGGTGCATTCAGCGGTTGCAGCAAACTTACAAGCATAACGATGCCGGACACTATGACGAACATAGGCGAGTGTGCATTTGAAAATTGCACGAGTCTTATAAGCATAACAATACCTGACAGCGTAACGAGCATAGGGAGGTATGCATTCTGCGGCACTGCATATTACAATAGTGAAGCCAACTGGGCTGACGGAGTTCTTTACATCGGAAATCATTTGATTACAGCAAATCCCGATAAGCTTGCCGCAAATTATATCGTAAAAGCAGGCACTAAGTGTATTGCGGCCAATGCATTCTATAATTGCAGTAAACTTACATGTATAACTATGCCAAACAGCGTTACGGGCATAGGTCGGTGGACATTCTGGTATTGCGCAAGCCTTGAAACGATTGCTTTCAAGGGAACGGAAAGGCAATGGAACGCTATAGCTAAGGGCACAAGCTGGGATTCTAATGCCGGCTCGAAGGCTCCCGGAGGCAACTACAAATTGGTATTTGAAAAATAACCAAAAGTTTTTTGCGATTGTTGAAAAAACAGCCTTGTGAAAAAACACAAGGCTGAAATTTTATAAAAAACAGCTGATATTGTATAAATCTTCTTTGTATGCACAGAATAGCATTGGGCAGACGGAAAAAGCATCCGTTTTGCGTAAAGGTAAATATCGGAGGATTTATATATAATGAAAGCAACAGGAATCGTCAGAAGAATAGATGATCTCGGGCGAGTGGTTATACCTAAGGAGATACGCAGAACGATGCGTATACGCGAAGGCGACCCGCTTGAGATATACACCGACAGAGAGGGTGAAGTAATATTCAAAAAATATTCGCCTATCGGTGAGCTTATGGATTTTGCCGCAGAATACGCGGAAACACTTTATAAAACATGCGGTATACCGGTTGCGGTATGCGACAGGGATTGTGTTATAGCGTGTGCCGGAATTCCCAAAAAAGAATATATCGAGAAAAAGCTTTCGGCAGAGGCCGAAGGCATAATCGAAGGCAGAACGCTTTATGTTTACAATCAGCAGAAAGAAAAGCTGTATCTTACGGATGACGCAAAAGGCTTTCACATAACATGTGCAATGCCTATTTTTGCGGAAGGTGATGTTATAGGCTGTGTAGCGGCAGTAGCATCACCCGAAGGAAAGGGCGATACGGTCGGAGCCGAAACCGAAGTAAAGCTTATTCAGACTGCGGCGGGATTTTTGGGCAAACAGCTTGAACCCTGAGCAAAGGAATATATTCTGCCGTCCGCAAGCGCGGACGGCATTTTCCTTTCATTGTGACAATATTGTGAATTTGACTCTAGCTTGGTTGACAAAATCTGCATTTGTGATATAATTAAAAAATGTAAAACCAAAAAGGGAGGACGTCAGGTGAAAAAAATAATTGCGCTTATAATGGCGGTTGTGATCTTGACAGTAATGTGTTCGTGTGGGGGAGGAAACCCTGCTCAGACCACCGATACCACAACGACAGAGACAACTTCTCCTGTCGATAAAAATATTAAAATCGAGGGCGGCGAGCTTAAAGCCTGCATAGGTCAGGCGGATGAAAACGGAGTTTATACTGTTCCGTCCAATATAAGCACAATAGGCGAAATGTGCTTCGGCGGAGACACGACGCTGAAAAAGATAATTATTCCCGCAAGCGTGGAAATGATAGGATCTGCCGCATTTACCGGCTGTACTTCTCTTGAAGAAGTTATAATTGAGGATGGCGTAAAGACTCTCGGTTCTCACGCATTCTGGGGCTGCACGTCTCTTGAGAGCATAGAGCTTCCGGAAAGTATAACTGTTGTTCCGGCATATGCATTTGCGTATTGCACATCGCTTGAACGCATAACTCTCGGAGATAAAGTTACCGGCATCGGTCACGACGCTTTTACTTATTGCTCTGCACTTGAAGAAATAATCGCTCCTTCCGCGCTTGAAAATATAGGCGGAATGGCATTCCTCAACTGTTCAAGTCTTACAAATGTAGATTTTTCAAAAGCCGACAGGCTTGATTCGATAGGACTTGGCACATTCGGAAACTGCATTTCGCTTCGTAAGGTCGTTCTTCCCGAAAGTCTTACAACGGTAGGGCAGGAGGCGTTTTACGGCTGTACCGCACTTGTTGATATAAGCATAGGCGGAAAGCTTTCAAGCGTAGGCCCCAATGCTTTCAACTATACGCCGTGGTACAGAGAAAACACCGAAGACTACCTTATAGTCGGCGACGGCGTGCTTATAAAATGCAATGTAATACCTAAATATATAGACCTTTCCGACAAAGGAATAAAGGTTATCGGCGGTGCGGCGTTCTTTAACGATAAAGCTGCCAACGGAACGGCTGATTCGCTTTACGGTTATAAATATGCCGATCAGCTCACTTCGATAGTAATCCCCGAAGGCGTTACGACTATTCAGACGGCGGCATTTTATTACTGCTATGCGCTTGAAAACATAAAGCTGCCTTCCACGCTTGAAGTTATTGAATCAAGTGCTTTTGAAACATATATTGCAAACGGAGGCATAGGTGCAACTGCAAAAATAGACCTTACCCCCTGCACAAAGCTTACAACAATAGGAGCCAGCGCGTTCAACGGTTGCGGCGGAACGGATGAAATATTTATTCCCGACACGGTGGAATATGTAGGCTCCGACGCGTTTGCCAACACAAAGGCATACAGCGATTTTTATGACGCGCTTGTTGACTCCGAAAAAAGCGCATATAAAGTTGTAGACGGTGTTCTGCTTTGGTCTTATATTCCGAACGGAGAAACGACAATAGAAGTTCCGGACGGCGTGAGAATGATCGCCGGCGGCGCCTGCAAGGGCTGGGATAATGCCGTTGTCGCAACGAGCCCCAACGGACTTCGTCCCGAATGGCTTACAAAATATAATATAACGAATGTTGTAACCGAGATAATAATACCCGAAGGCGTAAAAGTCATAGGTGATAACGCTTTTGTAAACACAAAGCTTGTGACGGAAATAAATATACCTTCAAGCGTTGAATCGATAAGGGATGGCGCATTCAATATGAGTGCCGGACTTACGAAAATAACTCTTCCCGAAGGACTTATAAGCATAGGCTCGTCTGCGTTCAACGCCTGCTACGCGCTCGGAAGCATAGAGCTTCCTTCGACAATTCAGTATATAGGTGCCGGCGCGTTTGCTTCATGTTCTTCGCTCAAGGTTCTTGTCGTTCCAAAGGGGACGTCGCTTGTGGATTCCGAAATATTCGATTCGGGTTGCACGGCTCTTGAACAGGTATATCTTCCCAAGCAATTCCGTTCCGATGTTTATGATGTGCTCGGCGAAGTAGTTGGAAATATTAAAGTATCTTATTATAAAGACTGACATTCATGCAGATAAGCGACGTATTTAAGAGATGCGTCGCTTTTTGCCGGTATCAAGGCGAGTCTTCTCGAATAAAATATATCGGAGGAGTGCCTATGAACAATATTATAATAAGAAAAAAAGAAAAAGAGAAACGCTTTTGCGGCGGAGGCGTATGCACGTTTTCAGCAGGATATCCGGAGGTCGTCGGGTGCGATAAGATAACCGCCTTTTACGAGGAACTTTCGGACAATGCGATGAAAGCCGTGCTTTCGTCGGCGGGAGACGGAAGGAAAATATTTTTTCGTATAATTCCGAGAGTGAGATACGAAAGTGGCGAGCGGGCGGACATAACGCTTGATATAATTTTTTCCGAAAACGGAAAGCTGAAAGTCTACAAAAGGATTGCTCAGTCGTGGAGGCTTTCCGATGAAACGCTTGCCGTTCCGATAAAGAAAGGCGCGGAAACCTTTTTTGACGGAGAAAAATATGTTGAGGTAATAAACCTCTTCGGCAAAGAAGAGAAACGCCGTATGAGCGAGTATATAAACGAGATCCCGATAAAAACGAAAAAACGTCGTTTTTTGGGCAAAAGCATAGTAATTGATCATCGGATTGAGGAAAAAAACAATTGCCAAACGCAAAAGCGTGTGGTATAATGTAATTAAATGAAAGAAAAAGTTGGTGAAAAAATGGCAAAATCATCAATCGATCGCATCCGCGAAGCGGAAATATCCGCTGCGCAACGCAAAAAACAGATTTCAGAGGAGCTTTCGGCTTCGCTTTCGGAGTCGAGAGCAAAAGCTGAGAAGGACGTTGAAAGAGCCAAAGAAGAAGCGGATAAATACGTTGCTTCCGAACGTGTAAAAAGTGAAAAGGAAGCGGAGGAGTATCTTGCTTCGTCTCTTGAAAAAGCAAAAGCTCAGGCGCGGGAATACTGCGCAGGGGCAGAAAAAAATGCCGATAAGGCTATAGAAATCATAATTGCGGGGATAACCGGAAAATGATAAAAAGTATGAAGAAGCTGTCGCTTGTGGCGATGCGCTCCGACCTTGACGCACTTGCAAAGGATCTTATCTGGCTTTCGTGCGTCGAAGTTGAAAAGTGCAGCGCGCCCGAAGGCGACGCCATAATCCGCAGTATGGACTGCGGAGAAAGGATAGCGGAGCTGAATTCCGATGCGGGAACGCTTTCGGAGGCGCTGAAAATCCTTTCGCCCATGCGAACAGATAAAAAAGGATTTATAAAAACCCGCAGGGAAATGTCCAAAGGCGAGTTTGACGGCAGGCGCACGGACAAGGCGCTTGACGGTGCGAAAAAAGCCGCAGCACTCAAAGCCGAAGCCGATCAGCTGAAAAGCGAAAGAAACAAGCAGACGGCATATCTTGCTTCCGTTTCGATATGGAGCGGATACGATCTTCCGCTCGGTTTTGAGGGAACAAAAAATTCAACTGTCATTGCCGGTACGCTTCCGGTTTCGTGCGATATCGAAAGACTTTCAGCCATAGCGGCAGAAGAGCTTGGCGCAGTACAGATAGAAACCGTCGGTGAAGGAAAATCGGTAAAATACATTTCGGCTGTGTGCCATATAAGCGTTGAGAAACAGCTTACGGCATTGCTTTCGGACGCCGGATTTATAAAGAACAACTTCCCGGCTCAGACAGGTCTTGCCGCAGATGAAGTAAAAGCAACCGAAGAAAAGATAAAGGCGCTTGATGCAAGAGCCGATGAGATAAAGAGCGAGCTTGCGGCTATAGCTCCGCTTTGTCCCGATATTGAATATGCCTATGACAGGATAAAGACCGAGCTTGCCGAAGAAAATGTAAAGCAGAAGCTGCTCGGAACGGGACATACCGTTATAATGACGGGGTGGGTGCCGGAAGACAAAGTGGACAAGCTTACAAAGACGCTTTCCAAATACGAATGTTTCTGCGATCTTGCCGATCCTGCGGAGGGAGACGATCCGCCGGTAGAGCTTAAAAACAACGGCTTTGCAAGCCCGTTTGAATTTGTAATAGGAATGTATTCTTATCCGAAATACGGTTCATTCGATCCGACATTCTGGGTTGCACTGTTCTTTGCACTGATATTCGGAATGATGTTTGCCGATCTCGGTTACGGAGTTCTGCTTGTGCTTATAGGCGCGCTTGGCACAAAGCTGCTCAAGCCTAAAGGCGGAACGGCAAAAATGATGAAGCTGTTTGTTATATGCGGCATTTCGTGTATGATATGCGGCGTGCTGTTCGGCGGATACTTCGGAGATCTTCCCGCAAAACTTGCACAGAACCTTTCGGGTTCACACAAATTCGATAATCTTGCGATACTCTGCAATCCTCTTGAAGAACCCATAACTTTCCTTCTTATTTCGCTCGGCGTGGGCGCGGCTCACCTTATCTGCGGAATGATAATAAATATGGTTATGTGTTTCCGTCGCGGCGATTGGCAGAGCGCGATATTCGATGTTGGCAGCTGGCTTATAATGTTTGCGGGCGCCGGAATATATTTCGGATTCAAGTCAAAGATCGGGCTTATTGTTCTCGGAGTCGGACTTTTAATGATGATAACCATGCGCGGCAGAGCAAAGAAGAATATATTCGCAAGGCTGTTTTCGGGTATTGCGGGACTTTACGACATAATAAACTATGCCTCGGATCTGCTTTCCTATTCGAGAATATTTGCTCTTGCGCTCGCAGGCGCAGTTATAGCAAGCGTTGTAAACACGTTTGCAACGCTCATAAACAATCCCGTAATTACTATAATACTTGTCATAGTGGTGGGAACGCTGGGGCACCTTATGAATCTTGCGCTTTCTGCGCTCGGAGCATTTGTTCACACCTGCAGACTTCAGTATGTTGAGTTTTTCGGGAAATTCTATGAGGATGGCGGAAGGCATTTTGAACCTGCCTCTCCCGACCTTAAATACACCGACGTTTACGTCGAATAAACAAAGTAAATTTTTAGGCATTTGCCGGAAAGGGTTTATAAAAATATGGAAATCACAACATTTGCAAGCTTTCTTGCATCCATGCTCAACGGAAGAAACTTTGCGCTTATCGGAGCGGCTCTCGCTGTAATATTCAGCGGTATTGGTTCCGCCAAGGGCGTAGGAATGGTTGCTGAAGCCAGCGCCGGAGTCCTTGCCGAAGATCCTTCAAAGTTCGGCAGAACACTTCTTTTGCAGGTTCTTCCCGGTACACAGGGCATTTACGGATTCGCCGTAGCGTTCCTTATCGTTCTCAAAACAGGCATTCTTTCAACTCCCGTAGAGCTTTCCGTTTTTGACGGCGTTCTCATAGGAGCAATGGCGCTTCCCATAGCAATAGTGGGTTATTTCTCCGCTATAAAACAGGCAAGAGTTGCAGTTGCAGGTATATCGGTAGTTGCAAAACGTCCCGAAGAATCCGGTAAATGTATAACAAGTGCAGTTCTTGTTGAAATGTACGCAATACTTGCACTTCTTATATCCGCGCTTCCCATTCTTCTTTACAAGGTTGGCTGATATATGAGCGGTATAGACGAGATAATCGCCCGTATCGACGCAGAGGCGCTCGCATCGGAAAATGTGCTTCGCGCCGAATATGACGATAAGATAAAAGAAATCGAAGAAGCCTGTGCCGCAGCTTGTGCCGAGCTTGACAAGCGCGCAAAAGAAAAAGCTGCCGCAGAGAAGAGCGTAATGCGTTTGCGCGCTGAGAATCGCGCCGGAACGGCTTGTCGCGACGAGCTTCTTTCGCAGAAGAGAGCGCTTATAGATTCCGTGCTTTGTCGCGCGGCGAAAAGCTTTTCTTCGATGGATAAGAAAAAATACACACAGATTATGGCGGGGCTTCTTTCGGACGCCGCATCCGACGAAGCAGTAAAGGGCGAAAAGCTCTATCTTACGGTGGCAAAAAACGCACCCGCAAGCGGCGAAGAGCTTGTAAAAAGCTCAGGCGTTGAGGTTTCCGAAATAACGGAGACAGACGGTATCGACGCGGGATTCATACTCAAAACGGGACGCGTTGAGATAAACTGTACGCCCGAAAAACTGATAGCACAGAAAAGAGAGGCGCTTTTACCCGCAGTGACGGCGGCGCTTTTCGGATAAAATAATCTATGGAGGCACGGCATTTATGAAAAAGATCCGTGAAACCGAATATGTTTACGCAGCGGCAAGAGTCCACTCGGTGGACGGAGCGCTTATGGGACGCGATAAATATATCCGTCTTGCGGCGACTCCCGGAGAAGAAGCGTTTGCGAGGATGCTCGGCGAATTCGGCTACGATGTTTCGGACGGCGTTTTCCCGTCGCTTGAAAAAAAGCTTGAAGGCGCTTTCGGATTTATATCGGATATAGCGCCTGAGCCGAAGCTGTTTTTCGCATTGAGATATCCATATGACTGTAACAGTCTTAAAGCTGCGATAAAGTGCGAATTTATTTCCGGATTTGATTTTTCGGCGCTTTATTCTCCGTGCGGAAGCATAAGCGAAAAGCAGGTTGAAAAAGCCGTGCATGACCGTGATTTTTCCGTATTTCCGGAGCATATGGCAAAGGCAGCCGCAGAGGCATTGAAGGAATATTCAGAAACGGCTGATCCTCAGCTGATAGACCTTTGCCTTGACCGCGCCTGTTGCGAGGATATGCTTTCGCTTGCCCGCGAATGTAAGGACGAAGTCATAGCGGATTATGTTAAAAACCGTATCGACATGATGAACATTCTTACGGCGCTGAGAATTATAAGAATGGGCAAGGACAGAGCCTTTTTCGAATCTGCATCATCCGACGGTGGATTTGTGGAGAAATCGGCACTTGCCGAAGCTGTGTCCGAAGGGGAAGGCGCACTTTTGGCGCTTACTCTTAAAACGTCGCTTGGGAAGAAGCTTCCGGCGGAGGGCTTTCCGTCCTTTTCCGAAACGGAGCGTATTATGGACGCCGCCTTTGCCGAAAGCTGTGAAAAGTACAAGCACAGTGTTTTCGGTTCGGCTTCACTGCTTTGGTATCTGTGCGCGACGGAAAATGAAGTCAAAAACATACGCATAATAATTGCCGGACGAGCCGCAGGGCAGTCGGCGGAGAAGATAATCGAAAGGATACGCGAAAGCTATGTATAAGATCGGCGTTATAGGCGACAGGGAAAGCTCGCTGGGATTTATGGCGGTCGGCTTTACCGTAAGGATCGCGGATGGAGCAGAGAAAGCCGCAAAAGCGCTCAAAGCGCTTGAAGCGGAAAATTGCGCTGTCATCTTCATAACGGAGGAGCTTGCGGAGCTTATATGGGAAGATATACAACTGTATAAAGATAAAACGCTTCCTTCCGTAGTTATGATACCGTCCAAGAGCGGTTCAAAAGGCATAGGAATGACAAATATAAAGAAAAGCGTTGAACGCGCCGTCGGCGCCGACATACTTTTCAAAAACAACTGATTTTATCGGCGCTTTGCGCGGAAAGGTTTAGAAAATGACCGAAGGCAGAATTATCAAGGTTTCCGGACCTCTTGTTGTGGCGGAGGGAATGAGAGAAGCCAATATGTTCGACGTGGTACGCGTCGGAAAGGACCGTCTTATCGGGGAAATAATTGAGATGCGCGGCGATCGCGCTTCAATACAGGTCTATGAGGAAACGGCAGGGCTCGGTTGCGGAGACACTGTCGTATCCACAGGAGAGCCGCTTTCCGTTGAGCTCGGTCCCGGACTTATGACCAATATTTATGACGGTATTCAGCGTCCGCTTGAAGTTATGTATGAAAAGTACGGTTCAAACATAATACGCGGAATAGATGAAAAACCGCTTTCGAGAGATATAAAATGGGCTTTTACTCCCGCTGTTAAAGTCGGCGATAAGGTAAAAGCCGGAGATGTTCTCGGTACGGTAAACGAAACCGAGCTTGTGCTTCACAAAATACTTGTGCCTTTCGGTAAAGATGGCACGGTTGAAAGTATATCTGCCGGAGATTTTACGATTACCGATAAGATAGGCGCCATAAAAAACGACGCAGGCAAGACTTTTGATATAACCCTTATGCAGAAATGGCCTGTAAGAAAGGCAAGACCGTATGCGTCAAAGCTTGCACCTTCAGAACCTATGGTAACAGGGCAGAGAGTTATAGATGCAATGTTCCCGATAGCAAAGGGCGGCACGGCGTGCGTTCCCGGTCCGTTCGGCTCGGGGAAAACGGTAGTTCAGCATCAGCTTGCAAAATGGAGCAATGTTGACATAGTTATATACATCGGTTGCGGCGAGCGCGGAAACGAAATGACGGACGTTCTGCGCGAGTTTCCGGAACTGAAGGATCCTCGCAGTGGCTATTCTCT
Organism: uncultured Eubacteriales bacterium; assembly: GCA_934394585.1. Lineage (GTDB taxonomy): Bacteria > Bacillota > Clostridia > Oscillospirales > CAG-272 > Apopatosoma. Next base: position 119,943 of record CAKRQU010000001.1, on the reverse strand, counting down.
TATGAAGCGCACGGTGCTTATAGCAAACACTTCGGATATGCCTGTTGCCGCAAGAGAAGCTTCGATATACACCGGTATAACCATAGCGGAATACTTCCGTGATATGGGATATTCCGTTGCCGTAATTGCAGATTCGTCATCACGCTGGGCAGAGGCTCTGCGCGAAATGTCGGGACGTCTTGAAGAGATGCCCGGCGAGGAAGGCTATCCCGCATATCTTACCTCGCGTCTTGCGCAGTTCTACGAAAGAGCCGGAAAAGTGATATGTCTCGGCTCCGACGGCAGAGAAGGAACGCTTTCCGCGATAGGCGCGGTGTCTCCGCAGGGCGGCGATATTTCCGAGCCCGTTTCGCAGGCGACACTTCGTATCGTAAAAGTGTTCTGGGGACTTGACTCGTCCCTTGCTTATCGCCGTCATTTCCCGGCGATAAACTGGCTGACATCGTATTCGCTTTACAAGGACAAGCTTGAAGAGTGGTTCAATGCAAACGTCGCGCGCGATTGGAACGCAGTGACGGGCGAGGCTATGAGAATTCTCTCGGTTGAAAACGAGCTTGAAGAAATAGTAAAGCTTGTAGGTGTGGACGCGCTTTCTCCGAGCGAAAGACTTACGCTTGAAGCGGCACGTTCCGTTCGCGAGGACTTCCTCCAGCAGAACGCCTTCGAGGATGGCGACTCGTATACCTCGCTTGACAAGCAGTACAGACTTATAAAGCTGATACTTTCATTCTATAAAAAATCGGGCGACGCACTGAAACGCGGCGCAGATATAGAAAAGATAGCGGAGCTTCCCGTAAGGGAAAGAATCGGACGAGCAAAGAGCGTTGCTCCCGAAAAATATGTAAGCGAATTTGAAGATATAGATCGCGAGATCTCAGCAGAGCTTGCCGCTCTCACCGATAAGGAGGACAGATAATGATAAGAGAATATAAGACGATAGAAGAAGTCGCCGGACCTCTTATGCTTGTCCGAAAGGTGGATGGCGTTAAGTATGATGAGCTTGGCGAAATTGAGCTTCCGGACGGTTCGGTGCGTCGTTGCCGTGTGCTTGAAGTAAACGGCGATAACGTTCTCGTTCAGCTTTTTGAAAGCTCGGCAGGACTTAACCTTGCACAGAGCAAGGTGCGTTTTCTCGGTCACGGGGTGGAGCTTGGCGTTTCTTCCGATATGCTTGGAAGAGTTTTCTCCGGTATGGGAGAGGTTATTGACGGCGGTCCTGAAATAATTCCCGAAAAAATGCTTGATATAAACGGTACGCCTATAAATCCTGCGGCGAGAAACTATCCGTCGGAATTCATTCAGACGGGAATTTCCACAATAGACGGACTCAATACTCTTGTACGCGGACAGAAGCTGCCGATATTCTCGGGTTCGGGCATGCCGCACGCAAATCTTGCCGCTCAGATAGCGCGTCAGGCAAAGGTTCGCGGCACGGATACAAACTTTGCCGTTGTATTTGCAGCTGTCGGCATCACGTTTGAGGAAGCGGATTTCTTCATTTCCGACTTCAAACGCACAGGTGCCATCGACCGCACGGTGCTTTTTATAAATCTTGCGTCCGACGCTGCGATCGAGCGTATATCTACGCCGCGTATGGCTCTTACGGCTGCAGAATATCTTGCTTTTGAAAAGAACATGCACGTTCTTGTAATTATTACGGATATCACAAACTATGCGGAAGCGCTTCGTGAGGTATCCGCTGCGAGAAAAGAGGTTCCCGGCAGACGAGGATATCCCGGATATCTTTACACCGACCTTGCTACGATGTATGAGCGCGCAGGCAGAAAGCTTGACAGGGAAGGTTCGATTACAATGATACCTATCCTTACAATGCCGGAAGACGATAAAACTCATCCCATTCCCGACCTTACGGGATATATCACGGAAGGGCAGATAATTCTTTCGCGCGACCTTTACAGAAAGGGTATCCTGCCGCCGGTCGATGTTCTTCCGTCTCTTTCACGTCTGAAAGATAAGGGAATAGGTGTAGGAAAGACGAGAGAAGATCACGCGGGAACTATGAACCAGCTTTTCTCAAGCTATGCGCGCGGAAAAGAAGCGAAGGAGCTTATGGTGGTGCTTGGCGAAGCGGCGCTTACGCCTATCGACCGTCTTTATGCAAAATTTGCGGACGAGTTTGAAAAACTGTATGTAAACCAGAGCTTCTATGAAAACAGAACGATTGAACAGACGCTTGATATCGGCTGGCAGCTTCTAAAGCTTTTGCCGCGTTCCGAAATGAAGCGTATCAAGCCCGAAATACTTGATAAATATTGGCCTAAAGAAAACTGATCCGACGGGAGGGAATGAAAAGTGGCGCAGATTCGCGTGAATCCTACGCGCATGGAGCTGAAAAAGCTGAAAAACCGCCTTGCTGTGGCAAGACGAGGGCATAAGCTGCTCAAAGACAAGCGCGACGAGCTGATGAAGCAATTCCTTGACGTTGTAAAAGAAACAAAGGAAGTCCGTGAAAAGGTTGAGGCGGCGCTTGAAAAGTCAAACAAGAGCTTTGCTCTCGCTTCGGCGGTGACTTCTCCGAAAGTGATGACAGAGGCGCTTATGCTTCCTAAAAAGGAGGTGTCGCTTGACATTTCCGAAAAGAATGTTATGAGCGTTATCGTTCCGGTGTTCACCTATGACCTTAAAGGTGCACACCAATCGGACGGGTATAACTTCGGCCTGGCATTTACTTCGGGCGAGATAGATATGGCGGTTATGGAGCTTTCGGAAATACTTCCCGATATGATAAAGCTTGCCGAGCTTGAAAAAAGCTCTCAGCTCATGGCGGAGGAAATAGAAAAAACGCGCAGAAGAGTTAACGCTCTTGAACACGTTATGATACCGCAGATAGAGGAAACGATAAAATCCATAACTATGAAGCTTGACGAAAACGAACGCGGAAACCTTACGAGACTTATGAAAGTCAAGGATATGATGATAAAAGCCCAGCTTGAGGGCAAGAGCTGAATAACACAAAAACAGGCACAGCCGCGCAGAACAAAGCGTTTTGCACGGCTGTTTTTATATTATTGTGAAAAAACATATCTTTACAAATCGCAGAAAATGTATTATAATACAATAGAAAAGTTATATATATCTTATGGAGGCAGTATGAAGCTTTACAATACGCTAACCAAAACGGTTGAAGAATTCGTTCCGCATGAAAGCGGCAAGGTGAAAATGTACACCTGCGGTCCTACCGTTTATCATTATGCACATATAGGCAATCTCCGTTCGTATATGATGGAGGACGTGCTTGAAAAATATCTGCGCTTTGCCGGCTATGACGTGAAGCGCGCTATGAATATAACCGACGTAGGGCATCTTACAAGCGATGCCGATACGGGCGAGGATAAGATGCTCAAGGGCGCAAAGCGCGAGCATAAAACTGTAATGCAGGTCGCGCAGTTCTATACGGACGCATTTTTTGCGGATTGCGACGCGCTCAATATAAAGAAGCCGGAGATTGTCCAGCCCGCGACAGGCTGTATTGATGACTTTATCCGCGTTATTTCCGCGCTTATAGACAAAGGCTACGCTTATGTTGCCGGCGGAAACGTGTATTTTGACACATCGAAATCGGAAAACTACGGTGAGCTTGCAGGTCATGCGGACAACACCGAAAATCTTATGGTCGGAGTCAGAGACGACGTCGGCGAGGATGAAAACAAAAAGAACAAGAGCGACTTCGCTCTTTGGTTTACGAAATCAAAATTCGATGAGCAGGAACTGAAATGGGACAGCCCGTGGGGAGTGGGATATCCCGGATGGCACATAGAATGCAGTTGCATAAGTATGAAATATCTCGGAGAATATCTTGATATTCACTGCGGCGGCGTTGATAATATTTTCCCGCATCACACAAACGAAATAGCACAGAGCGAGGCATATCTCGGTCATAAATGGTGCGGATATTGGTTCCACGTTCAGCACCTGAACGATGAAACGGGCAAGATGAGTAAGTCCAAAGGCGAGTTTCTTACGGTGTCGCTTCTCAAGTCCAAAGGCTATGATCCGCTTGCGTACAGATATTTCTGCCTTCAGAGCCATTACAGAAAGCCGTTGACTTTCTCGTTTGCTTCGCTTGACAATGCTGCGGCTGCATATTCAAAACTTTATGCAAGAGTTGCGGCTACCGAACGCACGGGCGAAATAGATGAGGCAAAAGTAAAAGCGCTTCTCCGCGGCTTTGACGACGCAATGTCAAACGATCTTAATACCTCTCTCGCAGTCACATCGCTTTATGATATTCTCAAGTCCGATGCTACGGGCGCGGAAAAACGCGCGGCGATCGACGCAATCGACTCGGTGCTTTCGCTCGGACTTAAAGACGCAACGGTTAAAAAAGAAGAACCTGCGGCAGAGGAGGGCGATCCTGCAATACTTGAAAAGATAGCCGAAAGAGCGGCTGCCAAAAAAGCAAAGGACTACGCAAAGGCGGACGCTATAAGAGCAGAACTTCTTGCGCAGGGAATAGTGCTTATCGACACGCCGAACGGTACAACGTATAAGAAGCAATAACTCCGGCAACTGCTGAATTTTCGGCGAAAGAAATCAAAATATACAAAAGCATAAGGACAAACAAAAAATGACAAAGAAAAAGACAAAGGCCGGGTTTATCTCGCTCGGTTGCTCAAAGAATCTTGCCGACACAGAAGTTATGCTTGCAAGACTTGCGGGCGCAGGCTACGAGATAACTCCAGAAGACACGGAAGCTGACGTTATAGTTGTTAACACCTGCGGTTTTATAGAAAGCGCAAAGAAGGAGTCGATAGACAGCATCCTTGATGTCGCATGGCTGAAGAAACACAAACAGTTAAAGGCTATAATTGTTACAGGTTGTCTTGCCGAAAGATATCGCGAGCAGATATCTGCAGAGCTGCCCGAAGTTGACGCAGTGCTTGGACTCGGCTCCGAAGCAAAGATATGCGACGCTGTTGAAGCTGTTCTGCGCGGTGAACATTATGAAAGCTATGGCGATAAGGAATCGCTTCCGCTCGGCGGAGAGAGAATAGTCACAACTCCGGAATACACGGCGTATCTGAAGATCGCCGAAGGCTGTGATAACCGTTGCACTTATTGCGCGATACCCTCCATACGAGGCAGGATGAGATCGAGAACGATCGAGGATATCGTAAAAGAGGCAAAGGAGCTTGAGGCTATCGGCGTAAAGGAACTTAACCTTATCGCGCAGGATACATCGCGCTACGGTCTTGATATTTACGGCGAATACAAGCTTGCAGAGCTTCTGCGCGCGATAACAAAGGAAACAAATATTCCGTGGATAAGACTTCTTTATTGCTATCCCGATAAGATAACGGATGAGCTGATAGAGGAAATAAAAACGAATGACAGAATAGTAAAATACATAGATCTGCCGATACAGCATATTTCCGAAAGCGTTCTTGAAAAAATGAACCGTCACGGCAGATCGGCGCTGATAAAAGAAGTAATTGAAAAATTGCGCAAAAATATTCCGGAAATCTGCATAAGGACGACCGTTATGGTTGGTTTCCCCGGCGAGACGGAAAAGGATTTTGAAGAGCTGTGCGAATTCGTGAGCAAAACAAAGTTTGAGCGTCTCGGTGCGTTTACGTTCTCTCCCGAAGAAGGCACTCTTGCCGCCGAAATGCCCGACCAGATAGACGAGCAGACAAAGCAGGACCGTTACGATATAATAATGCAGGAGCAGCTTGCCGTCACTTCCGAACTCAACGAAAAAATGCTCGGAAAAACGGTAACCGTGCTTTGCGAAGGCTTTGATCCTGTTTCGGAATCGTATTACGGAAGAAGCGCGTCTGACGCTCCGGACATAGACACGAAAGTGTTCTTCACAAACGAGCTCGGAAAGAAGCGCGTAAGAGAAGGAGAATTTGTAAAGGTTAAAATTGACGAAATTCTGGATTATGACCTCGTGGGAAAGCTTATAAGAGAAGGAGAATGATGAAATGAAAATGAACGTTCCTAACAGGCTCACAATAATCAGACTTTTACTTGTACCGGCGTTTTTGGTGTTCATTCTTGGTTTCGGCGGCGTAACTTGGGGAAGAATAGTTTCGATAGCCGTTTTTGCACTTGCGTCGTTTACCGATTTTCTTGACGGCAAAATAGCGAGAAAATATCATCTTATAACGGACTTCGGAAAATTCCTTGATCCGCTTGCCGATAAATTTCTTGTTCTTGCTGCGCTTGCCGCGCTCTCTTATGAAGCGGCTTCTTCATCCGGCAACTCAAAAATATTTTCCGTGCTGTTCTTCTGCACGTTTATGACGGTGCTTCTGCGTGAGCTTGCCGTAACAAGTATGCGACTTGTTGTTGCTTCAAGCCCCGATAAAAAGGTCGTAGCGGCGAGTTGGCTCGGCAAAATAAAGACCTGTACACAGATGTTTTTCATTCTTACGGCGATGATAGAGCCGCTTATATGGAATCGTCACATAGCAACGTATATCTTTATGGCGGCTGCCGCAGTTATGACGGTGTGGTCGGGAATGTCGTATATTGTCGGCTATTGGAAGTATCTTGACCCTTCCAAATAAAACGAAAGCTATTGACATATTCGTTGTTTTGGTATAAAATAAAATCAGAAGAGAAAAATAATAACACGGAGACGGAAAATGACTGACGAATACACACCAGAAGACGCTAACGTAATAACTCTTACGGACGAAGAAGGCAAAGAATGTAGCTTTGAAATAATCGCCGAAAAAGAGATAGAGGGAATCACTTATTATGCTCTTTTCCCGCTTGAGGACAATGAGGACGGCGAATACGTTCTTCTCAAGCTTGAAAAGGACGAGGATGGCGAAGACATTCTTGTAACTGTTGACGATGACGACGAGTTTGATCGCGTATCCGACATATTCGAGGATGAATTCTTCTCCGACATAGACCACGACTGAAATTTTTACAGATAAAAATTTCCTGCCCTTCTCGTGATACGGTTTCAATTAAACCTACAACACGTAATTGGAATCCGAACCTTGCACGGTTTGCAGACCTCCCGCATATTTCCTGCTTATGACACGATTTATCGCGGAAGCTGGGAGCAGTAAAGTGTGAGGCGAGGACACCATCCTTGCCAAAAGCAGGGTGTTAATTACGCCGTACACGGTCCGGCGGGGAAGTATAAAGACGTCTAAAATTGCAAAAGGACTGCCAAATCGGCAGTCCTTTTGTGCTTTATAAGTTGTAAATTATTTTGTTTCAGAAGCTTCTGTTACCGGCTCGGATGCGATAGATTCTTCTTTTTTGAAGAAAGCAAGGCTTATTCTGCCCTTGTAGCAAAGAATGCCTATAAGTGTTATAACAGCAAACACTATAAGATAATATAGCGACTGTATTTTATACGCTGCGATTGCAGAATAAACCATAAATCCGCAACATACGCAAGCAACAAACGGCATTATAAAACGCTGGAATACGTTAAGCCCTTTACCCTTTATCATAAGAACAACAAATATCGGTATGTAAAGTCCGTAAAGAGTGATAATGGGAAGCTCGTCGTTTTCCCATCCGATAATTGCGGGGAGCTTTCCGCGAATAAGTCCGAGCTCCCACTGGAACATCCAGAGCATGCAGAGCGCAACGCCGATGATAGACGAGTTGTGAGGCATATTTGTTTCGTTATCGACCTGAGCGAACATTTTGTGCGCAGGACCTTCTCCGCGGACAGCGATCGAATACATGCCGCGGCAACAACCGATCATAAGTCCGTTCATCGTTCCGAGACAGGAGATGACAATAAATACATAAACGATGGTACCGAAAACTTCGTTCTTGAAAAGCGCTGTGAATGCATCCTTCGGAACGTCGCCCGATGCCATAAGATCTTCCGTTTTGAGAACGCCTGAAAGACCGAGAAAATAGAGAAGATATATTGAAACGACGATTATTGCGCCGAGTACAAGCGCGACGGGAAGGTTCTTTTTGGAGTTTTTAAGTTCTGAGTTTATTGAGGTTGTTATTATCCAACCCTCGTATGCAAAAGCAAATGCACACATTGCGGCAATTATGCTGCCGGAAGCGCCGCCTTCAGGCACAATATTTGCGCTGAATGCTTCACCTATGTTACCATTTTTAAGACCCACAATCGTTCCGACGACGCCCATTACAAGGAGCGGAACGAATTTTATAAATGTTGCGCTGACCTGAAATTTACCGGCGAGCTTGGGAGACATGGCGTTTACGAAATATCCGCATATAAGATAAAATGCCGATACAGCAATATGAAGATCGCTGCAAGGATCCCAGCCGAAAAGCACACAGGTGTACTGCCCGGATACCCATGCAAGGGTTGACGTTATCGTGGGGTAGTATATTGTGGTCATAAACCAGCCCACTATGTAAGCGAACTTGCGTCCGCATGTGACTTCGGAATAGTCAACTATGCCGTTTACTTTTTCATGTCTCTGCGCGAGGATTGAAAAAACGTACGAGCAGATGAGCATTATAAGTCCCACTCCGCCGACGGTGATGAGGCATTTGAGCATATTGCCGTTTGTGTTTGTGAGGACCTTGCCCGCTTTGAAGAAGATTCCGGATCCTACGACCGTGCCGACAACCATACATATGGCTGTAAGCAGACCATATTTTTTAGTCAATTTGTTTTCCATTTGTTTTTGTTCCTTAAAATTGCATTAAAATTTTGTTTACACGTGCGCGTAAAATATATTATCTCAATAATACTCTTTTTCGCATAATTTGTCAATGATTTGACGAAAAACAATAAAAAATAGTTTAATAAGGCTTGATAACAATAAAAAATGCGGCAAAAGCACATCTGCTGGTGCCTTGCCGCTAGGATTTCTTTATTCTTCGTTTCTGATTTCAAGCTGATAGGCATTTGCAAGACCTATTACTGTTTCATAGAGAAGCTCTGTATACTCCTGCATTTTTTCGGGAGTTGCCTGTTTTACACGCTCGAATATTTCTTTTTCCCGCGCTTCATCGTAAACGCGGATATCATTATCTTTTTTGTAATGACCTATTTCTCCGCATATTTGCATTCTGCGGAGGAAGAGCTTTGTTATATACGAATCTATTTCGTCAATTTCTTTTCGCTTTTTTTCTATATCCATTTTGTTTCTTCCTTGTTTTATATTACGGAAAGCGTTGCGGAAAGCGCATTTTCGATGCTTCCGCCTATTGTTATTGTAAAATCACCGGACTCTGTGTACTTTTTAAGGTCGGGATGGACTATTGCAAGCTCTGATATTTTAAGCGGAATTGTAACACGCTTACTTTTTCCTGCTTTTATTTCGACCTTTTCAAAGCCGCACAGCTGAATTACAGGTTGCATGACACTTGATATTTCATCTCTGTAATAAAGCTGTACCGTTTCCATGCCGTCATAGCTTCCTGAATTCGTTACGGTTACCGATACATCGATAGTATCTTTTGCCGCAGCGATGCCTTTGGAAAGCTTCATGTCGGAATATTCAAAAGAAGTAAATGAAAGTCCGTAGCCGAATGAATAAAGCGGACCTTCGTCAACATCGATATACTTTCCGCCGTGCCATCCGGAAAGGTGATTGTAATAGCAGGGAAGCTGACCTGAAGCGCGAGGAAATGATATCGGAAGTTTTCCGCTTGGACAGAATTTGCCTGCAATAAGCTCTGCTGTTGCAAGACCGCCGAGGTCGCCTCCGTTGAACATCTCTATAACTGCGTTGCTGTTCTTCGCAACTTTTTCGATGCAGAGCGGCTTTCCGTTTATAAGCACTGTGACAATGGGCTTTCCTGTCTTTTTCAGTGCCGAGAAAAGTTCGTTTTGTCTTCCGGAAAGCTCAAGGTTGGCTCTGTCGCGCGTTTCGCCGTTCAGAGTGAGGTCATCTCCGCACGCAAAAACAACGATATCGCACGCATATGCCGCTGCAACAGCCGACGGGATATCGTCTTCGTCGGATGCGTGAATTCCGCAGCCTTTGCTGTATATTATTTCGGAATCGGGGAAAACGGTCTTCACTCCGCGAAGGACAGTGTAAACATCGCCGGAGGGAATCGCGTCGGGGTGTGGATCGGGATGGCTGAAAAACGTCCAATCGCCGTACTGCGCCTTGATATTGTCCGCGTTCGGACCTATTACGGCAATCTTTTTCGGTGCTTTTTTCAGAGGAAGAGTGCCGTCGTTTTCAAGCAGAACAAGACTTTCCCTTGTAAGCCTGCGATTTATTTCTACATGCTCTTTTGAGCCTATTACGCTTTTTGGCATACGTTTTTTGTTTTTATCAAAAAGTCCGAGCGAAAATTTAATGCGCAATATGCGGCGCACGGCATCATTTATATATTTTTCACTTACAGTGCCGTTTCTGACGCCTGCAATGACAGCGTCGCAAAAGTCGGTGGAAACCATTATCATATCGTTTCCGGCATACAAAGCGGCTTTTGAAGCGTCTTGCATATTGTCTGCACCGCGCTGCTTTCTTATATAGCTTTTGACGTTATCCCAATCGGTAATTACAAAGCCTTTGAAACCAAGCTCCTTTTTCAATACGTCGGAAAGAAGTCGTTTGTGAACTGTCATAGGCGTGCCGTCGATAGAACCGTATGCCGTCATTACAGAGCTTGCACCTGCATTTATTCCTTTTATAAAAGGAGGAAGGAACACTTCCCGAATTTTGCGCTCGGTAATCTCGGTATCATATGAATCCTTCGCGCCTGTAGCTTCACCATAGCCGATGTAATGTTTAAGGCAAGCCGCGACAAGCCCGTCGTCCTCATAACCGTGAACCATGGCTGCACCAAGCTCGCCCGCAAGGAACGGGTCTTCTCCGAAGGTTTCATCAACTCTGCCCCAACGGGTATCGCGCGCAATACAAAGCACCGGTGAAAACACAAAATCAAGGCCGTCGGCGTTGACTTCCTCTGCCGTTGCCTTTCCCATTTGCCTTATAAGCTCTCTGTTCCACGAGCAAGCCGCCGCAAGTTGCGTGGGGAAGACCACAGCGCCGTTTACAAGGGCGTGACCGTGAATTGCGTCTATACCGAATATGGGCGGGATTTTCATTCTTGTTTTTTCGGCTTCGGCTCTTATGGCGTCTGAATCTTTTCCGAGAACGTGAAGGAATGAGCCTGCGCCACGATGTATAAAGCTTTTAAGGGTTTCGCTGTCTCCGTTTGCGGCAACCTGCTGAAGCTGTAAAACCTTTTCTTCAATCGTCATTTCTTTAAGTAGCTTTGCTATTTTTCTTTCGGTCATTATGGAATATTTCATTTCAGCCTCTGTTAAGGTTATATTTTTTAAGATTATATCACAAGAAAGGGGAATTTTCAATAGCGAAGAACACGGAAGTTAAAAATTGAAAGCGATAAGTAAAAATAAAAAACCGCCGGAAGGCGGTTTTTATGGTGCACCTGAAAGGACTTGAACCTTCACGTCGGGGACACCAGATCCTAAGTCTGGCGCGTCTGCCAATTCCGCCACAGGTGCATTTATTAAATAAGGAAAGCGGCGCTTTGATATTTAATACTGTAAATCCACAAGCGCCACGAGAAGTATTTATAAATAGGAAAAATCCCGAACGCTTTTGCATTCGGGATTTTTGGTGACCCGGACGAGAATCGAACTCGTGTTACCGCCGTGAAAGGGCGGTGTCTTAACCGCTTGACCACCGGGCCTTACCCTAAACCCTATTGGGCTTAGGCTGGTAGCGGAAGTTGGACTTGAACCCACGACCCTCCGGGTATGAACCGAATGCTCTAGCCAACTGAGCTATTCCGCCACGCATCTTCAAAATTCAATGCACTGTCTGACAGCGCTTATGTATTATATCATGTGTGTCTGATTTTGTCAACAGTTTTTTTGAAATAATTTTATGTAAAAAAATTATATTTTTTTGCAAAAAAAGTGTTGACAAGCGAATGCCTTTATGCTATAATAAGTCCTGCCGCGAGCGAGTAAAGCCTTTGTGGTTAAGTGAAAAAAGTATATGGGAGCATAGCTCAGCTGGGAGAGCATCTGCCTTACAAGCAGAGGGTCATAGGTTCGAGTCCTATTGTTCCCACCATACGGCCCGGTAGTTCAGTTGGTTAGAACGCTAGCCTGTCACGCTAGAGGTCAGGGGTTCGAGTCCCCTTCGGGTCGCCAATTTCCGCGGCGATTTCAATAGCGGAAAAATTACTCCCTTGCGGTTTGCCTCTGTAGCTCAGTTGGTAGAGCAGGGGACTGAAAATCCCCGTGTCGTTGGTTCGATTCCGATCGGAGGCACCATTTGCGGATTTAGCTCATTTGGTAGAGCGCGACCTTGCCAAGGTCGAGGTGGCGGGTTCGAGCCCCGTAATCCGCTCCAGAATCAAAGCACTTGCTTATGCAAGTGTTTTTTGTTGTCCGGATATTTTTAAAATTTATTCCCTGCCGATCGGCACTGGATTATCGGTGAGTCCGATCATATAGTCCGTCGATGCTTTTGAAAATTTGCCCGGCGGAATTTCTGAAAAAGGTATTGACAAATCGTAGGCGCTGTGATACAATATTCATGCTGTTGACGGCACCATAGCCAAGCGGTAAGGCAGAGGTCTGCAAAACCTTCATTCCCCGGTCCGATTCCGGGTGGTGCCTCCATGTATAAGCCTCTTAAAAGATATTTGAGGCAAAAAGCCCGATCCCATAAGGGATTCGGGCTTTTTTCATGCTCTCGAAAATGTAAAAATAAAAAGATGTTTTTCCCCGGTTTCGACCTTCCACGCGGAGTCCCGCAAAAGTCATTTGGGCTTTTGCGGCGGGTGACGGCAGATTGTAAATTTTCCGCGCCTCATATCAGCATAGCTGAGACTGCTGTCATAAAATCCTCAGAAATATATTGTTACTTTCATTGGATCGTGTGTGAAGAAGAAAGGTAAGTAATTTTTTAAAAACCCTACGACGGGAACACGATATTGATACCTTCCGAGAGCGTTCTTTTGTATTTCGCTATAAATTTTCAAAAGCAGAAACTGAGATTAAAGAAAAATCCCCTCTTCTGTTTTAAGATTATGGTCATTTTATACAAAAAACGCATAAAAACTTTTTCTTGCAAGTGCTCATGCCTCGCTTGACAATATATAAGAATAGATATAATGGTGTCATAAGATGTATAATTAAGGTATATTTTCTCCGAAATTCCGCGCTTCCGCCGCAAAAATCAAAAAGACTGTCGCAAATGCGACAGTCTTTTGTGCACTCCTGTGCAGTCGGCGGAGCCGACGATTTCGATAAAATCTTATTTGAACTCGTAGTGTAAGTTTATAGGGTAATAAAACCTTACACTATTATAATAATAAAAAAAGGACGGATTGTCAAGATGCTCGATGAAGAAATTTCGAAAAAATCAAAAAACGGTTACTATATCGGTGTGGATATCGGGACGGATTCCGTCGGATATGCGGTCACGGACAGGAATTATTCTCTTTGCAGATTCAAGGGCGAGCCGATGACAGGTACAACCCTTTTTGATAAAGCAGATCAATGCGCCGAAAGACGTTCTCATAGAACGTCGAGAAGAAGATATGATCGCAGACAGATGAGAGTTGATCTTATTCAGGAGCTTTTCTGTACGGAAATGGCAAAGGTCGACCCAAACTTTTTTGTGCAGATGAACGAAAGCTACCTTTGGCAATGCGACAAGAGCCCCGAGACGCTTGCCGGCTGTGAATGGCTTGACAAAGAGTACAGCAAGTGCTTTCCGACGGTGCACCATCTGATAATGGAACTCATAAAAAAAGAGAAAGGCAACACGGACGTCCGCCACCTTTATCTCGCGGTGACGTGGCTTGTTGCGCACAGGGGACACTTTTTAAGCAATATAAGCTGCGATAAGATCAGCGAGCTTTATGATATAAAGCCGCTGTATTCCGCATTTATCGGCTGGTTTTATGAGAACGGTTATTCCGCACCATGGGGATGCGATGCTGACAAACTTATGACTGTTATGTCGCGCAGCTGCGGCGTAAGAGCAAAGGAAACGGAACTGAAAAAACTGATTTGCGACGGCAAAAAGCCTGTCGATGACGAAAACTGTCCGCTTTATCAGGAGGCGATAATAAAGCTCCTTGCAGGCGGCAGTATCGAAATAAAAAAGACGCTGAAATGGGAAGAATACAAGGGCGCAGAGGGGTCAATCTGTCTTGACGACGCGGAAAAGCTTGAAGCTGTGCTCGCCGAACTTGGCGATGATGGAGAAGTCATTCGGCTTATGTCGCAGATATACGACTGCGCTGCACTTTCTAAAATGTTGGACGGACACACATATATTTCGGAAACAAAGATCAAGCAGTATGACACGCACAAGTCCGACCTGAAGGAGCTTAAGCAACTTGTCAAAAAATACTGTTCAAATGATGAATACAAGGAATTTTTTGTCAGCGCAACGGGAGCATATTCCGCTTACTCTGCTCATTTCAAATCTTCCGAACAGAAAAAAGGCAAAAAGATCACACGCGAAAATTTTTATAAGGCTGTAAAGAAGATGATCGCAAAAATAAAAGGAAGAATCGGCGAAAAAGACGCAGATGATCTGCGCGCCGCGGACGAAGTGATCAACCGGATTGACGCCGGCATATATATGCCGAAACAAGTAAGCCCCGATAACCGTCTGATTCCTTATCAGCTATACTATGCGGAGCTTGATGCGATACTTTCGAACGCCGAAAAGCGTTTTGGCTTTCTTTTATGAGATGTTACTTTACTCTTAACATTCCAAAAAACGCTGGATATATGGAATCCTTTGTGATAATATATGCTTGCAGCTTATTCGGTTGTTTTGTAAAACAAATGGTTTAAGAGTAGAAAGGAGAACAACCATGCACGAAACAAACGAAAAAATAACAGCACTGTATTGCAGACTCAGCCACGAGGATTCGGTTCAAGGTGAGTCAAATAGCATTCAGAATCAGAGAAAGATCCTCACGGATTATGCCAAGAGCAAGGGCTTCCGTAACACAAAATTCTATATTGACGACGGCTTCAGCGGTACGAATTTCAATCGTCCCGGCTTTGAAAGTATGATGGCAGACATGGAAGATGGCAAGATCGGTATCATTATCGTAAAAGACTTGTCCCGTCTCGGCAGAAATTATATTGAGACCGGACGATATATCGAGCTGACTTTTCCCGAATATGATGTTCGCTTTATCGCTGTCAACGATAACTACGATAGCCTTCACAGCGAGAATGAGCAACAACTTGGCATCATTAACATCTTCAACGAATGGCACGCCCAGACCACAAGTTACAAGGTCAGAGCCACCTTTCAGAGCAAAGCCAAGAGAGGTGAACGCCTTGCGACAAATGCTCCTTACGGATATATTAAAGATCCCGTTGACAGCGGACACATCATACCCGATCCCGATACCAAGGATATCGTTATACGAATCTTCAAAGAATTTCTCAAGGATCCAAATCTCAAAAAGATAGCCAAGTGCTTACAGCACGATCAGATCATCACGCCCGGGCAATATCTGTATCAGAAGTACGGATACATTCACAGCGGTGTTGACATCACCGATCCTTACAGGTGGTCAAGCACCACGATACGTTCCATCCTCCGCAATCAGGATTATATCGGCAACACCGTAAACTGTAAGACGAAGATCAAGTCATTCAAGGTTAAAAAGCAGATACGCTTGCCCAAGGAAGAATGGTTGGTATTCGAGAACACGCACGAAGCTCTCGTCAGCAAAGCGGATTTTGAAACGGTACAGCTTATCCTTGATGGTCGCAATTGTCCCGATAAGTCGGGTAAGGTAGATATCTTCCACAATGTAATCGCCTGTGCGAGTTGCGGTAATCGCATGTATCTGCACCGAGCAAAAACAATGCGCCCAGAAGAAAACTATTACAGTTGCGGATTTTATCAGCGAAAGGGCAAGGACAGATGCTCGGCTCATCAGATCAATGCTATGGCATTGGAGCAGATCGTCCTTCAGCAGATACGCTGGGTAACAGAGCTTGCGAGAGAGACTCCCGACATATTTTACGAGAAAGCTCGTGCCAAAAAACGTGATGAGGACGAGAAAAAGCTCAAGGCGGTAAAGGCTGAAA
This sequence comes from uncultured Eubacteriales bacterium, assembly GCA_934394585.1. Lineage (GTDB taxonomy): Bacteria > Bacillota > Clostridia > Oscillospirales > CAG-272 > Apopatosoma. The sequence goes on along the minus strand of CAKRQU010000001.1, from coordinate 103,928 downwards.
TCGTCAAAACAAGAAAACGCATAGACGAGCTTGACCGCATCATTCAAAAGCTCTATGAGGACAACGTCAGCGGACGTATCACGGACGAGCGATATGATAAGATGGCACAGAACTACGAATCTGAACAAACAATGCTATCAAAAAAGCTCGCTGAGCTTGAAGAAGCCGAAGCGAGCTATGGTGAGGAAAGAAATTCGATAGACGATTTCATTGCCAATGCAAACAGATTTATTGATATTCAGGAGCTGACTCCCGAGATCGTACACGCATTCATATCCAAGATATACGTCTACGAGAAGAATGAAAAGTGGTCACGCACCGAGGGTAACGATATCGACATCGTATTCACCGTAGGATTCAGAGAACAACATACCGTGAGAACATCCGATGCCATCGCATCATAATCCCTCAGAAACGGAAATACCGAGGCAAATCAATGCCTCGGTACTTCCGCCGCCTATTTCTCCGCTAAGAATGCAGAGAGAATGTCGGGCGCTTTTTTATATTCTTTTTTTATAAGGAAGATTTCCTTTTCCGTCAGGTCGAAAAATAAAGGTACAGCCATATTTTTGTGCATTTTAACGGTAAAAGCAGAAAAATATCAAAAAAAGCCGTCAAAATGTTTAAAAAAACATTGACAAATTGTGAACAGGGTGATATTATTATAGTACACAGAGCGATATTACCACCCGATGGGTGCTAATATAAATAATATTATTAAAGTTTTTGGAGGCTATATGAAAAAATTAGTGGCATTGGCACTTTCCCTTATCATTGTTCTCTCCTGCTTTATGCTCACCGCTTGCGGAGAAAAGAAGAGCGAAGTTCAGAAAATAATCGAACAGGCTCAGACAATGACTCTCGAAGAGCTTGCAATGAAAGCTTACGAGGAATCCAACGGTAAAACATTCTCCGCCGTAGGTAATTCCAGCCGCGGCAAAACAGCGCTTCCCTTCTTCATCGAATATGTAAACGAAGTTGCTACGAAAAACGGCAAGGGCGAATATAAGCTCGAATACGCTTGGCAGCAGCCGAAAAACAACACCATATTCGAAATGCTCGATACCGACTCGAAAAAATCTCAGGGCGAATTTGCCATGACACTCATTCAGGACGGCAATCAGATCGAAAGCAAAATGGTTCAGACAGGCATTCTCGACAGATTTATTCCGAAAGAATGGGCTGAAGCAAACAATACCACAGCTAAAGACTATAGCGGCTATCTCGCACTTCAGACGCTCAATAAAGTATTCATGTACAACAGCACAGGCGACAAGACATACGACAATGTATGGGATTTCGTAGCTGAAGGCGAACATGGTCTTTTCATGGATATCGACTCTGAAATAGTCGGCAGAAACTTCCTCTATATGCTCACAAAAGAAGAATATGCAAAGAATCTTAAAGAAGCTTACGACGCACTCGGCGCTTCCGAAAAAGCTTATGTTGACACGGCTGTAAACGCTGTGGAAGCAAAGGCAAAAGAACTGAAGCTCGGCGACAACGGCAAATATGCTCTCGCATGGATCAAACTCTGGGTAGAAAGCTACAGCGCACAGACAGACGACGGTCCTATCTGCAATATGCTCGTTGACAAATCCGCAAAAGATCAGTTCGGTCTTCTTGTTTATTCCAAGCTCCGTTCCGTTACGGAATCCGATTCCGTTTCCAAAAACAACGTAAAAGTTGCCGCTTATGAAGACGGCTACAAGGGTCTTGGCGGCTACGGTTATTGCCATTACCTGTTTGTTACGGACAACAGCCCGCTTCCGTGGACAGCATGCGCTTTCATCGCGTATATGACATGCACACAGAAGGGATTTGAAGCATGGGGCAAGGATATCGGCGGTTATTCCTCCAATCCTGTTGTCGCAAAAGAAAATGACGCGGCTCATCCCGATCATGTTACCGGCGAAAAAGACGGCGTGGTTTACGACGCACTCAAGGACCGCGGTTTTGACTGGTGGGAATCCAGACTCGCAATAGAGGATCCCGAATACTGCGCAAAAGTTGCTTACACAGTAGGTCCCTGGATAGATTCTCTCAAGAAATTCGGCAAATAATTATAAACCTGTACAAAAGTAAATATCAAATCTGATTATCAGCACGGAGCTAAGACTTCTTTCTTGGCTCCGTGCCGGAGGTTTTATGACAAAGGATATTGTATCCGCAAAATCGGACGCGCGGCGAATCCGATTGAATAAAATAAAAACTTTCTTTATGCAGCCGCATAATGTAATCCTTGTCGTGATGGGCATTTTGTGTACGATAACCACAGTCACGCCTATCCTGGCAATAGTGGAAGATACTCTGAAAATACACCGCGGCACCATAGAAACATGGTGGGCGGGAAAGCCCTCGGGCTATTCTTTTGTAAACTATATCGACCTTTTCACGGGCGAGCTTTCCAAAACAAACCTCTGGATTCCGCTTCTGAATACGATGGTAGTCGCATTTTTCTCATGCGTGGCTGCGATAATATTCGGCGGGCTTTTCGCCTTTCTCGTGACGAGGACAAATCTGAAATATAAAAAATATCTCAGCTCCATTTTCATTTTCCCCTATATCATGCCGCAGTGGACTCTAGCAATGGTATGGAGAAATCTTTTCAACAGCAATGCGATAACACATACCAGCGACGGACTGCTGGCTTCGCTTTTCAATATCCGCATGCCGCTCTGGTGGTGTCAGGGAATATTCCCCAGCGTTATCGTACTGGGGCTTCACTACTCGGCTTTTGCATATATCCTCATAGGCGGCATTTTCCGCAATATGGATGCAAATCTTGAGGAAGCGGCGACAATACTCGATACGCCGAAAAGCAAAATCATGTTTCGCATCACACTGCCGATGATAACACCCGCCATACTTTCCACGGTGCTCCTCGTATTCGGCAGTTCTATGGGCAGTTATCCCGTGCCGCATTATCTCGGTCTTTCCACCCTTTCCACGAAATACATCAGTATGAAAGGTACATATACTGGCGAAGCAAGCATACTCGCGGAGATAATGATGCTGATGGGAGTGATAATACTCATGCTCAATCAGCAAAGCCTGAAAAGCCGTAAAAATTATACGACAGTCACAGGTAAATCGGGACAGATATCGAAAATCAATCTCGGCAAAGCCGGAAAATATATAATAGCGATAATTCTCATCATATTTACATTCTTTACGAGCATATATCCGATAATTTCGTTTGCTTTCGAAACATTCCTGCCGAATCCCGGAGATTACAGCTTCCTCAAGACATGGAATCCCGACAATCTCACGACAAAATGGTGGACCGTAAACGATCCGAAGGGCGAATACGGCATGTACGGTCAGCTCGGAATGCTCTATAATTCCACGATATGGTCGTCGTATAAGGGAACTCTGATAGTATCCGTGATATGCGCGCTCATCGCGGGCACGCTCGGCACGCTCATCGGCTACTCGGTATCGAAAAAGCGCCGCAACAAATTTGCAAACTATGTAAACAATGTGGCGTTCATTCCCTATCTGCTTCCCTCTATCGCAGTCGGCATAGCGTTTTTCAAACTGCTGTGCAACGAATATTTCAGTCTTTACAATACGTATACTCTTCTCATCATAGTCGGCACGGTAAAATATATACCTTTTGCCAGCCGCTCATCGCTGAATTCGATGCTTCAGCTCAGCGGAGAAATAGAAGAATCGGCAATTATTCAGAATATACCGTGGATAAAACGAATGTTCCGCATAATAATTCCGATACAGAAAACATCCATCATATCGGGCTATCTGCTTCCGTTTACCACATGTATCAGAGAGCTTTCCCTTTTCATGATGCTCAGCGGTATCGGAACGATACTTTCCACCACAATGGACTATTTCGATGAAATGGGACTTGCCGCCTTTTCGAGCGGTATGAACCTTATATTGATAGTGACCGTGCTCGTATGCAACGCACTCATAAACAAATTTACAGGCGCAAGTCTTGACAAAGGTATTGGAGGTTAATATGCCGGAAATCATTCTTACAGATGTTACAAAAAGATGGGGCAATTTTTATGCCGTGGAACATCTCGATCTGAAAATAGAAGATAATGCTTTCGTTACATTGCTCGGTCCCTCGGGCTGCGGCAAAACCACTACGCTCCGCATGATAGCGGGGCTCGAAACTCCCACGAGCGGAAAAATCAGCATCGGCGGAAAAGTGGTATTCGACAGCGAAACGGGAATAAATATCCCCGCAAACAAAAGAAAAGTCGGTTTTCTTTTCCAGAATTACGCGCTTTGGCCGAATATGACGGTTTATCAGAATATAGCTTTCGGTCTTTCGAATATAAAAGAAGAAATGCCGACGGTTTCATTTGAAGCAAGAGAAGCGGCAAAAATAATATCCGTCCTCGCTCAGCCGGAAAAACTCGTGGCTCTCATTTGCGATTGCCGCGGCAAAGACGGCAAAACAGATAACGATAAAGCTCTGCTAAAGCTGATAGATACCTATATCATTTCGGCATTTACGGCAAAAAAGATACTTTCGTATAATCTCGATACCACCAAAGATTTCGCATCGAAAGCAAGCGAAATATCGGCTTCTCTCGAAGCCGTGATAGCCTCGGAAAATGCCGCCGCGCAAAAGCAGGGATGCATTTTAAATGAAGATTTCGAATTTGTGCGCGACGGAAAAACAGTCACCCGTGTGAGAAAACTCACGAAAGAGGAAATCGATCTTTCCGTGCGCAGAGTGGCAAGAATAGTGAAAATAGGTATGTTCATGGACCGCTACCCCGCAGAGCTTTCGGGCGGTCAGCAGCAGAGAGTTGCCATAGCGAGAACACTCGCGCCCGAACCCACGGTGCTTTTCATGGATGAACCGCTTTCAAACCTCGATGCAAAACTCCGCCTGGAAATGCGAAGCGAGCTTCAGCGACTGCATCTCGATACGGGCAGTACATTTGTATATGTGACGCACGACCAGATGGAAGCCATGACGCTGGCGACAAAAATATGCCTTATCGATAACGGTGTTCTTCAGCAGTATGACGCGCCGCTCACGGTTTACGGAAAGCCCGCGAATACTTTTGTCGCAGACTTTGTCGGCAATCCGCAGATAAACTTCATAGAAGCCGAAGGCGGACAAAACGGCGAAGGCATAGAGCTTTCCCTGCTGGAAAACGCGGTACACGGCACGTTTGTAAAAGCAGGACTTGACCTTGCAAACTGGCAGCACAATGACGAAGTGCTGGATGCGGCAAAAGAAGCGCTGCGCAAAGAAAGAGCGCTCGACAAGAGAAATGTGGAAAAAGGCAACAAGGATGTAAAATTCGTTTGCCGCATAGCCAAAGTTGAGGAAACCGAGATAGAAGACGAAAAACCCGCGACAGATCGCGATTTCATCATAGGCGTCCGTCCCGAAGCAATAAAAGTGCTGTCCGACGGCAAAATCGAAGGTGAAATATACAGCGCCATGCCGACTGGCATGGAAACCACAGTGAGAATAAGAGTGGGCAATCTGCTTCTCACGGGCGTTATTTTCGGCGGAATAACATACAGCATCGGTCAGAAAATACGTTTTGATATAACCGGCGACGGCATAATGCTTTTCAGCCGCAAATCCGGCAGGCTGATATCGACAGGCTCTCTCGATATAAAATAAGAGCAAGGTATTTTTGTACATAGTGAAAGAAAAAGCGGGCGGCATTTGCCGCCCGTGTTTTGTTTTTCTTTGTGCAAAGAAATTAAGCAATGTGCGAAGCACGTTGCTTCGGCTCCATTGTGCAAAGGGAGCTGGCATGGCGTAGCCATGACTGAGGGATTGTTCTCCTCCCGCGAGGGAGGACGGGGCGCGCTTTTTATAAAAGCGCAAAAAATATTACTCTTTGCCAAGAGGGGGGGAGCGGGCGGCGCCGCCGCCCGTGACGAGGTCGCGCTTTTTACTGACAAAAAGCGCGGGAAAATACTTTCCTCTCCGAAGGAAACGGGGGGCGTACTTTTCACTGACGAAGAGGAGGGTTCAGGGTGGCGGAGCCACCTCTGAACGGCGTCGCCGAGACGGAGTATACCAAAAGTCAAAAAGAGGAAGGAAACTCCTGTCTCGGCGACGCCGACACACACGCTGCGCGTATGTGTCAATTCCTCTTTTAAACACCTTCTGTCGCCTCGCGGCGACTCGTGCGAACATACTGCCCCAACAGTCCGACCGCAGACTAAGCCGGAAGTATGGTTCAGACCCACGCTTAACACGGGATTTTGCCTGTTCAGATTTTGGCTTTAGCCGCCCCGACTCGATGTCCATCAAGCCATGCTCGCGTAGTCGGAGTTTAGCTTATAGCGGGATGTGTATCAAAAGCCATGGCGTGGCACCACCCACCCCGTCGAATCTGCTCGCTTTTTGCGGGCGCTATGTTCGCACGCGCGGTATGGCTGATGATATGCGGAGAGATAGACAAAAGCTTTTTATTTTGCTATCTATAGCACTTACTTGCCGCGCATTACTTTTTGCGGCTGACTCGACGGGGTGCGAGGTAGTTTGCAAAGGAGGGCGAGGAGCCTTCCTTTGATGACTTTTGCCGCGCTTTTGGTCACTCAAAAGCGCGATCGTTTCCCCATAGGGGACAAAGTAACCTTTTGGTACTTTTCGTCAGTGAAAAGTACCCCCCGCGTTTCCTTTCTGAAAGTAAACGGGCAAATACAAAAACGGGAGATGCTGTCATCTCCCGTTTTTGTATTTATTCCGAAAGGATTGCGCGGTCATTTGCAAAAACAGTGCCGCTCGCCTTGTTGAAAAGCATGAGCAAATCCTCTACTGTCAGATTTTTCTTTTCTTCGCCCGAAACATCTATTATTATGCGTCCCTCATGGAGCATGATGAGACGGTTTCCGTAAGCTATGGCATCGCGCATATTGTGCGTAATCATCAGCGTAGTCAGATGATTTTCCTTTACTATGCGGTCTGTCAGCTCCAGCACCTTTGTCGCGGTTTTCGGATCGAGCGCGGCTGTATGCTCATCAAGCAGGAGTAATTTCGGGCAAGAAAGCGATGCCATAAGCAACGTAAGCGCCTGCCGCTGTCCGCCCGAGAGCAGCCCGACCTTTGCCGACATGCGCGTTTCCAGTCCCAGTCCCAATTCGGTAAGAAGAACGCGATATTCTTCCCTTTCCTTTTTCGTTATGCCGGGGCGGAGAGTGCGATGCTTTCCGCGACGATATGCGAGAGCGAGATTTTCTTCTATCTGCATATCTGCCGCCGTGCCCATGGAAGGGTCCTGAAAAACGCGCCCGAGATATTTTGCGCGTTTGTGCTCCGGCAGGAAAGTGACGTCTATGCCGTCGAGCAATATGCGCCCGCCATCGGGGCGATAAACGCCCGATATTATATTCTGCATAGTGCTTTTGCCCGCGCCGTTTCCGCCGATCACGGTAACAAAATCGCCGTCCTCCAATGTGAGATTGAGATTGTCGAGAGCCACTTTTTCATTTATCGTGCCGGGATAAAAAACTTTCTTTATATTCTTCAGTTCAAGCATTCGTTTTGTCCTCCCTGCGACTGCCGCGGCGCGCGGCTGCTTTGTTTTTCAGATAAGGTATTCCGAGGAATGCCGCGACGACGATAGCCGAAAACATTTTCAGCAGATCCGCATCCAGTCCCATCAGTATTATTATCTGGAAAACTATCTGATATATCAATGCGCCGACGATGACGCCCAAAAGACGAATGGCAAAATTCTGCGGCAGTTTCGATATCACCGCCTCGCCTATCACGACGGCGGCAAGTCCGATGACTACGGCGCCGCGTCCTCTGCCGACATCGGCATAGCTTTCATACTGGCAAAGAAGCGCACCCGAAAAAGCCACTATTCCGTTTGAAAGCGCCAGCCCTATCAGCTTTGTCACATCGGTATGTATACCCTGCGCACGGCTCATGGCGGGGTTTATACCCGTGGCGCGTATGCTCGCGCCCAGCTCCGTGCCGAAGAAAAGATAAAGCAGGGCGACAAGAAGCACGGCGCATACGACGAGTATTATTATAGCCTTTCCAATATCCATCTGCGAAAGCAAAACTTTATAGTTTCTCGCCGACAGCGACTGATTTGCTTTGCCCAATATTTTCAGATTTACCGACCAGAGCACGAGCTGTGTGAGTATACCGGAAAGAATGGCGGGTATGCCGAGATATATATGCAATGCGCCCGTCACCATTCCGGCGAGAATGCCCGAAATCAATGCCGCAAGCATAGCGAGCCACGCGGGCGCGCCGTTTATCATGAGCATGGTGCATACGGCGGCACCCGTGCAGATGGAACCGTCTACTGTCAGATCGGCTACGTCGAGGATTTTATATGTTATGTATACGCCGACAGCCATTATGCCCCATATCAGACCCAGAGCTATGGTTCCCGGCAAGGCGGAGATAAATTCCATGATTTTTCCTTTCTTTGCAGAGAGAGATTATTTTATGGGAGTATAGCCCTCGGGAACAGTGATACCGAGTTCCTTGCAGATATCTGCATTGTACATCTTTGTGGCAGGGGCATATTCTATGGGCATATCGGAGATATTTTCTTCGCCCCTGAGAATTTTTGCAGCCATTTCGCCGGTTTTGTAGCCGAGATCATAGTAGCTGATGGAAAGCGTGGCTACGCCGCATCCGAGGCATATACCCTTTTCACCGGCGATAACGGGAACTTTGCGTTCGCGCACGATATTACCTATCGTTTCCGAGCAGGAAGCCGCCGTATTGTCCGTGGGAACATATATTACATCGCTCTGCATAGCCGCAGTGGTGGTGACGGCGGAAATATCGTTTGAATCGCTGAAAGAATAACGTGTGCAGGAAATTCCCTTTGCCGTGAGGTAATCTTCCACTACCTTTACCTGATATTCGGAATTAGGCTCGGCAGAGCAGTAAAGCAAACCGACTTTCTTTGCTTCGGGGAAAAATTCAAGTATCATATCCGCCTGCTCCGTGAGAGGAGCAAGATCCGATGTACCGGAAACATTGCCGCCGACCGTGCCGGAGAAATCTTTTATACCGAGAGCCACGCCGTATTCAGTTACGGATGTGCCGAGTATCGGTATGGTCTGCGTGATATTGTAAGCCGACTGGAGAGCGGGTGTGGCATTTGCCATGATGAGATCCACATTTTTGGAAACAAAGCCCGTGATTATCGTGGAACATACAGTGCTGTCGTTTGCGGCATTCTGCTCGATGAATGTGACGTTTTCTTCTCCGAGTTCCTTTACAAGGGCATCTTTGAAGCCCTTCGTGGCTGCGTCGAGCGCCTCATGGCGCACGAGCTGGCATATACCCACGGTATAGCTGTCCTTTTTCTTTGTGCAGGAGGAGAATGCAAGCACTAAGCAAAGCATTACTGCTGCGGCGAGTGCGAGAGAAATGATTTTTTTGACGTTGGTTTTCATTTTTGTTTTTCCTTTCTTTTATAAATTGAAAAATGTTGCGGTAAAAAAATAAACACACGGCTGTGACACCGTGTGTAAAAGTTTCTTTATCGTAAGCGGTAAATTTTCCGTTTTTGAAACTCGTTATCAGACTGCATCACAAAATTCTATTACTTTCATCGTAAAAGTAATAGTAATATGCGTATGCAAAATCGAAGCAACGTTTCATACGAAAAATCCCTTTCAAATTATTTGCGTTCATTATATACCCCGTGTCGCAATTTGTCAATACAAAAACGAAAATTTTTTAAAGAAAATATTTTTCCGCCGCTCCGGCAGACGGCAAAGTTGACTTTTTACTGTTTAAATGATATAATGATTAAAAACAAATTTCAAAAATACAGGGGCGATTTTCATGGGTGGGATCAGCGTTTTGCTTTTTCTCGGGATAATGTCTTTTATAGTGATGTTTTTGCTTGTTTTTCTGATACTGGTCATAATTTATACGACGGCAAGCTATATTCTGGAAAGCCTCTCTGCCCGCAGGATAGGCGAAAATCTGCAATACCGATGCGGCTCCTCCTCGTGGATTCCTTTTTACAATAAATACCTGCTCGGTAAAATGGCGGGGAGCGAAATCTGCGGCATAATATCGGGATTTTTCTCTTTTGCGGCATTTTGCCTCACGGCGTATTTCTTTTACGATACCGATATGCCCGTGGAAATATTTATCATCCTGCTCGCTTCCCTTTTCATCACGTTTATCTCGGATGCCGTTTCGGCGCACAGACTGTATAAAAGCGCCATCGGAGATTACGGCATTATCCTCACGGTTTTCACCGTGCTGACTCTCGGCGTATTACGACCGATGTTCATTTTCGCAATAAAAAGCAGAGTACATAAAATCGAAAAGTAAAAGCAAAAAATACTTTCGCGGCACTGTAAAGGCATTTTACAGTGCCTTTTTGTTTGCGCTCTTTTGCAAATCATTACTGATTATTGCATTAGTGGTATTTTTTTGCATCCGAATTTTACAATCCGGCAAAAACCCGACGGTTTTTCCTTTTGACTACAAAAGTATACTGCGATTTACTTTGAAATTTTCCGTGTTTCATATCAATGCATCTGTATTTTTTGCATATACGCTTTACAAAATCAATAAATTTTTATATGAGCGTTATTGTGAATTATTACAATGCAAATTTGAAATCATAATTTTTCATCCTGCAAAATATGATATAAAAATGATTGATTTTTCGGATTTTAGTCGCATGTATTTGTATATTATGCACATTTATTCATTCTATATATAAAGGCAGCACCAAATACGGCTTGCAAATCATATAATATTATAATTATTAGAAATGCCCCCCCCCCCGAATTTTTGGTAATCATTATCAATTTTTCGGCTTTATTTGCACCCATATTGGTTATATATTCCAAACTTTGATTTTGGACGAAAATTACTGTTGACATTTTTCGACTGCTCCCTTATAATTGACTTAAACGCAACAAATGAGATGCGCGTTTAATACTCTCATCAGATACATTATTTGTGCAGCGAAATAGTGTATTTCAAAACAAAAAATAAACATTCAGGAGGTAGATTGAAATGAATCAGACAGAAAACGCAAAGAAGAGAAAACAGAGTAAATCATGGGTACTGCTCCTTCTTCTCCTTCTTTCATTCGCATTACTTCTTTCCGTCGGCGGAATCACACTCGCAAAGTATATCTCAAAAAATGAAGGCTCAGGCTCGGCAAGCGTAGCACAATGGGGCTACAAAATAACAGCCGATGCTTCGAAACTTTTCGGAAGCAACTATAAATTTGACACAGACGCAAGCAAGGTAACAGCCGATACCACGGGTCTTACCGTAAAAGCTTCCGACGCGGGCAATCGCGTAGCTCCCGGCACAACTGGCTCTCTCACATTCACAATCGACGGCACAGCCGAAGTTAAATCCAAACTCACAGTAAATTTCGAGGCAACAAAGGACGTTTATCTCACAGTGACAGATAAAAACGACACAAGCAAAACCTATACTTATACTCCCGTAGTATGGACGCTGACAAAGGAAGGCTCTGCTGCCCCTCTCGCAACAGGCACTCTCGATGATATAGCCACAAAGCTCAATACTATCAACGAAACAGTGGAAGCAGGCGAAACACCCGAGGCAAACGGCGAATACACTCTCAGCTGGGCATGGAAATTTGAAAACTCCACTGTTCCCGCCGGTCTTAATGCTGACGCCGATACGCTCGACACAGTGCTCGGATGGCTCGCAGCAGAAAAAGATGTGAACGACAACAATTTCACTTATGTCGGCGAAACAGGCATCGATTTCGAATTCACAATCGCAGCAGTACAGCTCGAAAAATAATTTCAATAAAATATCTGCCATACATATAAGGCAAAAGATGTCGTGAATGTTTTTGAATTTATGGGAAATCAAGAAATTTTAAATCTTAATTTTCCGCTGCATTTAAATTTTTGATTTCCCATGAAACGACAGATATACGCTCACTTCGTCGCCTACCTCGGTTTCCGATAAGTGGGCGTATTATTTCTTCAAAAGCAATTTTTTAAAAAAATAAAAAAGGATTGACGCGAATGAAAATAAATCCTTATTTTTGCAAAGAAAACCAGAAAAACATAAAGAAAATCAAAGGCGCCATCCACGTAAAGGACAAGGAATGGCGCATCGTATGCTCGGTTTTTGAAAAACATATATACAGTCCCGACGGCTCTGTGATAGCCGTATACGAAAAAAGCGAAAAAGACAGTTCGGGAAAAACAAGCGATATATACAAAGGCGCGCACGGCACATTCAGCCTGCGCAAAAATAAGCTTTATCTCGGCGGGGATTATATAGGAAAGCTCTGCCCGAATAAGAAAAATAAAATATTGATCATACTCATTGTAATAATACTCGTCGCCGCCGCACTTCTCTACCTTTATAAAATGAAAAATGCAAATACGCTTTTTCTCGTGCAGGACAAGGACGGCGTATGGCGGGCAAGCTGCGAAACAGAGCTTTTCGGCAAAGACGCCATTGCTCCCGGTTCATGCGGCGAATATGCTTTCACCGTGATAAATACGAGCGGCGGAAAGCTGAAATACAGCATTTATATTGATTGCGAATACGATTCGGGCGACAGATTGCCGCCTGTAGAATATACACTCGAAAATAAGAAAATAAGCTTTGCTTTCGGCAAAGAAAGCGAAAAATATCTCCTGCGCGATGCTTTTATCTCGCGCGACGGTGCCGTAAATCTGATACTGAAATGGGAATGGCCTTATGAAAGCGGCAAAGACGGCGATGACACATATATAGGCTTCTCGGCGGGAAAATACCGCTGCACCATCACGGTGGAAGGCACAAAATAACAGGGGGCAAAATGACGGAAAACGAAAAAGCGAGGCGCTTTCGCCCCGCAAAAATATTAAATATAATAAAAAATGCCATACTCATATCGCTCGCGGCTCTATTTATTTTAGCCGCAGGCGTTGTTTCGTTCAAAAGAATAGTATATAAAGACCCCGCGCCGTCGTTTCTCGGCTATTCTTTTCTTATTATAGCATCGCCCTCCATGACGGACGCCGTAAATGTGGGCGATATAGTGATAATGAAAAGCGCGGATTCCTACGACGTGGGCGATATAGTGACATACGTCCCCGCGGCGGAAAATATCTCCGTGACGCACAGGATAGTGCGCCGCGAGGGCGATAAATTTTTCACCAAAGGCGATGCCAACAATTCCGAGGATATGGATCCCGTTTATATCGGCAATATCCGCGGCAAGCTTTTGCTTCGCATACCGAAAATCGGCGTGCTTTTCGGCTGGCTGAAAACTCCCGCGGGATTATTCTTTCTCGCGGCGATAACGGCGACTGTCGTAGGGCTGGTATGCGTTTTGAAAAACATACGCAGGGAAAAGGAAAAAACGGAGGATGACGGAGAAGATGAAGAAAATCTGTCGTAAGACAAAGATAGTGATAAGCATTTCCGTCGCTCTCGTCCTGCTTTCCGCCATAGCCGCCTTTTCGCTCGCCCGCTTCTATACGGAAATTACGGGTGGCGCAGGTGCGAAAACAGCGGGATTTGTCGTGACATACAGTCACAAATCGCTTTCGCGCACGGGCATAAACGGCACTTTCGAAGCAATACCGTTTTCCGAAAACGACACATCGGTGATAATAAACGATGTGGAACCGTCGGATACGATAGATTATTATTTTTCGATTTCCGACATAAATGACTCTGGCGTAAACGAAGTGGCTCTGAATGTGATAATAGCCGTTTCCGTGCGTCTGGAAATGATGGCTTCCGGCGGAGATATCACCACGGTATATTTCTCCGGATGGCACGACTACGGAGACGACGAGGGGCTGGCGAGCGGCGCTTCGCTTAAAATATACGGAAACGACGCCGGCACAGACAGAGATATACGTCCGCCGCAGTCGGCTACGGGCGATATCGATTACGGCGGGAATTCGCTCCTCATCGAAAAAAACAAAGACACGGGCGAAATATTCAATTTCATCGGTCTGAAAATGAAGCCCTACGACGGCGATGTGACGGAAAATATCTACCATCTGAAATTTCTCCTGCCGAAACAGGAGGCAGACGTGGCGGGATATGTCGGCGCGAGAGTTTATTTTGATATAACCGTGCACGCAGAGCAGGCGGAAAAATAAAAAAAGCAAACCGTAATACACAAGAGGCGGAAAAATGAGAAAAACATTATCGGCAAAAAAGAATATTGCCATTATACTCGCGACGGCGCTGGCAGTGCTCTCCGTCATCGCGGGTTTTTCCGTCGCAAAATATGTGATGACAGAAAAGCGCGAGCTTGTCGGCGTATATACGGATTTTGTGATTTCGCACAATGGCGACGGGCAGACCTGCGTGCTTCAGGGCATGCCGGACGGGACTTACGTCGGCTATATCGCCGTGATGGTAAACAATTTCAACAACGAAAAAATTTCAAAGCGCGATGTGCGTTTTTCCATGCGCGAGCCGACGGATGCCGAGCTTGCGGCAAATAAAGTGACGGACGCGTGGGGAAATTCGTACCGGCTTTCCGACGACAGCGGGAAATATGAGATTTCCATAGTGAACGAGGCGGGCGAAGCCTACGGTGACGATGAGCTCGCCGCGCTCACATGGCTGAAAGCCAAGGACAAAAACCAGTCCTCCATGCTGCTGAAAATAACGCGGAAAGCAGGCTACGGCACGCTTTCCGATACGGATGCGGAGCATCTTTCCGTAATACTGGAAACATCCGTGCCGTACAGAGATCTTCAGGTATTTCATATAAACGCGGCGGCGACCAGACTTTCCGTGGGCGTTACAAAAGATGTTTACAAAGGATATGCGCAGTATACGGTAAATCTGAAATCGTCCTCCGATTACACTTCCGCAAACGGGGTTCTCGCACACTGCAAATATAAAGCGGATATCTCGCTTTCGCTCGACGGAGATGTGATTTTCGACGCATACAGATTTCACGAGATGTACGGCAAAAAAACCACCGAGAGCGGAAAATCATACAGTTTCGAAATATCGCCCGATGCCGATATATATCTTTATTTCTACGTAACGGGCGAATGCAATGTGAAAATGACAGGCATCGTTTACGACGGCGAGGGACAGAAAGAAAAAATTTCCGGCGTGTCGGTCGACGACACGGTATTTGCCGAGGTGATATCATGATAAAAAAAGAAAGAAAAAGGCTACTTGCCGTATTTATTCCCATAGCGGCGGCTGTGCTCGTTTTGATAGCCGTGCTTATCCCGAAAAGCTATTCGGCAGATGTCCCGGCTAATATCACCGTGGAGGACGGCGACGAAGTGACCGTCTATGTAAGCGGGCATAATGCGGAAAAAACAAACGACGGCTACAGCGTGCCCGCCGGCGATTATGTCACGGTGACGGCGATAAACGAATCACGGCTTTTCGTTTCCATGAAAATAAACGGCACGGTTTATACCTCGCCGATAGTCAGAATACAGGTTCCGAGCGAGGGACTTGCCATCACGGATATAATAACCTCGGAGCCGTATGCGGAGGATCACGGAAAATATTTCGGAAATCCGTATATGATTTCTAATGAGGATGATATCCTCGCGCTGGAGCGCATTTTCCGCGGCAAAGGCACGGCGGAGGATTTCGAAGCTTTCGGCGAAAAAGACGATGCCGCCTCGCTTACCCGCCTGCAATACGGATATTACCGCATAAAAACAAATCTTTTCGTAGTGGATGAAAATTTCGGCGGTCTGGGCAGCAGAGAAATTCCCTTTCACGGCTGTATGGATTTTTCAGGCTTCAACGTAACGATAAATATCACCCGCACCACGCACAGCGACGAGGATTTCGTTTATGTGCCGCAGGCGGACGCGAATATCGCGGATTACGGCTTTTTTTCCTATATATACGGTGACGGTATTTCGCCGTGCCTCATGCGGAATATAGATGTCCGCGGCACGATATCGGTAAATACACTGGAGGGCGGCACTTCTTCCGCCAAAGCGGACAGGGTGAACGCAGGAGGCATCGCCGGTACGGCGGGCAAAAATATAGTTTTCGACGGGATAATCTCTCAGGTTTCCGTATCGACTCAGCTGAAAAAAGCCTCGCTTTATATCGGCGGACTTTTCGGATACTGCTCATCATCGGTGGATTCATGGTGCGTTTCCGAATACGAAGGCTACCACAGCAATGTTTCCGGCATCACATGGGGTGAAAAAGCCGACGTTTATGCAGGCGGATTTGCGGGCGTGACGGAAAACGCTTATGTAAACAATTTCGTTTTCGATGTGGTATCCACCACAGTGCTCTCAAACTCCATCGGTACTCTCTCGGGGCTTTCCGTCAGCGGCGGTCTTACGGGCGCCTTCTCTGTAAAGCAGGCTGTTCTGCCCGAAACGAGCGAACCGAAAACAATAACGGCTAAAAATATAACAATATATCTCGAGGGCGATTTTTCCATAGTTTCCGTAGTGAATAATTCCGATTTCACCAATATTTCCTCTCTCGCGGTCGAAAATATGGTATCGGAATCCGCCGCGGTTTCGGGAGGCGGCATAGGCATAATCTACCGCGACAAATCGCTTTCCGACGATATAAATATCTACTTTTCCGATATGTCGGCGAAAGTTCATCCCGACTATCTTGCAAAAACAGCCGAGAGAATGTATATTCGCGCGCAAACGCTCGACGGAAACAGCGTCGGCATGACATTTGCAGGGGGACTGGTAGGCTACATTCATTCCGGCAGCACGGAAAAATTTCATTATGTTTCCGCGGGCACGGATGAAAACGGCATAGTTCCTCATATTTTCGAATGTAATCTGGATGTCAGCGCCGTTCAGAACGGCTTGGGGTCCGCTTATGCAGGGGGATATTTCGGCTATAACGCATTCAGATTACCGGATGTCGGCTCGGACGGCAAAATATTTGTATACAGACTTTGCCATCGAGATTTCGATTTCAATGTTTCCGCCATCCAGACGACAACCTCATGCAAAGAAAACACCGCGTCATACGACTCAAATCTTTTCAGAGTATGCGCGGGCGGATTTACCGCGCAGCTTCCCTACGGCTATAATGTGCAAAACAGAAAATATATCCTCGGCAAATGCAATATACGCGCCTATCGCGAAGTAGGCTCCACAGCCATCGGAAGCATAGCGGCGGGCGGATATGCGGGCATCGCCGCGGGCAAAACGGCGGATCTCGCGTCTGCCGCGTCAAAGGAGCTTGCCGGATCGCTGAAAAATATGACATTGATATTCGAGGGCGACACAAATATAGAAGCAGGCTGCTATTCCTTTGATTCAAAATACAATTACAATCCGAGCGCGGCTGTAGTAAAGCGCGGCTACGGAAACAACGTATATTCCGGCGGGCTCATAGGGCTGGTGATAGGCTACAGCGAGATAGACAATATCCATGTGGATTATTCTCAGAATTCCGCCGCGCCGATAAAGGAAACGGCACTTGTTTCGGGCACGCAGAATGCCGTGACAGGTCACGGAAATCTGAAATCCGAGGGATTTGTCGGCGGAATATTCGGCATGATAATGGATTGCAAAGCGAAAAATCTCGAATTTTCAGGCTCTACCGAAAGAAAAGCGCTCATCTATTTCGAATCCGCAAACAGCCCCGATACGGCAAGCGTGGGCGGCGGCATAGGCGGCGTATGGTCATGGTGGCGCGGAAATACCGTACTGCTGGACGGACTTTATGTGACAAACGTCCATGTAGTGGGCAAAGCATACAGCGAAACAAATACGGGCGACAACAAATATGACGTTTACGTAGGCGGCGGCGTGGGCATATTCGGAAACGACAACGTCAGCGGCACGAGCAACAACGGAAATACGATAAAGCATATCTATGTCGCCGATACGGCAGTGGACGCCATCGGTGAGGATCAGATGCTCACTTATGCCGCGGGCATAGTGGGCGGCGTGTGGTGGAAATATTCCTTTAATGTCACCGATTGCGTGGTGCGCGGCTGTTCCGTCACGGCAAACAGCGTTTCGCACAAAGCTTATGCCGGCGGCATCGCGGGAATAATTCAGGCAAACGACAAGGACGCGCGCAGCTATGTTTCCGATTGCATTGTCATAGATACGGAAATATCCGCCATATCAAGCAGAAACGAAACGAGCGCGGCGGGCATTTTCGCATGGAGCAAAAGCAATTTCGGCGTCACGGGCTGCTATTCCAATGCCACGATAAAATCATCGGGCGTTTCTTCTTCTTCGTCTTATTTCGCGGGAATAGGTCATCCGCCGTGGAGCGGCGGAAACGGAATTCTGCAAAACAACTTTTTCGTTTCCAAAACGGCAGGCACCAACGTGGTTTATCTGAATGCCTCGAGATATTCTGATATCACGGGCGCGCCGATATATCTCATTGCCTACAAAACAGACGAGGCTGCCCTCGATATCGGCGGCTCTGCCACAATATATCCGACAATAAGCTCGGATTACGCCGCCATCACGGTAAAAAGCAGTGATGAAAGCATAGTGAAAATAAGCGCCGCAGACGGAAAATATATCGCCACCGGCGTCGGCGAAGGCGTAGCAAACGCTTCTGTCTTTGTGACGGCAAACGACGGCACACAGTATCGCCTCTGCTCATATCCGATAAAGGTAGGCTCGCCTTCCCTTTCCGGTTTTGAAACAGTGCTGAAAAACGGCGCGGGCGATCTGCTCAGCGAAGCAAATACCGATGCTTTTTATGCGCACTACGCAAAGAGCGGCACAGAGCATTATTCTTATATAAAAAGATGCGTGGGAAATCCCGCCACATCAAAATATGTGAAAATTTTACCCGCGGGCACCGATGAAAACGGAAATACCTATACGACTTTCCCCGTGAACATGAAGCTTTACGAGGTTTCCGTAAACGGCAGTCTCGCTACAGGCAGTACTGAGGCGAGAATAGAATCCATACTGAATGCCAAGGGCAACAGCGTTCTTCTTTCCGCTTTCAACGGCAGGCTCGCATTTACCGCCGAAACAAACGGCGCGTATGACTTATCGTATACTGTGAGCGCATGGGATACGCTGGAAAACCCCGTGATAATGATAGCGGAATTCACCGTGGGCGGCAAAACAGAGGGCGTGATAATAGAATACGAACCGAACTATATCACCGGCATAACGATAACTCCCAATGAAATGACGCCCCCGCTCGATACGCAGATAATAAACGGCAAAGAATATTTCATATATACCCCTGGCGATACAGTGCGTTTTGATGCCACCGTGCAAAGAAAATATCCGCTTTACAGCAACTATATAGTGGAAACGCAGTTTCACGGCACGGCTACCGGCAGCAACGATAAGGATCTGGTAAAGCCGAACGGCTCGCTCGTTATCTCGGGCCAAAAATCGGAATACGATATCGTATGTACGGTAATAGGCAAAAATATCTCCGCCACTGCATATATACTGGTAAAAGATCCCGTGAGCCACTCTTTCAATCTTTCCGGTGCGGATGTATCATCCGACCGAAAAATGGCGGCTGGCTCGGAATTCAATTTCGAAATATCACCGCAGATAGGTTACGGTTTGCTTCCCGAAATAGGCTTTACCATAGGCGGGGAAAAAGCCGGCGTCGTATGGGACGGCAAAAGCACCGATATGAAAATATCATGGGGCGGGAATGTATATACGGCGTCGATAGTGCTTATCGACAGCACGACGGACGAATATCGGCTGGAATTGCCCGGTGAATTTACCGCCGCGATAGATGCTGCGGGCGCCGACGTGATAATACATGTGACCTACAGCAAAACTTATTTTGTGATATTCCTTTCAAATTTCGGCACAAATACCGTCTATATGCTGGAAGTGCCGGTAGGCACGCTTCTTTCCGATATAGAATCGGCACAGCTGGAAGAATGGAAAGAAAATATCTCCTCCGCGCGCTACGGATTTGTTTTACGCGATATGTATATGACAAACTATGCCGAAAGCATGCGGGCATACGGAAAATCATTTACGGAGCTTTCCGATTCGTCATACCGCGTGAGCGGCTCGCTTCGCTTCTATGCGCGCTGGACTTACAGCATAACTACGGAAACACCGCAGAATATCTCGCTTTCTTCCGGATTTTCCTCGGGACTTTTCCAGAATGTGATAGTGCCGATAGATACCGCCCATGGTTTTTCTTTCCGCATAGCATCGGAAGAAAATTGGGCGGGCACACCCGAATATGACGTATATATAAGGAAATCCGACGGCACAAATGTAAATATAACATCCGCCTTTTCCGCGGATGCAAACGGAAACGGCTATATCATCGATAAAGAAACGCTCGCCGCGTATACAGCGGATTCGGGTTGTATCCATGTGGTGGTATATGCGGACAATATCAGATTTTTCGTGGGCGATATCGTGGAATTTGATACGGATAAGCTCCTTTCCGACGGCGTTTTCGGCGCGGAATATTCCGTAAATTACGGCACGAAAACAGATTCGCCGGCGAATATAAATTATCGGTTTGCACACGCGCTCCCCGCGGGAACAAGCCTGAGAATTTATTATAAAAAGGACGGCAAAACGATATGGTCGGGCGGATTTGTCACATCCGCGGAGCAACAGGATATAGCGCTCGCGCTCTTTGCTTCCATGGATGACGGCATGGCTCTCACGGACAATATGAGAGCGGGCGCCGCCTCGGAAACTTTCATAATGCAGGTGACTCTGCCGAATAACAAAACCAATTTCCGTTTCGGTACGATGGAATATCTCGCCTCCGGAATATCTATGGAAAAGCGCAGCACTTTTTCTCCCGTCATCACGTCTTACGGCGCGGCGCAAAGCAGTATTTATGCCGACGGCGCCCCCGCGAAAAAGGATTTCACGCTGTATCCCGCCACTCTGCGTACCGTGGAGCGGAGCGGAAATACGCTGATTTATTCTTCGTATATATCAGCGCCCGATATCGCGGACTACAGGCACAGAGGCTCATCATATCTGTGGAAAATAGAAAAAACGGCAGGCGGATATATTTCCGACACCGAATTTAAAACATTGTCGGGGAAAACCGCCGTAGCATCGTCTACGATAGCGCGTTTTTATCTCGCCGCGGAAGGAAGCATGAATATCGGCGAAATACCCGCGGGGTATACAATATCGCTCATAGAAGTGCGCAATGTAAAGCAGCCGGGCGAGGGCTTAACGCTTTATTCCTTTAATATCGAATAAAAATACGGGAAATCCAATGGATTTCCCGTATTTTTTGTAAGTGGTGCTTTTGTCCCTGCGAGGGGACGAAGGTGTGCTTTTACCTGTTCAGATTTAAGCCTTAGCCGCCCCAACTCGATGTCCGGCAATCCATGCTTGCATAGTCGGAGTTCAGTCTACAGTGGGAAGCATAGCTAAACTTTCGGCGTGGCACCACCCACCCCGTCGAATCTGCTCGCTTTTTGCGGCATACTTTGTTCGCACGCGCGGTATGGCTGATGATATGCGGAGAGATAGACTTGAGATTTTTGATTTGCCATCTATAGCACATACTTGCCGCGCATTACTTCCCGCGGCTAACTCGACGGGGTGCGAGGTAGTTTGCAAAGGAGGGCGAGGAGCCTTCCTTTGATGACTTTTGGTACTTTTGGTCACGCAAAAGTACGCCCTCGTCCACGGGCGACCGCAGCCGCCCGCTTCTTTTCACGATTTTCTTTTAAAGAAAATCACACCCCCGAAAATGCTTTTCATAAACTATCTATTATATCCGGTACGCGGCGAAGGTCTGACACGCACGCGTCGGCAAAATCGCATACCGCATTTCCGCTTCTTTTATAAAAACACGTTTTCATTTTATATCCCGCGCCGCCCGCCATATCGGATGTCACGGAATCGCCCAGCATCACCGTGTTTTCGGGCGGAATTTCTCTTTTTTCACCGTCGCACAGCCGCGAAAAAGCACGGTCATAAAAATCGCGCGACGGTTTGGAAGCCCCTATATCTTCGGAAATGAAAAAATAATCGAAATATTTTTTCATCTCTGCCTTTTCAAGTCTGTGCAGTTGCTGAAAATACGGACCGTTGCTCGCGGCGCAGATAATATATTTTTCGCTCAGCTTTTCCAGCATTTCCTTTGCTCCGCAAACCGGTATTGCGCTTTCGTTCAGCGCGTCGCCGAAATATTTTTCAAATATTTCCCCGTCAGACTGTATTCCGAGCCGCGCAAAAATCGTATTCCAACGGATTTTTTTGAGTTTTTCAAATGTAAGCTCATCTCTTTCTATCATACGCCAGAAATTGTTGTTTTCCTCGGTAAAAATATCATACATGTATGGCTCATACTTTTTCAGCGCAAATTTGTCAAAACCCGCCGCCATCGTTTGCTTTACATACTCGTCAAAATCCAGCAAAGTATTGTCTATATCGATAAAAACAGCCTCCATAAAGAGCCCCCGCAAAAATCTTAGTAATTATATGTACAGTATATCATATATTTCGCCGCAAAGCGATAATTTAATAAAAAAATCATTGATTTTTTCCGCGCGACATGATATAAAATATATGTAAAAAGGCGGTGATAAAAATGAAAGCATCGGAAGAAAAAACAAATGCCGTAAGGCAATTGGAACAAAGAAAAATAAAATTTACCACGCACACATACTCATCCGAGCAGGCGATAAGCGGCACGGAAGTGGCGGATGTTCTGGGGCAGGACCCGGATAAGGTTTTCAAAACGCTCGTTACCGTGGGAAAATCGGGAGCGCATTATGTTTTCGTCGTTCCCGTGAAAAAGGAACTGGATCTGAAAGCCGCGGCGGCATTTGTGCATGAAAAAAGCGTGGAAATGATAAAATCAAAAGAGCTTTTGCCGCTCACGGGATATATTCACGGCGGATGCTCTCCTGTGGGAATGAAAAAATTTTTCACCACGGTGATAGATGAAAGCGCCGCAGAGCATGAAAGCATACTTTTCAGCGGCGGCAGAATAGGTTTGCAGGTGGAAACAAGTATTACCGAGCTTGCAAAAGTAATAAAATTTTCCATGGCAAAAATAAGCAAATAAATCCGAAAAGGAATTGACAAATGAAAAAACTTCTGTTTATAGGCACAGGCGGCACAATAGCTTCGGAAATATCGTGTGGGGCGCTTTCGCCCGCGCTCAGTGCGGACAGGCTTTTGCGCCATGTTCCCGAGGTTTCGCGTATATGCGATGTGGATACGGTACAGCTATTTACCGTGGACAGCACGAATATCACGCCGCGCCACTGGACAATGATAGCCGATGAAATAATAAAAAATTACGACAGCTACGACGGTTTTGTGGTGGCGCACGGTACAGATACACTGGCATACACTGCCGCCGCTCTTTCATATATGATACAAAACAGCAAAAAACCCATCATTCTCACCGGTGCGCAAAAACCCATCGGTTTTGATACCACGGATTCAAAACAAAATCTGCGCGACAGTTTTCTTTGCGCCGCGTGTCCGGAACTGAGCGGCGTACTCGTCGTTTTCGGCGGGCGTGTTCTTCTCGGCAGTCGCGTATGCAAAACGAAAACGAAAAGTTTTTCCGCTTTTTCCAGCCCGAATTATCCGCCGCTCGCCTCGGTGCAAAACGGCAGAATAGCGCTTTATTTCAGCCCGTCTCCGTGCGGAAAAACGCTTTTTGACAGCCGGCTCGACATCTCTGTCGGGTTGCTGAAGCTTACTCCGGGCACGGATGCGGAATTGCTGCATTTTATGCTGTCCCGCTATCATGCGCTCGTGATAGAATCCTTCGGTGTGGGCGGGCTTCCCGATTATGACGATTCGTTCCGCTCGGAAATAAAAGCCGCCTCCGACAAAGGAAAACTCGTGGTGCTGACCACGCAGGTTCAGAGTGAAGGCACCGATCTTTCCGTTTATACAGTGGGAAGCGGACTTTCGTCCATCGGTGTATTGGAGGCTTTTGATATGACGCCCGAGGCATGCCTGACAAAGCTGATGTGGCTCCTCGCGCAAAGCGACGATCCCGCCGTGCGCAAAAAGCTTTTTCACACGCCGATAAGCCACGATATCACGCCGTATACAAAATAAGAAATTTATGTGCACCGTTGTTTCTTTGAAAAAGGAAACAACGGTGTGCTTTTCTTCCCGCAGAAAAGAGGGGATAAAAGAAGCGGGTGGCGTCTGCCGCCCGTGCTTTGTTTCTCTTTGCCAAGAGGGGGCGGGCGACTGCGGTCGCCCGTGGACGGGATCGCGCTTTTTGTAAAAGCGCAGAAAAAGTTAGTTTTTCTCCGTAAGGAGAAACGGTGGTCGCGCTTTTGAATGACCAAAAGCGCGGCAAAAGTCATCAAAGGAAGGCTCCTCGCCCTCCTTTGCAAACTACCTCGCACCCCGTCGAGTCAGCCGCGGGAAGTAATGCGCGGCAAGTATGTGCTGTATATAGCAAAGCAAAAATGTTTTTGTCTATCTCTCATCACATCATCAGCCTTACCGCGCGTGCGAACAAAGCATGCCGCAAAAAGCGAGCAGATTCGACGGGGTGCGAGGTGCCACGCCGAAAGTTCAGCGACACTTCCCACTATAGATTAAACTCCGACGGAGCGAGCATGACTTGATGGTCATCGAGTTGAGGCGGCTAAAGATTAAGTCTGAACAGGTAAAAGTCCGAGTTAAGCGGGGGTCTGAACCATACTTACGGTTTAGTCTATGGTCGGACTGTCGGGGCAGTATGTTCGCACGAGTCGCCGCGAGGCGACAAAGAAAGAGTTTAAAAGAGGAATTGACACATACGCGCAGCGTGTGTGTCGGCGTCGCCGAGACAGGAGTTAATACTTTCCTCTTTTTGACTTTTGGTACTTTTCTTCACAGAAAAGTACACCCCCGTCCACGGGCGACTGCCGCCCGCTTCCCTTCCTTTGAAAAAAATCCAATCTCTCGCAAAAATTTTTATAAAATTTGTAAAACAATTTATATAAAGTACTTGACAAATTATAAAAGCCGTGATATAATGTTTACCGTAATAAGGAAATCGCAATAATAAAACAGGAGGCAGATATGAAAAAAAGTGTATATTCTCTCGTTCTTTCAGATGAAATTGTAGACGCGATAGACGTTCTCGCCTACAAAAACGGTACGAGCCGCTCCGGCATGATAAACAGTATCCTCGCAAATTACGTTTCATACAAAACTCCGGAAATGCGCCTCAGCGAAATTTTCCGCAGCATAGAAAATATTCTCTGCGTAGGAGATAATTTTCAGATGCTCGCGCCTCCGTCCGATACGATGCTGAATCTGCGCTCCGCACTGACATATAAATATAATCCCACGGTGCGCTACAGTGTTCAGCTTTACAAAACGGCAGGCGATGAAGGCATAGGCGAGCTTAGGGTTTCAATGCGGACGCAAAACGAATCGCTGATATCCGCCGTTCAGGGCTTTTATCGCGCATGGATATCCGCCGAAAAAGAAAAACTCGGCAATATCGAATACAAAATAGAACGCGACAGATTTTTCCGCAAAATATATTATAAAAGAGAAAGCGGCGTGACAGCCGACAAAGTGATTTCCGATTATATCAAGGTTTTTGACAGCGCCATGAAGGAATATTTCCGCAGGATTGATAATCCCGAAAATGCCTGCGCGGCAGTGAAGAAAATCTATGATGAAAGCTTTATAAGAAGTTGATTTTCAAAGCACATAAATAAAACAGCAAAGAAGGTGTTTTTATGAACATGCAAAAATTCACTCAGAAAAGTATAGAAGCATTGCAGGCGGCTCAGAATGAAGCGCTTTCCAATGCAAACCAGAATCTGACGCAAGAGCATCTGCTCTATGCTCTCGTTTCGCAAAAAGAAGGCGTGGTGCCCAATCTTTTTGCAAAATGCGGCGCAGATAATACCCGCCTCATAAATGAAATCGAAAATAAAATAGCCTCTATGCCCAAAGTGACGGGTGGCGGTGACAATCTTTATATGGATTCCACGCTGGCTTCCGCCCTCGCCGAAGCGGAAAAAGAAGCCGACGCCATGAGCGACAGCTATGTTTCCGTAGAGCATATCATTCTCGGCATGATGGATAAACCGAGCGAATTTGTAAAGAAGCTCTTTCGCGACTACGGTATCGAACGTGAAAAATTCTGCTCGGCACTGCGCGAAATCCGCGGCAATGTCCGCGTCGATACGGACAATCCCGAGGGCAAATACGACGTGCTGAAAAAATACGGTCAGGATCTCGTGGCTCTCGCCCGTGCGCAAAAGCTCGATCCCGTGATAGGCAGAGATGACGAGATAAGAAATGTCATCCGCATACTTTCGCGTAAGACAAAAAATAATCCTTGCCTGATAGGTGAGCCGGGTGTAGGTAAAACGGCTATCGCCGAAGGGCTTGCCATCCGTATAGTGCGCGGAGATGTTCCCGAAAATCTGAAAAACCGCGAGATTTTCTCGCTTGATATGGGTGCGCTCATCGCCGGCGCAAAATTCCGCGGCGAATTTGAAGAGCGTCTGAAAGCCGTACTCGAAGAAGTAAAGGCGGCAGAGGGCAAAATAATCCTCTTTATAGATGAGCTCCATACTATAGTCGGCGCAGGCAAAACCGACGGCGCCATGGACGCAGGCAATCTGCTGAAACCTATGCTCGCCCGCGGTGAACTTCACTGCATCGGCGCGACCACGCTCAATGAATATCGCAAATATATCGAAACAGATCCCGCTCTCGAGCGTCGTTTCCAGCCCGTAATGGTAGCCGAACCGACGGTAGAAGATACAATATCCATTCTCCGCGGTCTGAAAGAACGCTATGAAGTTTATCACGGCGTGAAAATTCACGACAGTGCGCTTATCAGTGCCGCCGTGCTTTCAAACAGATATATTTCCGACCGTTTCCTCCCCGATAAAGCCATAGACCTCGTGGATGAAGCATGCGCCATGATAAAAACGGAAATGAATTCCATGCCGACAGAGCTGGATGAGATTTCGCGCAAGATAATGCAGCTCGAAATAGAAGAAGCCGCCCTGAAAAAAGAAACGGATCAGCTCTCCGCCGAGCATCTCAAAGAGATACAGGAAGAGCTTTCCAAGCTGCGCGCCACATTCTCCGAAGGCAAAGCAAAATGGGAAAGCGAAAAGGAAGGCATCGACAAAGTGGCAAAGTTGCGTGAGCAGATAGAAGCAACAAATGCCGAAATCGAGCGCGCACAGAATATGTATGATCTGCAAAAAGCCGCCGAATTGAAATACGGCAAGCTGCCCGATCTGCAGAAAGCTCTCGCCGAAGCCGAAAAGAATGAGCAGAATGATGAGGGCAATACTCTCCTGCGCAATTCCGTAGGCGAAGAAGAAATAGCAAAGATAGTTTCCCGCTGGAGCGGCGTACCTGTTTCCAAACTCATGGAAGGCGAGCGCGACAAACTGCTTCATCTCGATGATATACTCCATCGCCGCGTGATAGGTCAGGATGCCGCCGTATCCAAAGTAGCGGATGCTATACTGCGTTCGCGTGCCGGCATAAAAGATCCTCGCAGACCTATCGGTTCATTCCTTTTCCTCGGTCCTACGGGCGTCGGCAAAACAGAGCTGGCAAAAGCTCTCGCCGAAGCGCTTTTTGACGACGAGCACAATATGATAAGAATAGATATGAGCGAATATATGGAGAAATATTCCGTATCGCGTCTTATCGGAGCGCCTCCCGGCTATGTCGGCTATGATGAAGGCGGTCAGCTTACGGAAGCAGTCCGTCGTCGTCCCTACAGCGTAATCCTTTTCGATGAAGTGGAAAAGGCGCATCCCGATGTTTTCAATGTACTGCTTCAGGTGCTTGACGACGGCAGAGTTACAGACAGCAAAGGCAGGACAGTCGATTTCAAAAATACCGTCATCATTATGACATCAAATCTCGGTTCCGATATCATTCTCGACGGTATCGGTGAAGACGGCGAAATAAACGAGCAGGCTCGTGAGGGCGTAAATGCTCTGCTGCGCCGCACATTCCGTCCCGAATTTCTCAACAGGCTTGATGAAATAGTATTCTACAAACCGCTGACAAAGGACGATATCGGCAAGATAGTGGAGCTTCTCTTCCGCGATCTCGAAAAAAGACTTGCCGACAGGCATATCAGGCTCGTGGTGGAGGACAGCGCAAAGGATTATATCATAGATACGGCTTACAGTCCCATCTACGGCGCACGTCCGATAAAGAGATTTATCCAGTCCGAAGCCGAAACGATCATAGCAAGAAAGCTTATCGCCGACAATCCCGCGCCCGGCACACAGTTCTGCCTCTCCGCGGACGAAAACGGACTCATGGTAACGACGAAATAATAATGAAAAAAGCAGGAATGTTTTGGCATTCCTGCTTTTTTCTTTATGCAAAGAAAGGAAGCGGGCGACTGCGGTCGCCCGTGAAAGTTTCTTTCTCCACCGAAAAAAGTGGGTGTACTTTTCACTGACGAAAAGTACCAAAAGTCAAAAAGAGGAAAGCAACTCCTGTCTCGGCGACGCCGACACACACGCTGCGCGTATGTGTCAATTCCTCTTTTAAACACCTTCTGTCGCCTCGCGGCGACTCGTGCGAACATACTGCCCAGACAGTCCGACCGTAGACTAAACCGGAAGCACGGTTCAAATCCACGCTTAACACGGGATTTAGTCTGTGCGGATTTAAGCTATAGCCGCCTCAACTCGATGTCCATCAAGTCATGCTCGCGTAGTCGGAGTTTAGCCTATAGTGGGAAGCGTAGTTAAACTTTTGGCGTGGCACCACACACCCCGTCGAATCTGCTCGCTTTTTGCGGCATACTTTGTTCGCACGCGCGGTATAGCTGATGATGCGCGGAGAGATGCACTTGAGATTTTCGATTTGCTATCTATAGTACTTACTTGCCGCGCATTACTTTCCGCGGCTGACTCGACGGGGTGCGAGGTAGTTTGCAAAGGAGGGCGAGGAGCCTTCCTTTGATGACTTTTACCGCGCTTTTGGTCAGTAAAAAGCGCGACCCTCGTCCACGGGCGACCGCAGTCGCCGCCCACCTCTTGACAAAGAGTAACTTTTTCTGCGCTTTTGTGAAAAGCGCGACCCCGTTTCTCCTGCGGAGAAAAAACAATCCCTCACCCGACTTGCGTCGGGAGCTCTGACCCTTTCTCGGCGAAGCCAAGCAACGTGCTTTGCACATTGCTTAATTCCCTTGCACAAAGGAGCCAATAAAATGGTTCATTCCCTTGCACAAGGGAAGCTTTTTTTGGTACTTTTCTTCATAGAAAAGTACCCCCGTCCCTGTCGGGACAAAAAAACACGGGCGGCAACCGCCGCCCGCTTCTTTTTTTAAAAGAATTTCTTTTTCCATACGCCCGGTGTCAGCGCTATGAGCAGAGGGAAAATTTCCAGTCTGCCGAAAAGCATATCAAGTAGCAGGATTATTTTCGAAAATCCCGAAAAGCAATCGAAATTGCTTGCCGCCGCGCCATATCCCGGTCCCGTATTTCCCGTGCAGGAAAGCACCGCGGAAAAATTCGTTTCAAGGCTTAGATTATCTATGGAAACAGCCAGAGCCGATATTCCTATTATCACAAAAAGCGCAAAGAAATACAGCGCCGCGCTTCTCACGGCTTTGTCCTCTACTACAGTGCCGTCCACTTTCACGTGCGAAACGGCTTTCGGATGTATCATCTGATGTATTTCTTTTTTCAGTCCTTTGAAAAGCATCACCAGACGCGAAACTTTCAGTCCGCCGCCGGTAGAACCCGCGCAGGCGCCTATAACCATCAGCATGAGAAGCACGGCACGGCATACGGCAGGCCAAGCCGTAAAGCCCGCGCTCGCAAATCCCGTACTGGTAATAAACGAAACCACCTGGAAAAACGCATAGCGAAGCGATGTTCCTACTGTCCCGTAATATGAAAACGTAGCCGCGGTGATTATTCCCGTGGATATGAGAATGATGGCGAGATATGCTTTCCATTCGTCATTTTGCCATACGCCTTTTATCCTGCGCATGAGAATGAAGAAATAAATATTGAAATTTATACCGAAAAGAAGCATAAATACGGCTATCACCATTTCTATATATACGCTGTCGAAATGTGCGATGCTCGCATTATATGACGAAAAACCGCCTGTGCCCGCCGTGCCGAAAGCATGAATGAAAGCATCAAAAACATTCATGCCGCCGAAAAGCAGAAATATTATTTCCACGAGCGTCATGCAGATATAGATGAGATAAAGTATTTTTGCCGTGGTTTTGCCTTTCGGCACGAGCTTGCCTACGGTGGGTCCGGGCATTTCGGCGCGCATCAGCAGCATGGAATGATCGTCGGAAAGCGGGATTATCGTCATTACAAAGACGAGCACACCCATTCCGCCTATCCAGTGAGTAAAGCTGCGCCAGAAAAGCATTCCGTGAGGCAAAGCCTCCACATCGGTAAGTATTGTGGCTCCCGTAGTGGTAAAACCGGAAACCGTTTCAAAAAGAGCATTTATATAATTCGGTATGCATCCCTCGAAAACAAAAGGCAAAGCGCCGAGCATCGACCAGAGCACCCACGCCAGCGTCACCGTGACGAGTCCTTCTTTTGCATAAAGCGAGCGCCCGTCGTTTTTCTTTTTCATAAAAAGCGCGGGCAGGCTGAGGACGGTTATCACCGCCGCGGCTATGAGAAAGCAATAAAAGCTGCGCATTTCCGCATAAGCAAGCGAAACACCCGCGGGAATAAGCATCAGCGCCGCTTCCACCAGCAGCATTTTGCATACCATGTTGTAAACAGAACGGTAATTCATATAACAAATGCATCCTTCAGATCATTGAATCTGCCATCGGTGGTGACTACGATAACGCTGTCACCGAGCCGTATTTCCGTATCGCCGTTCGGTATGATGGATTTTCTTGAACGAACGATACAGCAAATAAGTGAATTTTCTTTCAGACGAAGCTCTTTCAGCGGTTTTCCCACATAAAAAGCATCTTCGTCGCGCACGATAAATTCCAGTGCCTCTACGCTTCCGCCGAGTATTTTATACATATTTTCCACATTGCTTCCCTCGGTATTCTGCATGGCGCGCGCATAGCTTACCATGCGGCTGGAGGTAACATCCTTGGGCGAAACTATGGAATCTATACCCATTCTGGAAGCCATATCTATATACGAATCGCGATTTACCTTTGAAACTATTTTATCCACGCCGCTTGACTGCGCAAAAAGCGAGATTATCATATTTTCTTCGTCTATTCCCGTCAGCGCCGCAAAGGAATCCGCATGCTCTATTCCCTCTTCGAAAAGCAATTTCTGATCCGTGCCGTCGCCGTTTATCACAGCCGCCTCGGGCAGAGCCGCCGCGAGCGTATTGCAAAAGCTCTCGTCGCGTTCTATTATTTTCACATGTATTCCCGCCGCGATGAGCAGTCCCGCGAGATAATAACCTATCCTGCCGCCGCCGACTATCATAGAGGTTTTAACCTTTTCTCTGTAGCCGCCGATGGCGCGCAAAAAGCCCTCTATATCCTTATGCGAAGCGGAAACATGTATCCTGTCCCCTGCGAGCAGGCGGAAATCGCCTTTCGGTATAAATACCCTGTCTTCGCGCAAAACGGCGCAGACGAGCAACTTCACTTTGAAGCTGTGCGAAAGCTCCGACAGGGTTATACCGTCGAGTGGACTGCCGCTGTCTATTTTGAATTCCACCAGCTCCGCTCTGCCGCGGGCAAAAACTTCTATTTTCAGTGCCGCGGGGAAAATGAATATGCGGCATATTTCTTCCGCCGTGATAAGCTCGGGATTTATAGCCACATCTATGCCGAGATCGTATTTTATAAAATCTATCTGTTTGTAATATTCGGGATTGCGCACACGCGCCGCGGTTCTTCTGGCGCCGAGCTTTTTTGCCATCAGGCAGGCGAGCATATTCGTTTCGTCGCTTCCCGTGCAGGATATCACGAGATCGGCGTTTCCCGCATTCGCCTCGGTAAGCGTGGAACGCATCGCCCCATCGCCCTCTATGCACATTATATCGAGCATGGTGGAGCTATTTCCGAGTATATCGGAATTTTTATCCACCAGCGTCACATCATGCCCCTCTCGTGCAAGCTGCTCGCATATAGAAGCCCCTACTTTTCCCGCGCCTATGATAACTATATTCATATTCACGCCTCTCAGTCGTTTATAAGATTTCCCGCTATCTTTGCTATAATATCGGAAATTTTATCCATGGCGGAAACCGATACAAATTCAAATCTGGAATGGAAATTTTCTCCGCCCGTGCAGATATTCGGGCAGGGCAACCCCATGAAAGAAAGCCTTGCACCATCCGTGCCGCCGCGTATCGGCACCACTTTCGCCGTCACGCCGCAGTCAGCCATGGCTTTTTTTGCGCGGTCCACTATATACATGCGCGGCTCTATCATCTCCCGCATATTGCGGTAGGAGTCGGTTATCACCACTTCCGCCGTGCCTGCGCCGTAAATTCGGTTTATCGTTTCGCCCGCCGCCGCCATCAGCTCTTTGCGTTTTGCAAAGCTGTCGCTGTCGTGGTCGCGGATGATATATTTCATTTCGGTTTTTTCCGCCTCGCCTTTTATATTATAAAGATGGAAAAATCCCTCATAGCCCTCTGTTTTCGCGGGAATTTCATTTTCGGGAAGCAAAGAATTATATTCGCCCGCTATGAGTATGGCATTTTTCATTCTGCCCTTTGCGCTTCCGGGATGAATGGAAACGCCGTTTATCGTAACTTTCGCGCCCGCCGCATTGAAATTTTCATATTCCAGCTCGCCGAGTGCGCCGCCGTCCACAGTATATGCATAATCCGCGGCAAAAAGCTTCACGTCGAAATGATTTGCGCCTCTGCCGATTTCCTCATCGGGCGTAAAGGCTATTTTTATCTCTCCGTGGGGGATATTTTCGCGAATAAGCTTTTCCAGCGCCGTCATTATTTCGGCTACG
Organism: uncultured Eubacteriales bacterium; assembly: GCA_934394585.1. Taxonomy (GTDB): domain Bacteria; phylum Bacillota; class Clostridia; order Oscillospirales; family CAG-272; genus Apopatosoma. Next base: position 71,154 of record CAKRQU010000001.1, on the reverse strand, counting down.
CCCGCCTTGTCATCCGCGCCGAGGAGCGTCGTGCCGTCCGTCACGATAAGCTCATCTCCGGCATAATCCGCAAGATACGGATAATCCGAAACGCGCATATATATTCCCTTTTCTTCATTGAGAAGGATATCTCCGCCCGCATATTTCACTATTTTCGCTCTGATAGGCTCGTCAGCCGCCTCACTTGATGTATCGAGATGCGAAATGAAGCCTATCACGGGCACATTCTTTTCGCAATTTGCGGGGAGCGTGGCGTAAACATATCCGTATTCGCTTATCCGAACATTGCTAAGACCCATTTCGCGCAGCTCATCTGCCATATTTTCCGCCAGAGCAAGCTGCTTTTTTGTGGAAGGGGTGCTTTCGCTTTCCGGATCGGACATCGTCGGGAAAGCAACATATTTCAAAAATCTTTCGTAAGCTCTCATATTCATGCCTCATTTTTCTTCAGTTCGTTTATTATGGCGCGTATTATGCCGACGGATTTTGCCGCGGCGTCCGTCACAAATTCGGCATAATTTACCGTGGCGCCGCCATCGGCTTCATCCGACATCACGCGCAGTACAAAAAAAGGTATGCCGTTTATATAGCAGGTATGCCCTATGGCGCCGCCCTCCATTTCGCATGAAACCGAGGGAAAAAGCGCATTTATTTTTCTCTTTTCTTCGGTATTTGCAATGAAACGGTCGCCTGTGGCTATAGTGCCCACATCATAATTCACGCCCATTTCGCGCACGGCTTTTTCCGCCGCAGCCACAGCGCCGGCATCGCACGGGAAATATACCATATTCACCACCGATACCATGCCCACGGGGTCGCCGCAGCCGGATGTATCCATATCATATTGGCATACTTTGTCCGCTATAGCGACATCGCCTATATGCAGTTTTTCGGAAAGCGCACCCGCCACGCCGCTGTTTATTATTATATCGGGAGAATACCGCAGTATCATCGCCTCGGCGCAGACTGCGGCAAAAACTTTTCCGGGACCGCACGTGGCGACCACGGTATCGTTTCCGTCCAGCTTGCCGCGCACAAATTCCATGCCCGCGATTTTTTCGCTTTTCGTTTCCGTCATAGCCGAAATAAGCTCGGTTGTTTCTACTTTCATAGCGCCTATTATGCCCGTCATTCGTTTTCCTCCGATTAATCATGCGCGTTTTGCCGCGCCGGAAATCACGCTTTCTTTACAACAATGTATTCTATCACAAACTCCGCAATAAATCAAGTCCCGCGCGATTTTATCTGTATATTCTCGCAGTATCATTATAAAGCTCCGTTATGGCGCGGATGACGTCATCATGCCCGAAATCTTTATGATAAAGCAGATTTATTCCGCGTACCATGCTGAGATTTTCTATGGGAAGCGCAGTTATTTTTCCTTTTTTCAGCTCGTCCATGCAGGCGCTGTGCGCGAGGATGGAAACGCCGAGATCCTTGCGGACGAGATCCTTTATCGTGGCTATATTGTCCACCTCGAGCACTATATTGAAATCCTCTATGCCCATGCCGATGCTTTCGAGATGCGAAACAAAAAGATTTCGCGTACCGGAATTGGGCAGGCGCAGTATCATTTTTTCTTTCTTTATGTCGGCGAGCGTCACGCTGGTCTTTTTTGCCAGCGGATTATTATTGGACATTACGCATACCAGATAGTCCGTATCGAGCAGGCGGGCATTTATATTCGGATCGTTTATATTTCCCTCCACTATAGCCACATCCAGCTCGTAATTGAGCAGCATATCATAAAGATTATTTATTGAATCAGTAATAATCGTTATGCTGATGCCGTTAGTCTGATTGCTGTATTTTGCCAGAACCTCCGCTATTATATTGCTTTCCGACGTATGTGTTATGCCCACCTTTATTTTGGTTTTGTGCTTTTCCTCGTCGGCTATTTCCTGCTGCATTTTGGCATAGAGAGCCTTTATGCGCTTGGCATATTTCACGGCGATTTCGCCCTCTGGCGTAAGTTTTATCTCGCCTCTGCTCCTGTGAAAAATCTTTATTTTCAGATCGTCCTCCAGCATGGCTATATGATGGCTGACCGCCGGCTGAGTGAGCGAAAGCTCCTCCGCCGCTTTTGTAAAGCTCTTTTTTTCATTTACCATGAGGAGTGTTTCGAGTTTGATATCCAGCATATTTTTCCCTTTCATAACAAATATTTATAGACAGTCAAAAATAAATAATTTGCATTTATGTAAAAAGTATTGTATCATAATATCATCATAAAGTCAAGTGTAATGACACATAATAAAAAATTTAGATTCATACCGCTTTGTCGGTATGTTTTTGATTATAGAAAGGTCCGTTCCGAAAACCATGTTTGATTGCATTCTCGAAAAACTTCCGGATGGCACAGCCATCCTTCTTTCTCTCTCGATAATTCTGCTCGCGGGCTTTCTCATGACCCGCATAACAAAATTGCTCCGCCTGCCGAATGTCAGCGGATACATAATAGCCGGAATAATCATCGGTCCGTATCTTTTGAATCTCATTCCCATGCGGATAATAAACGGCATGAACTTTTTCAGCGATATAGCGCTCGCTTTTATCGCTTTCGGCGTGGGCAGATTTTTCAAAAAAGATACCCTGCGTGAAACAGGCGTGGGCGTAATACTGATAACAGTGCTGGAAGCACTTCTCGCGGGACTTTTCGTTTTCCTCGCCATGTATTTCGGGTGCAAACTCGATCTCAGCCTCTCGCTCCTGCTCGGCGCCATAGCTACGGCTACCGCGCCCGCCAGCACGATGATGACGATAAACCAGTATCATGCACGCGGCAAATTTGTCAGTATACTATTGCAGGTGGTCGCGCTCGACGATGTCGTATGTCTGCTCGTATTCAGCGCGGCAGCAGCTGTAATCAATGCCATGACGGTGGGCACGGTTTCCGCCGCAGGCGTTATTCTTCCGCTCGTTTATAATATAGGCGCGATAGTCCTCGGCGCGATTTTCGGTTTCATCCTCGCAAAGCTGCTTTCGCACAGAAGCGATGACAATCGTCTTATCCTCGCCGTGGCAATGCTTCTCGGGCTTTCCGGACTCTGCTCCATTTTCGATATATCTCCGCTTCTCTCCTGCATGGTATTCGGCGCAGTATATATGAATGTCACTCTGGACAAAGAGCTTTACAAGCAGATAAACAGATTTACTCCGCCGATAATGTCCATATTCTTTGTTATTTCGGGAACAAACCTCGATATAGGTGCGCTCGGAACATTCGGCATAGTCGGCATAGTATATTTTATCATCAGAATCGTCGGCAAATACGCAGGCGCATATCTCGGCTGTCTTGCCACAAAAGAAGAAAAGCACATACGTAATTATCTCGGTCTTGCGCTCATACCGCAGGCGGGCGTGGCTATCGGTCTGGCTTATCTCGGAAAAAGAATCCTGCCCGACGATATCGGCAGTCTGCTGATGACGATAGTTCTTTCGTCCTCCGTGCTTTATGAGCTTATCGGTCCCGGTTGCGCAAAGCTTGCCATTTTTAAAACATGCACTCTCCGCGGCGAAGAAAAGCGCAGTATCGGCGCGGCGGCTGAAAAATCCGAAAATGCGGCAGAAACCGCCGACACAAAGGAAAGCCTGCCCGCATCCGATGAAACAGAGGAGCTCCCTGTAGTGAGCACCGGCAAAAAAGAATAGTGTAAGAATAAAGAAGTCCCCGTACATGAGTACGGGGACTTCTTTATTTTCAATTGCGGTTTTTATTTTGTCCCTGCGGGGACGGGCAGGGGTGTACTTTTTGCAAAAAAGTACCAAAAAGAAGTTACTCTTTGCCAAGAGGGGGGCGACTGCGGTCGCTCGAGGCATGATCACGCTTTTTACTGACAAAAAGCGTGGGAAAAAGATACTTTCCCTCACGATGGAAACGATGGTCGCGCTTTTGAGTGACCAAAAGCGCGGCAAAAGTCATCAAAGGAAGGCTCCTCGCCCTCCTTTGCAAACTACCCCGCACCCCGTCGAGTTAGCCGCGAGAAGCAATGCGCGGCAAGTATGTGCTATATATAGCAAATCAAAAAAGTTTTAGTCTATCTCTCATCATATCATCAGCCATACCGCGCGTGCAAACATAGTATGCCGCAAAAAGCGAGCAGATTCGACGGGGTGGGTGGTGCCACGCCGAAGCCGAAGCTACACCCCAATCTTAGCCAAAACTCCACCAAATCGAGCATGGCTTGATGGACATCGAGTCGGAGCGGCTAAAGCTAAAGTCTGAACAGACTAAAGTCCGTGTTAAGCGGGGGTCTGAAACATACTTCCGGTTTAATATATGGCTGGACTGTCGGGGCAGTATGTTCGCACTGGTCGCCGCGAGGCGACAGAAGGTGTTTAAAAGAGGAATTCTTTCCTCTTTTTGACTTTTGGTACTTTTGGTCACGCAAAAGTACGCCCCCCGTTTCCTGCGTGAGGAAAAGTAATTTCCCGCGCTTTTCGTCAGTGAAAAGCGCGACCTTCGTTCTCTTTGGACAAAGAGTAACTCTTCCACGGGCGACCGCAGTCGCCCGCTTCTTTTTCTTTGCGCAAAGAAAAAAGAAGCCGCCGGTTTTTCAAAAACCGACAGCTGTATTTTTTCAGAAAAGCAATCCTTTGTTTTCGTCGGCGTAAAGCCCTTCGCGCATCAGGCGGAGAAATTCCGCTTCCTGACTGTTGAACATATGCTCCGTGTAAACAAGGCTCAGCCTGTTTTCCATATCTATGATAACATGAGAGCCTGCCGCGCCGCACCAGCCGAATATTTTTTCGGGAGCATTCGGCACGCCGAGAGCCGCGCCGTTTTCCAGCGTATAAACCCCCAGCCCGTAGTTATAATGATTGTATTGCTCCCAAAGCCATGATTTGCGTATGTCGGCTATCTGATTTTCGCGCATCATTTTCAGCGTATTTTCGCCGATCAGCCGCACGCCGTCCGTCGATATGCCGCCGCAGGCAAATACATCCATCAGCTTTGCCGCCTCGTCGCGCGTGGAAACCACACCTGCACCGCCGCAGTCGTATTCACTGCCGAGAATATAAGTATTTTTCTGCGTTCCGTTCAGAGAAGCCGTATCCGTATCATAATCGTATTTATAAAGCGGCGCGATATCGTCGTTTATGCCCGCTTTCGGTCCGTAAGAAGTTTTTTTCAGTCCCAGCGGGTCGAAAAACATTCTTTTTGCATATTCTCCAAATCTCTCGCCCACAAGCTCCTCGCAATACGCGGCAAGCAGATCGTGGCAAAGACTGTAGCGCCAAGCCGTACCAGGCTGAAAAATCAGCGGCGTTTCCGAAAGCGCACGCGAAATTTCTCTCGTGGGCAATCTGCCGCCCGTGCGTTCGCGCGCGGCAAGTATCTGCGGCGTTTCCCTGTCATAAGTAAGCCCGGCACTCATCGTGAAAAGATGACGCACCGTCACGGGGCGCTCCGCAGGGACGAGCTTCTCTTCCCCGTTTTCGTTAATGCGCACCATCGGATTTTTCCATTCGGGAAGCACATCCGATATGGGCGCATCAAGCTTTAACAGCCCGCGCTCATAAAGAGTCATCGCGAGCGCGCACGTTATCACTTTTGATACGGAATAAAGATAAAGCGTTTCTTTTCCCGTATTTTTTATACCGTTTTCTTTGTCGCTGTAACCGGAAGCATGGGTATAAAGCTGTTTTCCGTCCTTGTAAACGGAGCAACTGTTTCCGACTACGCGCCAGCCTGTCAGATATTCGATATTTTTTGTCAGTGTTTCAAAAGCCATTTATATGCCTCATTCTATTGTTATCGAAATGATTTTCGGCTGATTTTCGGCGGGAATGGTACCGTTGCCGTCCACAGGCACTGCATCCGAGCAGATTTTATCCACTATTTCCATGCCGCTCGTCACCTGACCGAAAGCGGCATATTCGCCGTCCAGATAAGTGGCATCCTGCTGCATTATAAAGAACTGCGAGCTTGCGCTGTTATAAGAATTACTGCTTCTCGCCATGGATATTACGCCGCGTCTGTGAGAAATGGTATTATCCACGCCGTTTGATTTAAATTCGCCTTTTATTGTGATTTTATTTCCGTATTCATCGGTATTGCCGCCTGTCCCGTTGCCGAGAGGGTCGCCGCCCTGCATCATAAAACCGTTTATTATGCGATGGAATGTAAGTCCGTTGTAAAATCCGCTTTTTGCGAGCTTTACGAAATTATCCACTGTGATGGGCGCTATATTGCGATACAGCTCCAGCGTGATTGTGCCGTAATTTTCTATTTCGATTTTCGCCGTATAAGTCTTTTTCCCGCATGAGCAGAAACAAAGTGCCAGCACGGCAAGCACGAGAGCAAATGATATTATTTTTTTCATGATATCCTCCGATATGTTTTTATATGTAAATATACTATCATATTTTTCCCCGAAACTCAATACCTTTGCGCAATTTCAGCATAAATTTACATAAAATACAGCCATGCGCGCAAAATAAAATAAAAAAACCGCGGAGGAAAAATGGCTTCTTTATTTCTGCGTACATTTATAATATATATATTGCTGATAGGCGTTTTGCGCTTCATGGGGAAAAGACAGATAGGACAAATGCAGCTTTCCGAGCTGATAACGGCTCTGCTACTTTCCGAACTTGCATCCCAGCCGCTCACCGATGCCGATATCCCGCTCGTCTATGCCGTGATACCCATACTTCTGCTCATTTCCGTAGAAGTGATATTGTCTTATCTCTCGACAAAAAGCAATATGATAAAAAAAATACTGGATAGTACCCCGAGCATTATCATCAAAAAAGGCGTGATAGATCAGCATGAAATGCTCCGCATGCGCATGAGCGCGGAAGAATTGATGTGTGAACTGCGCCTGAAAGGCTTTGCTTCTCTTTCGGAAGTGGATTATGCCATACTGGAGCAGAACGGGCAGGTATCCGTTTTGCCGAACGATAAAAATTCTCCCGTAAAGCAAAAGGATCTGCAACTTTCCGGCGACGGTGCCGGCATGGAACATTCACTCGTGGTAGACGGGCATATTTCCGATTATGAATTGAGGGCGGCGGGAAAAAGCGAGGCTTGGCTGCGCGACGAGATGAAAAAGCGCAGAATCGACGATATAAAGGATATTTTTCTTTTCACCGTAGATGACAGCGACAATACGGTCATCGTCAGAAAGGCGGGAAAAAAATGAAAACCTTTATATGTGCGCTGATAATAGTATGTATTCTCACGGGATGTGTAGTGCTGAATATGACAGCGCTGAACCGCATGATAGATAAAATGCTCGATATAGCATATGATTTCCCCGAAACGCCGGACGGCATCCGCGATGATTTTTCGGATATAGGCGACGATGTGGAAAAGCTGTGGAAGCTGTGGGATAAAAATATAGTGAAAATATCGTATACCATAAGTTATGAAGATATAAACCGCGCCGACGACGCGATAAACGAGCTTTATACAAGCTATATAACAGGGACAAAAGATACTTTCATCACGTCGCGCATGAAGGCGATAGACGCCCTGCGCCGCATACGGCAGATGGAAAATTTCAATTTGCAGAGTCTTTTTTGAGAAAAGTAGATTTTCTTTAAAAGAAAAATGAGAAAAGCGGGCGGCGCGTGCCGCCCGTGCTCGTTTTTCTTTGCGTAAAGAAAAAAGTTACTCTGTTCCCTATGGGAAAACGGTCGCGCTTTTCACTGACGAAAAGCGCGGCAAAAGTCATCAAAGGAAGGCTCCTCGCCCTCCTTTGCAAACTACCTCGCACCCCGTCGAGTCAGCCGCGGGAAGTAATGCGCGGCAAGTATGTGCTATATATAGCAAATCAAAAAATCTCATGTCTATCTCTTATCACATCATCAGCCATACCGCGCGTGCGAACAAAGTATGCCGCAAAAAGCGAGCAGATTCGACGGGGTGGGTGGCTTCCGCCATGGCTTTTGATACGTTTCCCACTATAGTCAAAACTCCACCCATTGCGAGCATGACTTGATGGACATCAAGTTGGGGCGGCTAAAGCCAAAATCTGCACAGACAAAAGTCCGTGTTAAGCGTGGATTTGAACTGCACTTCCGGTTTAGTCTATGGTTGGACTGTCGGGGCAGTATGTTCGCACGAGTCGCCGCGAGGCGACAAAGAAAGAGTTTAAAAGAGGAATTGACACATACGCGCAGCGTGTGTGTCGGCGTCGCCGAGACAGGAGTTTCCTTCCTCTTTTTGACTTTTGGTACTTTTGGTCACGCAAAAGTACGCCATTTCTTTGCGCAAAGAAACTTTTATTTTGGTCACTCAAAAGCGCAATTGTTTCCCCATCGGGGACAAATAAACATTTTCCCCCGCTTTTACCAAAAGCGTACCCAAAACAAAAAAAACGGCGGCAAAAGCCGCCGTTTCTTTATTCTTTTTCTCAGTCAACTATAGTAACGGAAGAGCTGTCGGAAGCATTTACATAAGAAATGCATGTGTTGCCGGGGTTGAGCTTGAGCTCTGTGCCGTCTGTGTACATCAGCTTGAGAGGAGCTGTTTCGGAAGCCTTGCTCCATCTTATCTCGATAAGCTTGCCTTCGCTGGCATAAGTGCCGCTGCCGCTGCCTACAACCACGATATCGGCGAGATTGGGATCTTCTTTAGTGCCGTCGTAATTTGTAACCTTTGTGCTGATGGTGATTATGTTTTTGAAAGAAAGCTGTTCGCCTGTTACGGCATCCTTGTGAGGAGCACCGTCCTGACTGCGCAGATATCTGCCGTCTGAGTACTTGTATTCAACAAGCTTTCTGCCCTCTGCCTTGTCAAGCGTGAAGGAAACAACTATCGTATTTGCCGTTCTGGCATTTTTCATATCGGTGGATGTACCGTAAGAAACGAAGCTGAAGCTGTCTGTTCTGGTGCGGTTTACACTAAAGCCGGGAACATACTGGCAAAGACCGTATTTGAATGTGTCTTCCAGAGCTTTTGCGGTAATAAGAGTATCCCACTGGAGATCCTTGCGTTCGCCTATGTGCTTTATAGTGCCGTATTTTTCGCCGCTTTCAGCCTGTGCGAAGCGAGGCTCTTCTTTTGTATTGATGTATCCGTAGTATACCTTGCCCTTTGTGGAAATATAGTTTCCGTAAAGTCTTTCGGCTATCGAAACGAAAAGCTCGTTTGTGGAAGGAGATTTCACTATAGCGCCGCTGTGGCATACGAGTATGGCATCATGATTGAAAGCGCTGAATATATGATAATCTCTGCCGGAACGTACATTACATACGGGATCCATATCGGAATAATCGCCGATGACAGCCATAAGACGTGTTATACCGGGGGCAACAAGACCTTCGTAAAGGATATCTGCCTGAGTAAGACCCGTCTGGTTTGCATAAGCGAATTTGATATTGTCCACCACTACAGCGATAGGACGCTTGGCGGAAATATCGTTTTCACAGGGCAGACCCGTGAGCGGATTTATATATTTGCCTGTGGGGGTTACCGGTTTTGTCGAAGAAGCCGTAGTGCTTGTATCTTTTGTGGCGGTCGTACCGCTGTTTTCCGTCGTAGAAGTATTATCTCCGGATGTCGTAGGGATTGTCCATGCCGAACCTGATGTGGTCTGGTCTGCCGGTCCCGGTTTTTTTCCGCAACCCGAGGCAATGCACGCTACCGCAACGAGTGCAATAACGAGAGCAAAAACCACGATTAACTGTTTGATTTCTCTTTTCATTTTTACAACTCCTGTTTATTCGTATCGCTATGATACCTTGATACATAGGTATTATACCACTCTTTATGGTGATTGTCAAATCTTTTCTTAAAATAATAGATAAAATTATTCCGTCAATTTTTGTGCGTTTTCTTCAATTTACGAAGCTCCGCGAAAAAATCCGATAAAATTTTCGCGCATTCCTTTTCCATTATGCCGCCGTAAATTTCCGGTTTGTGATTGAATTCCATGGCGCAGAGATCTGTTTTTGTCCCGAAAGAGCCGGCTTTTTTATCGTAAGCCCCGAAAAACACGCGCTTTATGCGCGAATTTATTATCGCTCCCGCACACATGGGGCACGGTTCCAGCGTGACATACAGATCGCAGCGGTGAAGCCGCCAGCCGCCGAGTGCTTGGCAGGCTTCGTTTATCGCCTTTATTTCGGCGTGGCAAAGCGCATTTTTGTCCGTTTCTCTCGTGTTGAAACCTCGCCCGACTATTTTGCCGTCGCATACGATCACGGCGCCGACGGGCGTTTCCATAAGGGCTGCCGCACGCTGCGCTTCCTTCAGCGCCTCCAGCATGAATTTTTCTTCCATTGCCGCGCCGCCTTTACATGAAAAAGAACTGACGCACGATCGCCGCCGCCATATATACGACGAGGGCGGGAGTGATAAGCTCCGCGGCGCCTGTTTCCGAAACGGAATCGCGCGTATCCCGCTTCATCATGCGCAGGATTTTCGGCACGGAAAAAGCTGCGAGTATCACGCACAGCGCGGTGAAGCATATGGACACCGCCGTATAAACCTTACCCGAGAAAGTAAATGAAACAAATCCCGAAACGTATGCCGTGAAATTATTTGCGAAATGCACTGCCACGACTACGGCAAGCGAGCCTGTTTTCAGATATGCCGCGCCTATTATCAGTCCGCATACGAAAGCATAAGGAAATTTTTCCGGCGAAAAATGCATCAGCGCGAAAATCAGCGACGATATTATGAGCGAAGCCGACTGATTGTACGCTGCGAGCCTGCCCATAATGAGCCTGCGCATCAGAAGTTCCTCCAGCGCGGCGGGCATAACCGTTATCAGCACAGCCGAAAGTATGCGCTGCAATGCAGAGCCGCAATAAAGCTCCCTCGACGGAACCGACGGAAATATCAGCGAATATGCCAATCCGAAAAGATATATTCCAGTGAACGCCGCGACAAATACCGCAAAAAGCTCGGAATTTGAGCAATCCATGCCGCCGTCATACATAGGAAGCGAAAAACGACGCGAGCCGTATATTATGAGTACAGACGGTATGCCGAGCCTGAGCACCGTGAGCAGCATGGAAAAAAGCGTCTGCCACGTGCCGGTAAAATGCGCAAGGATGAGCGGACTTACGGTATGGAGCAGTGCATGCACGAGCATGGCTGCCGAAATCAGAACCGAAGCTGTCTTTGCTTTGCTTCTCAAATTACATATCGCCCCCTTTTCTTCTTCAATTGAAATAATCATCATATAAAATGATAAATCAATTTTCGGTTATTCTTTTCAAATTCTTTTCCACCACAGCATATTTATCACTCATATATTTTATATGCTTTTCCCATACTTCTTTTTGTCTGTTTATTGCCGTTGCTTCGAGCTCGAGATCATGCATTTTCTTTTGGGCATATTTTACTTCGTGGGCAACAATCTTCTTGGCAAGTTTGCAAAAAGCAATGCTGCATCCGACATCGAAATCATAAGTATCTGCTTTATTGCATGTTGCTGTTGCACTGAATTCCTTTCCATGCCACATCACAAATGCCCTGACCTTTTTTGTACCGTCTTCACATTCTGTCTCTTCGGCATCGAAACGGACATCTTCAAATTTTTTAAAAGGACCGGTTGTAAATTTCTCCATATATTATTTCCTTTCAGCAATACTGCTCACAGCGCATTTATCGAATCCAGTCTCTTTTTATATATTATCACAAAAGCCCGATTTTGGCAAGCAAAAAAATCATATTTTTGCGTTTTGCGAAAAAAAGCGTAAAAATACAAAAAAATCGGGGGATTTTATATTGAAATCCGTCGCCGCGATATGTATAATATAATCAATACAATAATTCAGACAGGAGATTTTTTTCTTATGAACGAATACAAATGGTACGGACATTTTATCGGCGACGGCTCCACCTTTGTCATCACCGAACCGGAAACTCCCCGTCATTGGTACAATTATATGTATAATGACGAATATATCACATTCACATCGCAGGTAGGTTTTGGCGAGGGCTTTGCGCAGGACGATATGGGCAGGCGCATACCTCTCGTTTCAAACAGAAATATTTTCGTGCGCGAGGGCGACAGATCATGGAGCGCCTTCGGTCTGCCGATGGGCTACGGCTACGGCGATTTTTCCTGCGCTCACAGCAACGGAAGCAGTGTCATTTCCCTTTCCTACAGCCAGATAAGCAGCTCTGTGCGCATATTTGTGCCGAATGAAGGAAAATACGAGATATGGAGCGTCACTCTGACGAATAATTCCGACCGTCCCCGCGATCTGAAGCTGGTGGCTTATGCCAGAACGGAAATAGACGACCCCTACAAGCCGCAGGGCTACAATCTCGCCTCCGGCGGATTTGACTTTGGCAAAAATGCCGTATGGGGCAAGGCTTATATGCCTTTCTTTTCAAAGCGCAACAGACCCGTATGGGGATATATGTCCGCATCGGAAAGCGTGACTGGATTTGATTCCAGAAGAAATGCCTTCATCGGTCCCTACGGCGATGAACAGCATCCCGCGGCGCTCCGCCGTTGCACGGGCTGCACGGGCAGCGACTGCAATTCCGAAAAGCTCTGCTATGCCCTCGAAAATTCCGTGATGCTCGCCTCCGGCGAGAGCAAAACCATTCATTACGTCGTCGGCGCGGCGCTTTCCGAGGATGAATTCATCCGTCCGAGCGACGCGATGGTCGAAAGCGAATTTGAAGCAATGGAAAAGAAATACGCCGCTCGTATACGCGACGTGGAAATAGAAACCCCCATCCCGCATCTCAATTATCTCTACAACGGCTGGCTCCGCTATGCCACGGATATGGGCAGCCGCTGGGCGCGCGTGCGTCACAACGGCTATCGTGATATGACGAGCGATACGGAATGTCTTGCCGCGATAAATCCCGCTCTCGCATGGGAGCGCATGAAGCGCGTGCTTTCGTATCAGTACGAAAACGGCTACGCGCCGAGAACGATAATAGGCGGAAATATCGCCGACCGCAATTTCGCCGATAATACGGTATGGATGACCTTTGCCGTGCATACAATAATCCGTGAACTCGGAGAGCCCGGGCTGCTTCTCGAAGAAGTGAAATTCAATAACGGCTCCTGCGGCTCCGTTTACGAGCATATACGCCGCTCTGTCGATTATCTCTATAATTTCCAGGGGCTTTACGGTCTGGTGCGTATATGGGGCGGCGACTGGAACGACTGCGTAAACTATGCGGGACTTGAAGGAAAAGGCGTTTCCGTATGGCTTTCCATAGCATGGGTACGCGCGGCGAAAATGCTCGCCGAAATAGCGGACTGGCTCGGCAAGAGCGCGGACGCAAAGCTCGCGCGCGAGCGTGCCGCCATAATGGAACGCCGCATAAACGAATACGGATGGGATGAAAAAGGCGGATATTACATCTACGCGCGCACCGATAACGATATAAAAATGGGTGCCTCCGACTGCGAAGAGGGTAAAATATTCCTCATACCTCAGCTCTGGTCCGTTTTCGCGGGCATGGGCGAGCGCGCAGGCAAAGCGATGGACAAAGCCGAAGAAATACTGGAAACAGATCTCGGCATACGTCTCGCTTATCCCGCATATTCGCATCAGTACAGCTATATAGGTTCCATGGCTGAAAAGCTCCCCGGCGTACAGGACAACGGCGGAATATATCTGCATCCTTCCGCATGGAAACTCGCCGTGGACAGCATTCTCCGCCGTCCCGACAGAGTCGAGGAGGGCATAAAGAAAATGCTCCCCTCAGATACGGATTACGCAGTGAAATGCGGCGAGCCGTATGCCATGTTCAATTCGTATTTCGCGCCCGAAACAGGCTATCGCGCGGGAACTCCCGGGCAGAGCTGGAGAACAGCTTCCGGCTCATGGATGCTGAAAAGCATCACGGAATACGTTTTCGGTCTGCATGCGGAGCTTGAGGGTCTGCGCATAGATCCCTGCCTGCCGCTCTCATGGCACGAAAGCAAAATAACAAAAGTATTCCGCGGCTGCCGATATGAAATCACCTTCATCGGAAACGGCGAGGGCAGCGACGTCCTCTCCATGGAAATAAACGGCGAAACGGTAAATTACGAAAAAAATATCGTTCCTCCCGCAGCAGAGGGAGAAACTCTCGAAATAACCGTAACTCTCGGTAAAAAATAATGGCAAAGCTTTATTTCAAATACGGCGCTATGGGTTCGTCGAAATCCGCCAATGCGCTGATAACAAAATTCAATTACGAAGAACGAGGCATGCGCGTATGGCTGATAAAACCGAGCACCGATACGCGCGACGGCGCGGGGCTCGTATGCTCGCGCATAGGGCTTTCGGCACATGCGGATATGTTTTTTCCCGATGACGATATCGAAAAAATACTGGAAAGCAAAAACGATATAGATGTGATAATCGCCGACGAATGCCAGTTTTTCTCTCCCGCGCAGATAGACAATCTGAGAAATATCGTAAACGACCGCAATATCCCCGTGCTGTGCTTCGGGCTGAGAACCGATTTCATGACGCATCTTTTCCCCGGGAGCAGGAGGCTTTTTGAGGTAGCCGATTCCATCACGGAAATAAAAACAGTATGCTCCTGCGGCGTGAAAGCCATAGTAAACGCGCGCATCGGAAGCGACGGACGCGTGGTGACTTCTGGCGAGCAGGTGATGATAGGCGGAAACGACAGCTATACGGCGCTTTGCCACAAATGCTGGTCGCGCGCGATAAAAAGCGGGGAGAAAATAAAATAATATACCGGAAGGAGTACAAAATGGCATATTTATCCGATATAGAAATAGCACAGAGCGCAAAGGCGTGTCCGATAACGGAAATAGCCCGCCGCGCTCATATAGATGAAAAATATCTTATTCCCTACGGAAAAGACAAAGCAAAAATCGAGCTTTCCTTCCTTTCGGAAAGCAAGCGTGAAAACGGGAAGCTGATACTCGTGACGGCGACAACGCCGACGCGCTTCGGCGAGGGCAAAACCACCACCACGATAGGACTCGCCGACGCGCTGAGAAAAATCGGCAAAAAATCCGTCGTGGCACTGCGCGAGCCTTCGCTCGGTCCCGTTTTCGGCATAAAAGGCGGCGCCGCCGGCGGCGGATATGCGCAGGTCATACCGATGGAGGATATAAATCTGCATTTCACTGGAGATTTTCATGCGATAGGCGCGGCAAACAATCTGCTCGCCGCCATGCTGGATAATCATATCCATCAGGGAAATGCTCTCGGCATAGATCCGCGTAAAATAACATGGCGGCGCTGCGTGGATATGAACGACCGCCAGCTCCGCTATGTAGTGGACGGGCTGGGTGGCAGTACAAACGGCGTGCCGCGCGAGGATGGTTTTGATATCACCGTCGCATCGGAAATAATGGCTGTGCTCTGTCTTTCCTCTTCCATAGACGATCTGAAATCGCGAATTTCACGTATCATAGTCGGCTACACTTATGACGGCGATCCCGTCACGGCGGGCGATCTGAAAGCGGCGGGCGCTATGTCGGCGCTCCTGCGTGATGCGCTCAAACCCAATCTCGTTCAGACGCTGGAGGGCACGCCCGCTTTTGTTCACGGCGGTCCCTTTGCAAATATCGCACACGGGTGCAATTCCGTTATCGCCACAAAAGCGGCGATGAAAGCGGGAGATTTTGCCGTCACTGAGGCAGGTTTCGGCGCAGATCTCGGTGCCGAGAAATTTCTCGATATAAAATGCCGCATGGCTGGTCTTGTCCCCGATGCAGTGGTACTTGTAACCACTGTGCGCGCACTGAAAGCGCACGGCGTATCCGCCTCACCGGAAAAACAGCTTGCGCAAGGCATAGCGACAAATCTTTTCCGCCATGCTTCGAATATAAAAAACGTTTACGGGCTTCCCTGCGTGGTCGCCGTAAACCGTTTCCCGACAGATACGGATGAGGAAATAAACGAAGTGGTAAATACCTGTCGCGGTGCAGGTCTTGATATTGCCGTTTCCACGGCATGGGCAGACGGCGGAAACGGTGCCACAGAGCTGGCGCATGAAATCGTGCGTGTATGCGAATCCGCACAAAAACCGGATTTCAGATTTGCTTACGGCGATGCAATGACCACGGAAGAAAAAATAAATGCCGTGGTGACAAAAATATACGGCGGCAAAGGTGCGGAATTTTCCGCGCAGGCGCGTGCACAGCTCGCCCGCATAAAGGAGCTGGGATTTGAAAGTTTTCCCGTATGCATCGCGAAAACGCAGTACAGTTTTTCGGATGATCCGAAGCTCACGGGAGCGCCCGACGGTTTCACGGTCAATGTGAGATCGCTGAAAATTTCCGCAGGCGCGGGCTTTATCGTGGCTCTCACCGGAGATATAATGACCATGCCCGGTCTGCCGAAAATCCCCGCTGCGGAGAATATAGATGTTTCTTCCGACGGTAAAATTACAGGGCTTTTTTAAGATAAGAATAGGGTCACAGACGCATTGCATAGCGTCTGTGACTTTGTTTTTTATGAAAGTTTCTTTTCTTTTCGAGGGAAACGAGGGTCGCGCTTTTGACAAAAGCTTTGGAAAAAGTTACTCTTCTCCTACAGGAGAACGGGGTGTACTTTTGCGTGACCAAGAGGAGGGTTCAGGGTGGCGGAGCCACCTCTGAACGGCGTCGCCGAGACGGAGTATACCAAAAGTCAAAAAGAGGAAGGCAACTCCTGTCTCGGCGACGCCGACACACACGCTGCGCGTATGTGTCAATTCCTCTTTTCATCTCATTCTGTCGCCTCGCGGCGACTCGTGCGAACATACTGCCCCGACAGTCCGACCATAGACGAAACCGGAAGCGCAGTTCAGACCCCCGCTTAACACGGACTTTAGTCTGCTCAAGCCAGAACTAAACCTTCCCCGACTCGATGTCCATCAAGTCATGCTCGCACGGGTGGAGTTTAGCCTATAGTGGGAAGCGTATCTAAACTTTCGGCGTGGCACCACCCACCCCGTCGAATCTGCTCGCTTTTTGCGGCATACTGTGTTCGCACGCGCGGTATGGCTGATGATATGATGAGAGATAGACAAGGGCTTTTTGATTTGCTATATATAGCACTCACTTGCCGCGCATTACTTTCTGCGGCTGACTCGACGGGGTGCGAGGTAGTTTGCAAAGGAGGGCGAGGAGCCTTCCTTTGATGACTTTTGGTACTTTTCGTCAGTGAAAAGTACACCCCGTTCTCCCGCAGGGGAAAATTAACTTTTGTTTCTTTGCCAAAGAAAAACAAAAACCGCCCGAAAACGGGCGGCTTTTTCATTTTTATTTCAGCTTTACCAGCGCAAGCGCATTCACGCTTCCGTCGGCAAATGTGCTTTTTACCGTGTATTTTTCTCCGTCGTACAAATACCACAGGAAAAGCGTTTCCCCGCGCTTTGCTTCATGGAGATACGATATGCAGAAAGAAGAAAGATTTTTCGCTTCAAAATCGGGTATCGCCGAAAGAAGCATATCCGCATACCACGTATTATTCATGTGTTTATTCCGGTCGATGAAGCTGTACGGCACGGTAAACGTCCCTGCCGCAGTCATTTCTTCGATTTTTATCGGCTTTATTCTGCCGTCGAAAAACATCGTGCGCGTTCTTTCCTCCGCGTCAAAGGTATGCCCTGCTTCATCCACGCGCACAAAAGCGCGGTCGCTTATGCGGACGAGAGCAAATTGCCCGTGTGCCGCGGCGACAAGTTCATCTTTGCGACGCATTTCGTAAGTCCGCCCGAATTTCACTCCGTGCGAAACCTCTGCAAATGTCGTTATTTCTATTTCTTCTTCCATATATACGGGAGAAAAAACATCCACGCTCATGGAGCTGAGGATAAAAGCCGTATCGCGACGGCGAAGCTCATCTTCCGTCAGTCCGTAGCTTTTTGCGAGCTGCTCGTTTGAAGCCGTATGAAAATATTTCAGCAGACCTGCCGGACGGATGATGCGTTCGCTGTCCGCGTCGTGCATATCTGTCAGTATGGTTTTATGCCACTTCATTTTCGAAAAAACTTATGCCTTGCCGTTGGAACCGAGAACCTCGACGATCTTGTGCGTAACCATCTTCTTTACCTCGGTGCGGGCTGCGGAAAGATATGTGCGCGGGTCGAAAACGGAAGGATCTTCGGAGAGGACACGACGGATAGCTGCTGTCATGGCAAGACGGATATCGGAGTCGATATTTATCTTGCATACGGACAGCTGTGCCGCATGACGAAGCTCATCCTCGGGAATACCGATAGCATCGGGCAGCTTACCGCCGAGAGCATTGATTTCTTTTACATATTCCTGCGGAACGGAAGAAGCGCCGTGCAGAACTATCGGGAAGCCCGGCAGTCTTTTCGAAATTTCCTCGAGTATATCGAAACGGAGCGGAGGCGGAACAAGGATACCGTCCGCATTTCTCGTGCACTGCTCGGGTGTGAATTTATATGCGCCGTGAGATGTACCGATAGCGATAGCCAGAGAGTCAACGCCTGTCTTAGTGACAAATTCTTCTACCTCTTCGGGACGTGTGTATGTGGAATCCTCGGCGGAAACATGAACATCATCCTCGATGCCCGCCAGCTTGCCGAGCTCGCCCTCTACCACTACGCCGTGTGCATGAGCATACTCAACAACTTTCTTTGTGAGGGCGATATTGTCCTCGAAAGAATGCTTTGAGCCGTCTATCATTACGGAAGAGAAACCGCCGTCGATGCACGCTTTGCAGATATCGAAATCGGCGCCGTGATCGAGATGAAGAGCGAAATCAACTCCGCTGTCCTCGGCTGCGGCACGTGCGAGAGCCATGAGATAGGTATGCTTTGCATACTTTCTCGCGCCTGCGGAAACCTGAAGGATAACAGGAGATTTCTGCTCTGCGGCAGCCTCGGTGATAGCCTGGATTATTTCCATATTGTTGATGTTGAAAGCGCCTACGGCATATCCGCCGTCGTAAGCTTTTTTAAACATTTCGGTTGTTGTTACTATAGCCATATTTAAAACCTCTTTTCCGCGAAAAGACCGCCGATGGCGGAATCCCGCTGTATGCTGTTTTTTATCGCCTTCTATTTTATACTATTTTCGCGTTTTTTGCAACAGATTTCATGAAAATATTTTGAAAATATGAGATTTTTTATAAAAAGGGGTTTACAAGCGGAAAAAGCTGTGATATAATTCATGATGTATGCGAACGCCCGCAGGGTTCGCGGATACAAGGCTTTTTTTACAAAGCGCTTTCACCCGCCGCCTGCTCTGCCGCGCGATATACGCATAAAATATTTTTTTGAGGTGAAAACTATGCTTAACAAGGAAGTAAAGCAGGGCGTGATCGCCGAGTACAAAACTCACGATACCGATACAGGCTCGCCCGAAGTTCAGATTGCTATTCTCACAAAGAGAATAAACGAGCTGACAGACCACATGAAGAAGAACCCCAATGACCGTCACAGCGGCAGAGGTCTTCTCAAAATGGTAGGTAAGAGAAGAAATCTTCTCGGTTACCTCCAGAAAAAAGACATCGAGCGTTACCGCGCGATAGTCAAGAAACTCGGACTCAGAAAGTAATTTTTGCGTGGCAGGGGCGTGCTTTTTCCGCACGTCCCTGCCGTGTTTGTCCGACAACTGTTTTTTTCGTAAATATCCGCATTTTTCGTTTTGCTTTGTATAGCAGTTAATAAAGCGGCGGAAAGCTTTTTTTCCGACGTTTTGCTAAATGCTAAACAGGCACGGCGTTTTCTGCGGATAAAATAAAAATTTTTATATCAGGAGGCAGAAAATGCAGAAAGTATTTGAAAATTACAAAGTATTTGAGTATGAATACGCCGGCAGACCTCTCAAAGTAGAAGTCGGCAAGGTAGCGGGACTGGCAAACGGTTCCTGCATGATACACTACGGCGAAACGGTAATACTCGCCTGCGCAACGGCAAGCGCAAAACCGAGAGACGGTATAGATTTCCTTCCCCTCTCCGTCGACTATGATGAAAAGCTTTATGCCGTAGGCAAAATCCCCGGCGGTTTTCTCCGCCGCGAAGGCAAGCCCTCGGAAAAGGCTGTCCTCACCAGTCGTGTTATCGACCGACCCATCCGTCCGCTTTTCCCCAAGGATCTGCGCAATGATGTGGCTCTCACACTGACGGTAATGTCCGTAGACCCCGATTGCTCGCCCGAAATCACAGCCATGATAGGCGCATCCATCGCGCTTTCCATTTCCGATATTCCGTGGAACGGACCTATCGGCGGTGCTTTTGTCGGACTCGTGGACGGCAAAATAGTAATCAACCCCACAGCCGAGCAGCGCAAAGTAAGCGATCTCGAGCTTACCGTAGCGGCAAGCGAAAAGAAAGTGGTAATGATAGAGGCAGGCGCGCGCGAAGTTGACGACGATACCATGTTTGACGCCATCATGAAAGCTCATGAAGAGATAAAGAAGCTTCTCGTTTTCATAAACGGCATCATCGAAACCGTCGGCAAACCGAAATTCGATTATCCTTCCTGCGAGCTGGATCACGACATGTTCGATGAAATTTTCGCATACTGCGAAAATGATGTGATGGAAGCTCTCGACACGGATGACAAAACCGTGCGCGACGCCAAAATGCAGCCCATATCCGACGATATCCTCGCAAAATTCTCCGAGAAATACGAGGGGCTCGACGTAATGCTCCCCGAACTCATCTACAAAATTCAGAAAAAGATTGTCCGCCGCTGGCTTCTCAATGACAAAAAGCGTGTGGACGGCAGAAAAATGGATGAAATCCGTCCTCTCGCGGCAGAAGTTTCTCTCCTGCCGAGAACTCACGGTTCCGGTCTTTTCACCCGCGGTCAGACGCAGGTTCTCACCGTGGCAACTCTCGGTCCGCTTTCCGACAGCCAGCTTCTCGAGGGTCTTGACGACGAAACATCCAAGAGATATATGCATCATTACAATATGCCCGGCTATTCCACAGGCGAAGCAAAATCCCTGCGTACCCCCGGCAGACGTGAAATAGGTCACGGCGCACTCGCAGAGCGTTCGCTCGTGCCCGTACTTCCCTCCGTTGAGGAATTTCCGTATGCAATGCGCCTCGTTTCCGAGGTGGTAAGCTCCAACGGTTCCACATCTCAGGCTTCCGTATGCGGTTCCACACTCGCTCTCATGGATGCCGGCGTACCGATAAAGGCTCCCGTAGCGGGCATTTCCTGCGGTCTTATCACCGCCGAGGACGGTTCATGGGATACCATGATAGATATTCAGGGTCTGGAAGATTTCTACGGCGATATGGATTTCAAAGTTGCCGGCACGCATAAGGGTATCACATCCATCCAGATGGATCTGAAAATCGACGGTCTTACCCCCGAAATAATCAGGCAGGCTTTCGCCCAGACGCACAAAGGCAGAGATTTTATCATAGATGAAGTAATACTCAAAGCCATCCCCGCACCGAGAGCGGAAATGAGCAAATATGCTCCCAAGATGATCACAATGAAGATCAATCCCGACAAGATCCGCGACGTCATCGGTTCCGGCGGCAAGATCATTCAGAAAATCGTTGCCGAAACAGGCGCAAAAATCGATATCGAGGACGACGGCACAGTATATATTCTCGCAGTCGATCAGCAGTCCGCAAAGGATGCAAAGGCTATCATCGATGCCATCGTATTCGAGCCTGTGGACGGTTGCTGCTACAACGGCGTAGTCACGAGAATAATCCCGATCGGCGCTTTCGTGGAGATAGCTCCCGGAAAAGAAGGTCTGGTTCATATTTCCAAGCTTGCAAACAAGCGCGTGGAAACAGTAGAGGACGTAGTGAGCGTGGGCGACCATGTAACGGTAAAATTCCTCGGAACAGACGAAAAAGGCAGACTCAATCTTTCCATGAAAGACGCTCTGCCCCAGTAATCGCAAATAAAATCAAAGCAGGAAACCCAAAAAAAGGATTTCCTGCTTTTTTTATTTTGTTTTTCCTATTTTAAAACAGCTTGAAATATCGTAATATTCTTTTTCGTACCCCATCATATCCGCCATCAGACTTTCCATATCGGGGAAAGTATCCGACGTATACTCATATATCTCGCAATAATCGTTGCAAGGCGTTTCTTCGATATAATATAATTCCCCCGCAGAATTTTTGGCAACGGTGACGCGGGTATGGTTCAGTTTGCCGGCATAAACGCCCAGAGCATCCGTGACAACAAGCGGATAATTGTAAAGCATTATATTATGCAGCTTTTGCTCGGCAAAGCAGTCCTCGCGGAGCGCTTTGCTTACAAGCAAAATGCAGACCGCAAATATTATCATCATCGCGACAATACAGGATACCGCCACGGCGGTATGCTTCCAATCCGCTGCCGTGTATCTGTTCATTCTTTTATCTAACGTGGCGATATCTCCTATAATAAACGAAGCGACTGCCGCCGCAAACGATATCGCCATTATGACGGCGAGTATTTTTATTCTTTTTTTCAGTTTGCTGCGCCTTGGGATAAGCTCTTGCATGGCTGCTTTACATTTTTTGCGTCTTGTGCGATAGCGGATATTCTTGCAATAATTGATATACGAAGCAAGTTCTTGGGCATTTTCAAGACCGGAAACGGAATATTTTTTCCCTTTCAGATTTATGAGCAGGCGCCCGAAGCGATAAAAAGCGGCAAAATCCGCATCGCCGATATCGCATTCCAGCTTTCTTCCGAAATTGCACCGCGCCGAAACATGCAGGTTTTCCGCTTTGATATATCTGCCTCTTTTATACAGTATAAAAATCAAAGCCAGCGCAAAGCAAACCAAACCGAATAAAATAAAGCCGACAGAAGGTGTGAGATCCAATATCGCAATAAAAAGCTCAAAGAGTACGCAAGTCGCGCCCCAGATAAGCAAAACAATATCAAATACTCTGTCAATAATGCTGATTTTTGTGAATTTTCCTTCCATTGCCCGCCTCCGAAAAAAGTCTTTATCTGACTACAGTATAACAGAAGCATCGGAAAATGTCAATGCTATTTACGCATTGAGCGTTTTCAGAAAAAGCATAAAGCCCGTGAGAATTATGAGAAAAGCGAAATTGAAAGCGGAAAATCTCGCCATATAATATCCGCTTTTTCCCGGATTATTTTTCGTATATTCGCGGAAAGTGATAAGGCTCGCCAGCGAAGAAATAAGCGTGCCCACGCCGCCGATATTGACGCCGACAAGCAAATCGCGATAATTTTCCGTAAATTGCGAAAGCAGCACAGCCGAAGGCACATTGCTTATACATTGACATGACAGCACGGAAAAAAGCAGCGTGCTTTTTTCCATCAGCGCCGAAAAGAAACCGCGCACCGCATCTATACGAGCCATATTGCCCGCAAAAACAAAGAAAAATACAAATGTAAAAAGCAAAGGATAATCTACGGCGAGAAGCGCTTTTCTGTCCGCAAAAAGAAGCGCCGCGGGAATTATTATCAACCCTATATAATAAGGAATGCCGCGGAAAACTATAGCTATGGCAAGCACAAAAAGACAAAGATAAAAAGCCGTGCGCACAGGCGGCAATTTTGCGCCGTCGTTTTCAAAACAAAGCGGCTCCGGTTTCACGAAAATGATGCAGCAAATAGTTATGAGCGCCACGGAAAGCGCAAAAGGCGGCGCCATTATACTCATAAATTCCCCATTCGGTATATTGAATTTCGTATAGAGATAAAGATTTTGCGGATTGCCGAAAGGAGTGAGCATACCGCCGAGATTTGCCGCGATATTCTGCATAATAAAAGTAAAAGCCATATATTTTTCTTTGCCGGTGACAGTGAGCACAAAATAACCTAGCGGCAGAAATGTGAGCAGCGCCATATCATTTGCTATCAGCATGGAACCGATGAATGTAATATATACCAGTGCCAATATACTCATGCGCGCATTGCGGAAAAGCTGTACGATTTTTTCGGCAAGAATATAGAAAAAACGTATATTTTTCAGCGCACATACCACAGCGAGCACGCAAAAAAGACAAGTGAGCGTTTTAAAATCAAAATATCCTATATAATTTTTATCCGGCGGGACAAAAAAGCAGGTTATCAATGCGGCAAAAAATGCTATGCACATAACCGTATTCTTTTTTATGAAGCGCGTAAATCCGCGTAATATTTTTGTCATAAACAAAGCCTCTTTTTAATATAGCCGCAAAATCATATCCGCGGCTGTTTTTATCACACAAAAATGAATTATATCACTATGTGCGGAAAATGTCAATAAAAAACAAATACCCCACGGCTCTCGCCGCGGGATATCTGCTTTATAATAAAGAGAAAGTCTGTTAGCTTATTTTTTTGTAACGGTCCATGTGCCAGCCGTTTCATCTTTTACAACATTGTAATTTGCGATGTCAACATAGGATGTGGGATCGCTTGAGAAAGTACCACCTTCAGCCGTGATTGTTCCATATATTGTTAATTTGTTATATGTTCCGCCTTTAATCGTAAGTTTTACACCACTGGATACAGTCAAAAATTTAAAAGTTCCGCCTTCAATTGTGGTATTTGATTTTATACCAGTCGTATTAAGCACTGTTCCGCCACCAACGCTGTCTTTTATTGTAACGCTATTGTTAACATCAAGTTTAAATATACTATTGCCGTTCAAATCAATTGTGACATTATTGGAATTTCTTATCGTCATAGTATTTTTAGTATCACTTTTCAAAAGTTTTATATAATCATTGTCAGATAATTTGGTTTTAAATACATCTCTAACACTGGCTAAAAATACTTTATCGCCGTTTTCTTTAGTAATAGAAACAAACGCTGAGGCTTCTGTTACTATAGCTGTATAGAACGTAAATCCATCTTCATAAGTTTTTTCAACTTCTGTACCACTGCTTCCTTTTGCGTTGTTCCATGTCGCATTGTTTTTAAATTCTACCTTTAAAAACTGATTTTCATTAATAACTTTTTCTTTAGTCGCATCTTCATATAAAACTATCGTACTGCAATCCTCTTTGCTTCCGGCTGTATATGCCATTTGAATTGCAATATCAGCGCCTCCCGCTCCAACGAAATAAACTTTTTCGTCTATTCTTGCAGTAAGCTTATCCTCAGACGGTTTGTTACTATTCTCTGTAAATTTTACTGTTCCTTCTTCAGCATTAACTATTGCAATTTGAGCGCCAGATTTTATCTCTACACAATTTTTCAACACATTATCGAGTTTATCATCAAAAGCGCAAAACATCGTTGTATTTAAAACCGACAGCGTACTGCTACCGCAATTTATACCGTTCTTACCTTTGAGTACAGCTTCATTTATATATATACTTCCTGCAGTGCAATATATTGCCGAGCTATTTTTAGATTCAATTGTACTTCCACCATGAAATACAGTCTTTGGCACAATATTTTGTTTATTAATAATAGTAGCAGTGGAATATACGCAAATAGTATTTGAAACAAACTCGCCATTTGTTACTTCCAAAACACCACCCATATTAGCTACTGCATAAGAACTGGCTGTAATGTTCATTGTCGATTCAAATTTTCCGCCATTTATCACAAGCGTACATTTGCCAACATTGTCAGCCTCCTTATTAACAAAGTTATAAGCAGCTGCACCTCCCGCACTGGTAAAGCTACCATCATTAATAACAGCATAACCACAGTTTAAGATAGTATTATTACCTTTTTCAGGATTATTTAAAGTAAATGTGCCGCCGTTTATCGTAAGTGTAGCACCTGATTCATTCTTTACTATAGTAGAGCCTGAACCCGTAAAAGTACCATCTATTATAATGAGCGTACCAAAGTTATCTATGAGAGAAGAACCTACATCCTTATCATTTTTTACTGTGCCGCCCTTTATTGTGAGCTTAGCACCTTTTTCGACTTGGATTGTATATTTATCGGCAGTATTTGCAAGAGTCTTGCCATTAAGATCTATTATAGTTTCCTTTGCTATCGTGAGAGTGTCGCTCAGAGTAACATCTTCGGAAAGGACTACTTTGCCGCCATTTGCCACTGCAGAGGCAATATTAGAAGAGGAAACTTCTGTTCCCGCGCCCTCGGTGAAGTTTGCTTCTATTGTATAGTCAGCAAAAACAGCCATCTCATCCGGCTTGAAACCGAGAGTAGCTACAGTGCCGCCCTCGCCGTTGAGCTTCTCACTCGTGCGCCATTCTGCTATTTCGCCTGTAACTTTTTTGAGTGCGCTGTCTGTAACAAGCTTTTCGCATATAGCTTCTGCTTTAGCTGCAAAACCATCTTCGCTTCCGAGCTGTACAGGGTTGTTTACATAAGCAACTACTCTGCCATCACTCACGTCATATCCGTGTATGTATGCTTCGTCGCCTTTTTTCGTCACGATTACGAGGTCTGCCGCGTCATCGCCGCCGCTGAGTATGTTGGCGAGCATTTCCGTCACGAGGTTTTTCGCATCGGAAAGAGCCGCCGCTTCGTTTGCTTTTTTCACGAGGTTTGCGTAAGTCGGGATCAGCACAGCCGCCAGTATTGCGATCACTGCGATGACAATGACAAGCTCAACAATCGTGAAACCGCGCTTTTGATTGTTTCTTTTCATAGATCTTCTTCTCCTTTAATAATAAAAATTTTATTTATATTTTCCCCATAATCGGGGGAAATACCATAGTTACTTCGCGGCGACCGCACCGCAGGGAAAACCCCTCTGCCGCTTCGCGGTCTGTGCCGCAACGGCGAAAATCCGCAAAAATTTAAGCAGGCAGAGCTGCACGAAAAAATTCGTGCAGCTCTGCCTGCTTATCAGTTACATATATTTAATTTTTGCGCGACAAAAGGATCGCTTACAAAGCGATATAAATAGGTCTGTCTGTCTGTCTGTCTGTCTGTCTGTCTGTCTGTCTGTCTGTCTGTCTGTCTGTCTGTCTGTCTGTCTGTCTGTCAAGCGATTGTACACGACCTATTCCTCCTTTGTCAAGCGTTTTTGTAGCTTTTTATCACATTTTGTCGCTGTTTTTATACGACTTTATGATTATATCACAGCTTTTCACGCCTGTCAATACCATTTTCGCGATTTTTTTATTGCGCTTATTTTTATTATATTGCCGCGCGGGCTTGAAAAATCGTTTTTTTCGGCAAAAATCTTGAAAAAGCCGTGCCTTTATGGTATTATAATAAAAATATGTTTCCACGGAGTGTGATAAATTATGGTAAATGAAAATATCGATTTCCTGCGCGGGTATGATCCTGATGTAGCCGATGCCATCGGCAAAGAATTAAGCCGTCAGCGCAGAGGTATAGAACTGATAGCGAGCGAAAATTTCGTATCGCCCGCAGTGATGGCGGCAATGGGTTCTCCCCTCACAAACAAATATGCGGAAGGATATCCGGGCAAACGTTATTACGGCGGATGCGAATATGTGGATATAGTTGAAAATATCGCGATAGAACGCGCAAAAGCGCTTTTCGGCGCGGAGCATGCAAATGTTCAGCCCCACAGCGGCGCACAGGCAAATCTCGCCGTTTATTTCGCGCTTCTCTCCCCCGGGGATAAAGTGCTCGGCATGAATCTGGCTCACGGCGGGCATCTCACCCACGGCAGCCCCGTAAATTTCTCCGGCACATATTATAATTTCATTTCTTACGGCGTGGACGATACCACGCACCGTATAGATTATGATAAGCTGCGCGATATAGCCATAGCCGAAAAGCCGAAAATGATAGTGGCAGGCGCATCGGCTTATCCGCGCGCGATAGATTTCAGCCGCATTTCGGAAATAGCACATGAAGTCGGCGCATATTTCATGGTGGATATGGCGCATATAGCTGGGCTGGTAGCCGCAGGGCTTCATCAGAATCCCGTGCCTTATGCCGATGTGGTGACCACTACCACACACAAAACGCTCCGCGGTCCGCGCGGCGGCATGATACTCTGCAAGGCAGAGCTGGCGCAAAAGATAAACAAAGCGATTTTCCCCGGCACGCAGGGCGGTCCGCTCATGCATATCATCGCTGCGAAAGCGGTTTGTTTCGGCGAGGCGCTGAAGCCGGAATTCAAAGAATATCAGAAGCAGATAGTGAAAAATGCCGCGGCACTCGCGGACGAGCTTCTCACGCAGGGATTTGATCTTGTTTCGGGCGGCACGGACAATCATCTGATGCTCGTGGATCTGCGCCCCATGAATATCACGGGCAAGGAAATGGAGCGTCGTCTGGACGAGGTTTATATCACGGCAAATAAAAATACCATTCCCAACGACCCGCAGAGTCCTTTTGTGACAAGCGGCATACGTCTGGGCACGCCCGCCGTGACCACGCGCGGCTTTACGGAAGAAGATATGCATGAAACAGGCAGGCTGATCGCGCTCGCCGCTTCCGATTTCGATACAAAAGCCGATGAAATACGCGAAAGAGTGACTGTGCTCTGCAAAAAGCATCCGCTTTATTGATAATTATGGAAGAAAAAGAAATACGCGATTTATCCCTTTCTGTACTGGATGCATTCCGCGCGGCGAAAAAAACTTTTGCCACGGCGGAATCCTGCACGGGCGGCTATATAGCCAAAGCCGTGACAGACAATGCGGGCGCCTCCGAGGTTTTTCTCGGCGGCATAGTTTCCTATGCAAATTCCGTGAAGGAAAAGTTGCTTTCCGTAAGCAGTGAAACGCTTTCGCGGTACGGTGCGGTTTCTGCGCAGACGGCAGAGGAAATGGCGCGCGGCGCCGTTTCGGCTCTGGGCTGTGATTTTGCCGTGGCTGTGACGGGAATAGCAGGTCCGTCCGGCGGCAGTGCAGACAAGCCCGTGGGGCTCGTTTACATCGCGGTAGCCGGGAAAAATATTCCCGCTGTCGCGAAAAGGCATATTTTCGACGGCACGCGCGACGATGTGCGTAAAAGCACGGTGAAATCTGCCCTTTCCATGCTTATTTCGACATTGGAAAAGAGCGGAGCGGCGCGCTGAAGGCTGTTTTTTGTGGAAAACCCTGTGGAAAATGTGGAAAACTTGGGAATTTTTGGGAGGCGATGCCATGGCTGATAAAATTTCATATATGCGTCCCGAGGATATCACGGCGCAGATAAAGAGCGGCACGCTCGGCGGAGCTTATGTTTTTTTCGGAAGCGAAGACTATCTCAAGCGCCATTATATTTCCGAGGTGTACAAAAGCATAATGAGCGCCGAGGGGCTGGAAATGTTCAATCACTCGAAAATCTCGTTTTCAGCCGTTTCGCAAAGCCGAGACGAAGCTTTTTCCGCGCTCGCGTCTTCTCTCGCCTCCATCCCGATGATGCAGGACAAACGCCTGACGGAAATCCACGATCTGCCGATAGATTCGCTGCCCGCTACGGCGCTCGATACTCTTTGCGAAAATCTCGCCGCGGCGGACGATACGAATATCGTCATAATGTGCCTTCGCAAAAACGAATGGACTTTTGATTACAAAACGGAAAATTCATCGGAATTCAAAAAGCTCTGCAAAGCGGCAAAGCTCGTGAAATTCGATACACCGGGCAAAGCCAAGCTGAAAAGCTGGGCGGCAAAGCATTTCTCGCGCGCGGGAATATCGGCGGGTGACGGCGCGCTGGAAATTCTCACCGATATGTGCGGTCAGGAAATGTGCGTCATCGTCGAAGAGACAGCAAAGCTCTGCTTTTTCGCGCACGGCTGCGGCAAAAAGGAAATCACCGCCGACGATGTGAAAAATGTCGCTTCGCAAGCCGTGAATACGGAAATGCCGCCCTTTGCCATGCTCGAAGCCGCGCAGAAATGGAGCATTTCCGATATGTACGATGTGATAGCACGCGCACGCGATCTTCGCGAAGAGCCGATATCCGTTCTCGCCAAGCTCGGCAAAATACTCTGCGACATGCTCCGCGTAAAGGCGGGACTGGAAGCCGGCATGAATACGGCGCAGATAGCAAAGGAAATGAAAATAAAAGAATACAGCGCGGCAAAATACGCCTCGGCTGTGGCAAAAGCACCGATAGGCAAGCTGGAAAATTCCGTGCGTCTGGCTCTCGAAACGGACGCGGCGCTGAAAAGCTCGCAATCGGACGGATACGTGCTGCTCGATATACTGGCGGCGCGCATATATACACCGAGGTCGCTCCTATGATGACGATAACAAAGCCCATAATAGTAGAAGGCAAATACGACAAAATAAAAATATCCTCCGTCGCGCACGCCGTGATAATACAGACAGACGGTTTCGGCATTTTCAAAAACGACGAGCGCGCCGCGCTGATACGTCGCCTCGCGGAAAGGGACGGCGTGATAGTGCTGACGGACAGCGACGCGGCGGGACAGACCATACGCAACTATATAAAAAACATTCTGCCCGCAGATAAAATAATAAACATATACACGCCGGAAATCCACGGCAAGGAAAAAAGGAAAAAAGCCCCGTCGAAAGCGGGCATTCTCGGCGTAGAGGGTACGGACGCGAAATGGCTGGAAAAAGCGCTGGAGCCGTATTCGCACGAAGGCGGGGCTATCCCCGTCGGCGCCGTGGTGACAAAAGCCGAGCTTTATGCCCTCGGTCTTTGCGGCGGCGAAAATTCCGCACAAAAGCGAAAAGAGCTGCTCCGTGCGCTTTCTCTGCCGCAGACTCTCTCCTCCTCCGCTATGCTGGAGGCGGTGCGACTGACAGTTTCTCCCGAAAAATGGGAGGAAGCCGTATCAAATTTAAATTCCGGAAAAGGCGGCGATGAAAATTGAAATTTTTAAATAAAATAATAGACAGTGTACTGAAATTCCTTCATCTCGAAAAATTCAAGGAAATCATAGTTTATATAGTGATAGGCGGACTGACCACGGTCGTGGACTGGGCAGTCTTTGCGCTGACCGATCTCATACTGCCGCAATTCGGCGGGGCATTTTTTGAAAAATTCCCGAATGCGATAGAATATTCCGCAGCATGGGCGGCAGCCGTGATATTTGCGTATTTTACAAACAAATATCTCGTTTTCGAAGCGCAGGGACGTTCCTTTGCGGAATTCTGCAAATTTGTGCTGTCACGTGTTTTCACACTTTTCGTTTCTCTCGCGGGCGATTTCCTGCTCTGCGGCATGCTCTCGATGAATAAATATCTCGCAAAACTCATAATCGCCGTCATAGTGGTGATACTTAATTATATAACAAGCAAATTGCTCGTTTTCACAAAAAAGAAAAAAACGGAGGATTCCTCCGATGAATGAAGCTACGGCATACGGCGGCATAGTTTTGGCATACATGGGCGATGCCGTACTGGAAATTCTGATAAGAGAAGCCCTGATAAAAAAAGGCATGACAGATACGGGAGAAATGAGCCGCACGGCGCAGAGCCTGATATGCGCCCCCGCGCAAAGCGCACGGATGGAAAAGCTTTTTCCTCTCCTGACAGAAGAGGAAGAAGCGATTTACCGCCTCGGGCGCAATCATCATACAAATTCCAAGCCGAAAAAAGCGACGGCGGCGGAATATCATCGCGCCACAGGGATGGAAGCTCTCTTCGGATATCTGCACTTTTCGAAAAAACACGATCGTATAAACGAACTTTTCAACGCCGCATACGACGATATACGGTAAAATAAACAAATATTCACTCAACAAAGATAATTTTTGCATAAAATACCCGTAAAAAGTTGTCAAACCTTGTTGACAAAAAAAACGTTTTGTGGTATAATAGCGTAGCGTTACATATAACATAAATTTAAATGCACGCTAAGTGCATAATTTTTTAGGGGGTATATTTATGAGATATGGACAAAACAGAATAGAGCTTACGGAAGAAGAACGCAAGGAAGCGAAAGCCATACTTTGCGAAAATCTCGTAACTCTCAGAAAAAATCTTTTTCTTTCGCAGACTGAATTCGGAAACCGTACAGGTATTTCCAGAATAAGACTCAGCATGATCGAATGCGGCAAATATGAGATGACATGGTCACAGTTTACATCCATCCTTCTCATATTCCTCACAAACAGAAGTACAAATCATACTATCATGAAGAACAAGATGTTCAGCGAAAAGCTTTACCTTTATCTCCAGTGCAAGAGAGAAGGCGAAGAGCTGGATACAAACTTCAGACTGCTTTGAGCAAAAGAACAGCAGACGTCCCTTTTCGGACGCCTGCTTTTTTCATGCCCGAAATTAACGGGGTTTGCCTTTTTTCTCAGAAAACTGCCGAAAATCTTATATGATAATGAATTTGTTATTGACATTTTGCCCGATTTTGGTTATTATATAAATATCAAATATTTTTTTCAGGAGGAACTGAGATGAAAAAACTGTTTATTCTTGTTCTTGCGCTCGTAGTTGCGGTTGCCGTTTTTGCCGCTTGCGATAAAAAGAATCCCGACAGCACCGACGCCACCACTACGACCGTGACAACAGAAGCAACAACCACGACGACGGAATCCACCGTTGCCACCACGACCACAGCGGCTACCACAACAGAAGCCACGACCACCGAAGCCACTACAACAGAGGCTACAACAACCACGGAAACAACAACTGTCGTTCCCGCGCTTCCCGAGCCTTATGTGGATTTCGATTTTGACGGCGAAGCAAAAGACGCAAAGGGTCATGTTTCCATCACAAATAACGGCGCTACTGTAGGCAAAGCAACCGTTACTCTCGACGGCAAAACTTACGAAGTAGATGCTCTCACCGCTTCCAAGGGCAAATATCTTATCTGCCAGTTTACGGAAATCACATCCGCTTCCGCAATGCAGGAGTGGGCACAGAAAGGCTTCTCCGTAGAAGCATTCTATGTGATGAGCACAAAGAGCGGCAAAGTACAGGGCGTTATCTGCGGCACGCAGACCGGCGGCTGGGGCGTTGCCGAAGACAGTGCAGGCAAGCCTTACTTCATTACAGGCTCCGGCAATAAGAAATACAACAACGGCGCTTATGCCAAAGAAGTTTCTTCCACTACAGAGCTTGTTCATGTTGTAGCCGTATACGATTATGAAAATGCGAAGAACCTGATTTATGTAAACGGCGTTCTTCAGCAGTCAACGGAAGCTTCCGCTACATTCGGCGTGGGCGACGGCGATACATTCAACCGTTTCTGCATAGGCGATGATATAAAGATCGGCAATGTGGGCGGCGATTTCCCGACAGCCGGCATGATCATGGTAGACGGCAAAATCTATGCAAAGGCTCTTACGGCAAGCGATGTTTCAAACCTTTACAACGCAGCTGTAAAATACCTCAAAACCAAATAATCAAAACTGTAAAAAAATACAGGGGATCCGATAGGATTCCCTGTATTTTTGCGCTTTCGGTTTTGCATGCCAGAAATTCAAACCGCGTCGTGCGCTTTTATTTCCACTGTTCTGCCGCCGAGATATTCATAAATGCGGTGGGAAATGGAAAGCACGGTGCGCCCCTCTGAAGCGCGGCGCAGTACTTCCAGCACGCGCGCCTCCGTTTCGGCATCGAGATTTGCCGTGATTTCGTCCAGCAGCAGCACTGCGGGGTCTGCCGCCGCGGCGCGTGCGATGGAGAGAAGCTGCCATTCGCCCTGCGAAAACATGCCGTCCGTGCATACGGTGTTATAGCCCTCGGGCAATGCGCATATTGCCGCGTCAAGCCCCGCGAGCTTTGCGGCTTTTTGCGCCATTTCCACGGTAATGCCCGCGTCGCCCAGCGTTATCTGGTCGAGCACAGTCCCCGGCACGCGGGAAAAATGCTGCTCCACGCAACCGATGCAGGCGCGGCGCTCGCCGTCCGTAATATCCGAAACATCCACGCCGCCGATGGTGATTTTGCCTTTTTCCGGTTTATATAATCCGAGCAGCAGGCGGAAAACCGTGCTCTTGCCCGCTCCTGTTCTGCCGACGAGCGTAACCTGCCCGCCCTGCTTTACCGTCATGGAAAAGTTTTGCAGTACGGGCTTTTCGCCGTATCCGAATGTGACATCCGAAAGCACGATATCGCCGCGCGCGGCAGTATCACGCGCCGCAGGCAGCGTGCGTTCTCCCTGCGAGAGAAACGCATCTATGCGCTTCACGCCCGCCATGGCGGACTGGATGGTCTGTATCTCCATGCCGAGGCTTTCGATCGGCGTGAATATGCGGGATATGTAATTTATCACGGCGACGGATGTGCCGACCGACATGCCGAAAAGCGAGAGTATTTCCGCATTTCCCGATGCGGAAAGCAGCATTACGATGCCGACCACCGCGGCATTGAGAATAAGCACTACGGGCGAATATATCGCGTCATAGAAATTTGTCTTTTCCACCGCGGCATAGCTCTCGCCGATGCGGCGATCGTATTTTTTCTCCATGTAGTCCTCGAGCTCCAACGCACGGATCGTGCGGATATTGTGCAGAGTTTCCGGCACCTGCCCCGATACGGCGGCTACCGCACGGCGGTTTTCCAGCTGAGCGGCGAGCATTTTCTTCTGCATACACCGCGTAAATACGGCAAAAAGCGGGATAACCGGAAGCAGGACGAGCGCCAGTCCCGTATTTTTCGCCACGATGACCGCCAGAATGGAAATGATGCGGCAGGCATCCGCTATCATGCTGATTATGCCCGAAGTGAAAAGCGCCTCCACCGTATCGACATCGCCCGAAAAACGCGCGGCGACTTCACCGGGATTTTGTGCCACGAGCGTGGCGGCGGGCAGTCGTGTAAGCTTCTGCGACATTTCCGAGCGCAGGGCATGCGTCATTTTCTGCCCGAAAAGCACGAGCAGCGTTTCCTGCGCCGATGAAAGCAAACCTTCCGTCGCGAGGCTTCCGAAGTAAAGCAGTACCGCCGCAAACGAGAGAGGAATGCCGCCCGTCAGATCATCTATCACTCCGGCGAGAACCAGCGGCGGTATGAGCGACGCGCCGACCGATGCCGCCACGCACAAAACCGTGCCGGAGGTAAGAAAAGGATGCGTGCGCGCCGCCGTGCGTACCGCGGCAAATACGCCGAATTTATTTTTGCTCTTCATGATGCTCCCCTCCTGTCCGGCTTTCGTAAAGCCTGCGGTAAGCCGGCACCGTATGCATCAGTTCGTCATGCGTGCCGACAAATGTTTTCCCGTCTTCCATAAATATGATTTTCCGTATCTGCGGGAAATGATACAGTCTGTGCGAAATGAGAAATACGATTTTATCCGCCGCATAATCGCGCAGATTTGCAAATACGGTGTCCTCCGTTTTGCGGTCGAGCGCCGAAAAAGGATCATCCAGCACCATCACGGGGCGCGGATGTGCAAGAGTTCTCGCCAGAGCAAGCCGCTGCGCCTGCCCGCCGGAAAGACGCACGCCGCCCGTGCCTATCACGGTATCAATGCCGTTTTCCATGGCGAGCACTTCGTCGCTCAGCGCCACGGCGTCAAGATAGGGCATGTCATCCGTTTCCGCGCCGCAGAGCACATTGTTTTGCACCGTGTCGGCAAAAAGCTCGGGATCATGCCCGAGATAGCCGACTGTATCGGAAATTTCGCGCGGCGAAAGCTCCGACAGTTCCCTTTCTCCGAAGCGGACCGACCCACCGTAAGGCGCTTCGCAGAGGAATACGCGTCCGAGAGTTGATTTTCCGCAGGCGACGGGTCCCGTCACGCCTATGATATCCCCCGGATGCGCCGTGAGCGAAAGCCCCGAAAAAATCGG
Organism: uncultured Eubacteriales bacterium; assembly: GCA_934394585.1. Lineage (GTDB taxonomy): Bacteria > Bacillota > Clostridia > Oscillospirales > CAG-272 > Apopatosoma. The sequence continues at coordinate 35,787 of CAKRQU010000001.1, read as the reverse complement.
CTCGTCGCCATAAGAAAACGAGAGATTATCAATCGTCACATCCGCGGGCGACGGGATTTCCGGCGCGTCGGGCGGCTCTGGCGTTTTCATCAGCGGCTGAATTCTGCGCCATGAAACCTCCGCTTTCTGCACGGAATTGAAAAGCTTTGCCGCTTTGGAGGATTTTACGGTCAGTTTTGTAAAGCATGAGAGAAACGTCGTAAACGCCGCGATATCCCATGCGCTCCAGCCCGTGCCGAGAACATTTTTCGCGCCGAACCACAGAATGAAAAGCACGCCCGCGCCCGACGCCGCAAGATACAGCGGAGGGAGAGCCGACTGCCATACATTCGCGCGGACAGCGGTTTTTTCGTAGTTTTCAAGCGCTTTTTCATAGCGCTCTTCCCTCGCGTTTTCGCAACCGTATACGCGATATGTCACGGCATTTTCGGCGCGGTCGAGCGTGGCTCCGCCGAGAACCCCCGCCGCCTTTTTGTATGCCGCGCCCGCGCGCTGAACGGGCTTTTTCATGCGTGCCGCGCAGAAATACGAGATCGGCGTGAAAATCAGGCTGAGAAAAGCGAGTCGCCAATCGTAAATAAAAAGCATCACGGCATAGCCGAGCAGGGCTACGCCCGTATCAAATACTTCCGTCGTGAATTTGCGCATTCCTTCTACGCAGTCGTCAACGTCCGAAACAGCTTTTGTCATCAGCTCGCCTGCGTCTTCATGTTCCGGTGCCGTGCGGCTCTGCCTGATCAGATTGGCATACAGAATGCCCTTCATGCGCCTGTTGATATTATTTGCAAAGCGGCGGACATAAAACCGCTTGATAAACCGCGCCGCCTGCACCGCCAGCGTGACGGCGATATAGGCGAGCACCAGCACAGCCATCGCCGCGGCGGTTTTGCTTCCGCCGAGAATATCGGCGAGGCACTGCGCCAGTCTGCCCTCAAACCACGGTGCGGCGAGCAGACCGATATTGTAAAACAGTCCCGAAAGTGTTATAAACATCATCGGCAGCCACTCGACGCGGAAATATGACAAAATCCGATCGGGGCGAAATGTCTTTTTTGTTTTCATGCGTATCGCCGCCCGTCATATTATTTGATAAAATGCGGAAATCCCGCGCGACTCTCTGTTTTAGATGCCGCATAGAGCTTATCGAGCAATGCGGCAAAAGTCGCCGCTTCCTCCGCGGTGAGCGCGGATGTCAGATATTCGTAAAAAGACGCCTCTATTTCCGCCTTTGACGATTTCAGATTTTCCGCCTGCTCCGTGGGATAAAGCAGTTGACTGCGCTTGTCATTCGGGTCATCGCGGCGGACGAGATAGCCCTTTGCTTCGAGATTTTTTGTTCTTCTCGCAATGGCGGCTTTGTCCGCATGCAGAATTTCCGCCAGCTTCGCCTGTGTGCACCCGGGATTGTGGCGCAGGGCGTGAATTAAATCGATTTCCGCCGTTCCGACGCCGTCGTCGCGTAGGAAAACAAGCACCAGTTTCTCCGCCTCGCGTGCGATTTTCGTTATTTTTCTTTCCGTAATATCCATAACATTTCCTCTGTGAAATTTCATTGTATATACATCGTTGTATATACATCATTATAGCGCAAAAAGAGAGAATGTCAAGAGGTTGGTGCGCTTTTCGTCAAAAGCGCGGGAAAAAGTTAGTTTTTCTCCTCGCAGGAGAAAAAAGCAATCCCTCAGTCATGGCTACGCCATGCCGGCTCTGACCCTTTCTCGGCGAAGCCAAGCAACGTGCTTCGCACATTGCTTAATTCCCTTGCACAAGGGGAGCCTGGCAACGTGCTACGCACATTGCTTAATTTCTTTGCACAAAGAAAAATGAGCCTTTTGGTACTTTTACGAAAAAGTACCCCCTCCCCCAAGCAAAAATAAAAAGCGACCCGCGGGTCGCTTTTTATTTTCACTTATTCTTTGTTTTCATCGGATTTTTCGGCTTCGTCCGATTTTGCTTCTTCTGACTCGGCTTCCGCTGCCTGCGCGGCTTCCGCTTCGGCTTCGGTCTTTGCCTCGATATCGGATTCTTCCTTCTTTTCCTCGGATATCTGCTCCGCCATTTCTTCGTGCGCATCGGCGGAAAGCCTTTCGCGGCGCGGAGAATTTATCACGGTGACATCCTTGTATTCGTCGGGTGTACCCAGCTCCTCGTAGGAAACTTCAAATTCCGGCGTGTCTATATCGTTTGAAAATTCCGAAGTCTGCTCGAAAGGATCTTTGGACATGGCACGTTTTTTCGCTTCCGCCTCGCGCAAAGCATCCATGCGCTCAAATTCTTCGGTATTGAAATTTACCTCGCCCGTCACGGCGAGAACCGATTTCGGCTTTTTTATGCCGAGAAGCACGGCGGGATCGGCTATATCATTTTCGCCTATCACGCCCGCAGCGGCGAGTTTTTTATGGCGCACGAGCAGTATGACAAGGAATGTCGCGGAAAGCACAAATCCCACTCCTGCCAGTATCTGGGATACACGCAGGCTTCCGATATACAGCGAATCCGTGCGCAGTCCCTCTATAAACATTCTGCCCAGTCCGTACCAGCAGGCATATTCCAGAATAATCTGCCCATTGAATTTTTTCTTTTTATAGAAAATATTTATCAGTGTAAAGCCTATCACATTCCACAGGGATTCATAAAGAAACGTGGGATGCACATATATTGTTTCCGCCATACCGAGCTTGCGTATACCCATGCGCCACGGGAGCGTGGTCATACCGCCGTAAGCTTCCGCATTCATGAAATTGCCCCATCTGCCTATAGCCTGCGCTATCATCACTCCGGGGACAACCATGTCGCCCATCAAGCAGAAAGATTGCTTTTTATGCCTTGCCACGAGAAAAACCATCAGCGCACCGACGAGCACGCCGCCGTAAATGGCAAGACCGCCGTCGCGCGGACTTATCACTTCAAGGAAGGAGTGATACGTATGATCTTTCAGCGAGAAAAGCACATAATAAAGTCTGGCGCCGAGCACGGCTATCGGCACAGTCCAGAGAGTATAATCCAGCACATTGTCAAAATTTATACCCACCTGATTTGCACGCCATGCAAGATATGAGAAAGCGACTATTATTCCGAAGCAGATTATCACGCCGTACCACATCACGTCAAGCCCGAAAATACGGAAGGCAAGCCGGTTTACCGGAAATTCGCCTATGCCCAGACCCGGAAACGAAATTATCGAAACATATTCGGAGGGATTCATAAAATTTATCTCCTTTGCCGCGGAAAATTATTTGCCGATGGGTTTTACCACGCTCATCGCATAGTATTTTTCATCGAAAAGTCCGGTAAGAAGCGCGCATACATCCTCGTAAGTCACGCCGGAAATTATATCGCCGTAAGCGAGCCAGTCCAGCCCGTCATGGAGCGCGTAGGTAAAGTTATTTGCCAGCTCCGTGGAATCGAATGTTTTGATATACGAAGCATATTCCGCTCTCTTGATGCGCTCGAAATCGGCGCGGTCAAAACCTGTTTTCTTCTTTTCCTCAATGTATGCTGCGACTTTGTCGTATACAGCCTCGGGATCGTCGCTTTCACCCTGAATATATACCACGGAGGAATGCTTATCGTGGTCAAATGAAGCGGAAAAGCCATTTGTCATTCCGCTCTCGTACATTTCTATGCCGAAAGCAGAGGAAGCGCCGAAAAGAAGCTCGGTGAGTATATCGCCCGTAGCCTGCTTTTTTGCGCGCTCGGTCGGGTCGTCGGATATTTTCACGTCCTTCACGCCGATGTAGAAAAGAGGCTTTGCCACTTCAAATTCGGCTGTCACGCGCTTTTTGTTTACCTCGGGCTGCTCTTTGTTATACGAACGTATAATTTCCTTCGGCTCCTGTATCGGCAGTATCTTGTCCGCCACGCGCAGTACGACCTCGGGATCCTCCGCCGTATTTATCACGAGCATCATATTGGAAAGATTGTAGAAAACATCATAGCATTTGTAAAGCAGCTTGTCCGTTATCTCGGCGATGGATTCCACCGTGCCTGCGACATTCAGCTTCACCTGGCTGTCTTTGTAGAGCGCCTCCATCAGATTGTAGTAAAGCGCACGATGGGGATTGTCCTCGCCCATGCGGATTTCCTGACCGATTATGCCCTGCTCCTTTGCTACGGTTTCGGGCGTGTAATACGGCTTTGTCACATAGTCGAGCAGTATCTCCAGATTTTCCTCGAAATGATCGGAGCAGGAGAAAAGATATGCCGTCATCGCGGAGCCGGTGAAAGCGTTTGCATCCGCGCCGTATTTTGCAAAACGTGCGAATGTATCGCTGCCGTCCTCGTTTTCAAACATTTTGTGCTCGAGAAAATGCGCTATGCCGTCGGGCACGCGGGTAAACTCTTTATCTCCCGCGAGTTTGAAGCAATTGTCTATAGCGCCGTATTTCGTGCTGAAAAGTGCATAGCTTGTGGTGAAATTTTTCGGTATGATATAGATATCGAGTCCGCTTTTGTGATGCGTATAATAATATTTTTCGCCTATGGCTTTGTTTTCGGTAAGTTTAAGCTCACTCATCTTCCGCTACCTCCGTTCCGCAAAGGAAATATATTGTGTCGAGCTTTATGCTCTGCGCTCTCGCGACTATCTGCTCTTTGGTCACGGCATTGATTTTCTCCATGCGTTCCTCGGGCGTTTCAGCCTTGCCGGAGAGAGCGCATTCCGTATACCAGCCCGCGATCTGGCTCGTTTTATCCGTCACGGAGCGCAGATTGTTTATGAAAATGTTTTTCGCGTCGGATATTTCGCTTTCGGTTATCTCGCCGCGCTTTACGCTTTCGAGTTGGGCGAGAATTTCGCTTATCGCCTGCTTTTTCTTTGCAAATTCTATGCCGCTGTTTACAAATACGGCGCCTTTCACCGCGTCATATCCCGCGCTGCAATAGTAGCAGAGGCTGAGACGCTCGCGGACATTCATGAAAAGTTTGCTGCTGGTGCCGCCGCCGAATATCGCCGATACAATCTGCATCACGATGAAATCATCGTCATCGCGGCAACAACCGGCGCAAAAGCCCATGGCAAGCTTGCCCTGACCTATATTCTGATGCTCGTAAACCGTTTTTACCTCGCCTTTCGGCTCACGTATAACGTTTGTTTTCAGGCTGTATCCCTCGCCGCGCTTCACCTTTGCGAATGCGGCTTCGAAAGCGGAAATCACCTTATCGAAATCCATATTGCCCACGGCGAAAATCTCTGTTCTCGCATTGGCAAGCAGATTGAGATAAGCGGCGTAAACGCGCTCCGGCGTGAGAGCGGCTATGCTCTGCACATTTCCTTTTTCGTTTACGGCATAGGCGTCGCCGCGGAACATTTCCTCGCGCATGCGGCGGTTTGCATAAGCTATTTTGTTATTGGCGTCGGCGCGGACCGCGTCGGCGAGTTTTGCCTTTTCGCTTTCCACATAATCCTTTTTGAAAGCGCCGTTTTCAAGCACGGGGCGGAAAAGTATTTGGGTGAGCATATCGAGCATACCGCCCGTGATATCGGTTCCGTCCATGGAATATTTGTTTGCGAGCATGCCTGCGTTTATATTTATCAGCTGAACATCGCCGCGCTTGCTGATATTTGCCCATACTCCGGAATCATACAGGGATTCGAGCTGTTTGCGGATGGCGCCGATATCGGGATATTTTTCTGTTCCGCGCTTGAGCACGGAGGGAACGAGCGCATTTGCAGCCGCATTCTCTTCGGAAAGCGGAACGGCAAAAGTTATCCTGATAAAATCGGATTTGAATTTGTCCGTAGCCACGGTATTGACAAAAACATTTTTTGCTATTTCTTTACGTTTGAATGACATTTCTTTTCCCTTTCGAAAATAATATTTTTACAAATACATATTTTATCATAGTTTTTCCTTTTTTTCAATAGCTTACCGCACAAATGAAGTTTTTTATTTTTTCATGCGCGTGCGCGACGTATTTTTGTATATATTTTCACAAAATATTGACATGGCGCACGGAATATGATATAATTATAACATAAATATCCCATATAGGGAAAGGGAGGTTCTGTTTCATGGACGCTATACTTGATTGGGTTCGCGCAAATATTGATTCCGTTATATGGCTCGGCGTTATCATCCTCGCCACAATAGTGGAAGCGGAAACGCTGGCGCTTGTTTCCGTATGGTTTATTCCCTCGGCGGCTGTGTCTCTCATTCTTTCATTCTGCGGCGTGAATATCGGCATACAGATAGCGGTTTTTGCCGTGTTGTCCTTTATTCTTCTGATTTTTTCGAGAAAAATTTTCGGCAAGGCACTGCATATAAAGCCTGTGGCTACAAATGCCGATTCGCTCATCGGAGAAAGAGCCGTGGTTACGGAGGATATAAATAATATCGAGGGCAGAGGCGCGGCAAAAGTCCGCGGATTGGAATGGTCGGCACGCTCGGCTTCGGGCGACGATATAAAAATCGGTACGGTTGTCCGTATCACCGGCATAGAAGGCGTAAAGCTGATATGCAAAAAAGACGAATCATCTGAGTAAAGGAAGGTAGTTTTATGTTATTAATCATTCTCGGCATACTCCTCGCGGTGGTCATCATCGTCATCATCGCAAACATTGTCATAGTTCCTCAGGCGCGTGCCGCCGTGGTCGAAAGACTCGGATCTTATCATTCCACATGGCATACGGGGCTTCATTTCCGCATTCCTTTCATGGAAAGAATAGCAAAACGTGTTTCCCTCATGGAGCAGGTGGCGGATTTCCCGCCGCAGGCAGTTATCACGAAAGATAACGTAAAAATGCAGATAGACACGGTAGTATTTTTCCAGATAACGGACTGCAAACTCTATGCTTACGGTGTGGAAAATCCCATTTCCGCAATAGAAAATCTCACGGCTACCACCCTGCGTAATATCATAGGCGAGCTGGAGCTGGACAATACTCTCACCAGCCGCGACCTCATCAATACAAAAATGCGCGCCATCCTCGACGAAGCTACAGACCCGTGGGGCATAAAAGTAAACCGCGTGGAGCTGAAAAACATCATGCCGCCCAAGGAAATTCAGGACGCCATGGAAAAGCAGATGAAAGCAGAGCGCGAACGCCGCGAGCTTATTCTCCGTGCGGAAGGTGAGAAAAATTCCACCATTCTCGTGGCAGAAGGCAAAAAGCAGGCTATGATACTCGATGCGGAAGCGCAGAAGCAGCGTGAAATTCTTCTCGCGGAAGCAGACAAGGAAGCGAAAATACGCGCCGCAGAAGGTGAAGCGGAAGCCATACTCAAAATTCAGGAAGCTACCGCCGAAGGTATCAGAAAAATAAACGAAGCCGCTCCTTCCGACAAGGTAATAGCGATAAAGAGCCTCGAGGCATTTGAAAAAGCCGCCGACGGCAAGGCTACGAAGATAATCATCCCGAGTGAAATAGCTTCGCTCGCGGGACTGGCAACCTCCGTCGCCGAAATAGTAAAGAAAACAGACTGAAATTAATCAAAGAAGCAAAACGGACAGCGTCGCTGTCCGTTTTGTTTTATGCGGGCTTTTTACAAAAGTGCAGGAAAAGTTACTTTGTCCCACGCGAGGGGACGGGGTGTACTTTTGCGTGACCAAGAGGAGGGTTCAGGGTGGCGGAGCCACCTCTGAACGGCGTCGCCGAGACGGAGTATACCAAAATGAAGTAACTCTTTGCCGAGAGAGGGCGGGCGACTGCGGTCGCCCGTGGACGGGGGTCGCGCTTTTTACTGACAAAAAGCGCGGCAAAAGTCATCAAAGGAAGGCTCCTCGCCCTCCTTTGCGAACTACCTCGCACCCCGTCGAGTTAGCCGCAAAAAGTAATGCGCGGCAAGTATGTGCTATATATAGCAAATCGAAAAGCTCAAGTGCATCTTTCATCGCATCATCAGCCATACCGCGCGTGCGAACAAAGTATGCCGCAAAAAACGAGCAGATTCGACGGGGTGGATGGCTCCCGCCATGGCTTTTGATACGCTTCCCACTATAGCCAAAACTCCGACTATGCGAGCATGGCTTGATGGACATCGAGCCGGGGAAGGCTTAGTTCTGGTCTGAACAGACAAAAGACTGTGTTAAGCGGAGGTCTGAACCGCGCTTCCGGTTTAGTCTACAGTCGGACTGTCGGGGTAGTATGTTCGCACCGGTCGCCGCGAGGCGACAGAAGGTGTTTAAAAGAGGAATACTTTCCTCTTTTTGACTTTTGGTACTTTTGGTCACGCAAAAGTACGCCCCGTTCCCCCGCGGGGGACAGAGTAACTTTTGTAAAAAGAAAACAATCCCTCACCCGACTTGCGTCGGGAGCTCCCTTTGCACAAAGGAGCCAATAAAACGGTTCATTCCCTTGCACAAGGGAAGTTTTTTCGTACTTTTTACGAAAAAGTACCCACATGTTTCTTTTGGAAAAGAAAACGAGCACGGGCGACCGCAGTCGCCCGCTTCTTTTCCTCTATTTTCTTTCGAAAAAGAAAATTTCTCCTCCTTATTTTCCGCTGGCGCCGTAGTTTGAAAGCACACGCGCTGAAGGGTCGTTTACATTACAGCCGTCCCACGATTTGTTCGGCATCCAGAAATCCGTTATCATTTCCGACTGACCGGGATAATATTTCTCGAATATCTCGCGGTAAAGCAGTGATTCCTTTGTGAATGGCATGGCATGGATATATTTGCCGCGCTTTGCTTCGTATTCCGAATCGGTATATTTTTCCTCGGCATATGCCTTGAGATAATCCACCATGGAATGCCCCACCGCGTCGGAAAACGCGGCTTTTTCGCGCATGAGAATATCATACGGCAAAATCTCATCAGCCTCAAATGCATGACGGAGCAGATATTTGCCTTTGCCGTAAATATTCATTTTCTTTGCGGGATCTATGCTCATCACATATTTTACAAAATCGAGATCGCCGAAAGGCACACGCGCCTCCAGCGAATTTGACGAAATACATCTGTCCGCGCGGAGTACATCATATTCGTGAAGCTCGTATACGCGCTTTTCCGATTCGCGCTGAAAAGCCTCGGCAGACGGCGCAAAATCCGTATATTTATATCCGAAAAGCTCATCCGATATTTCGCCGGTAAGAAGCACGCGGATATCCGTATTTTCATGAATATATCTGCACAGCAGATACATACCCATGCTCGCACGCACGGTGGTTATATCAAATGTGCCGAGTATGTAAATGAGATTTTCCAGCTCCGAAATAACCTCGTCGCGCGTCATATAAACTTCCGTATGCTCGCTTCCGATATAATCCGCCGCTTCGCGCGCATATTTCAGGTCTATCGCGTCGCCCTCCATGCCTATGGCAAAGGTGCGTATCGGTTTGTCGCTTTTTTTCGCGGCGATGGCGCAGACAAGCGAAGAATCCAGACCGCCCGAGAGCAAAAAGCCGACTTTCGCATCGGAAACGAGGCGCTTTTCCACGCCTGCCGTCAGCTTATCGTGAATATTTTTGCATACGGTTTCCACATCGTCGCGGCAAATCGCATGCGCGTGCGAAATATCGCTGTAGCGGATGATTTTTCCGTCCTTCATATAGCAACCGGGCGGAAAAGGCATTATCCTCGCGCAAAGTCCGACGAGATTTTTCGGTTCGCTCGCGAAAAGCACGGCACCGTCGACGTCATAACCGTAATAAAGCGGACGTATACCGATGGGATCGCGCGCGGCGATGAATTTCCCTGTTTTTCCGTCATAGATTATCATGGCAAATTCCGCATCGAGCATGGCAAACATCGCATCGCCGTATTTTCTGTACATCGGCAGGATTATTTCGCAATCCGAGCCGCTTTTGAAGCTGTAATCCGCGGAAAGCTCCGCTTTTATTTTCTCATATCCGTATATTTCACCGTTGCATACGGCATAGCTGCCGTCCGATTCAAACGGTTGCATCCCCTCCGGTGAAAGTCCCATTATCGCCAGCCTGTGAAATCCGAGAAGCCCCGCTCCCGTATCGATTATACGGCTGTCATCGGGTCCGCGCGAAACCGTTTTTTCAAAGCCTTTTTTAAATTCGGCAAGGTCGGCTTTTGCCTTGCAATATCCCATTATCGAACACATAAATTTTCCTTTCCCGATAAAAATGCGGGCAGTACACCCCAAAAGAGGGGCGCCTTTGCCCGACATTCTGAAAAAACAAATAAAAAAGGCGCGCGAAAAAATAAATTTCGAGCGCCTTTGCCTTTATGGTGAACATTATATCACCGTTTTTTCATTTGTCAATACTTTTTTTGAAATTTATTTTTGGTATTTTGTCGTAAAAGCGATTGACAAGAAACGATAAATATGATAAAATATATCGTCAATGGGCAAAGACGGTCATTAAGGAAAAGGGGAATTGCCCTTTTCTCGTGACCGCCTTTTGTTTTTTATTTTGTGAAAAGTATGATATACGCGGGCAGATTTACCCGTACTGAGGAGGGGAGAAGAATGACTAAATACATATTTGTTACCGGAGGCGTGGTTTCCGGTCTGGGAAAGGGGATTACCGCCGCTTCGCTCGGCAGACTGCTGAAAGCGCGCGGGCTGAAAGTGGCTGCGCAGAAGCTGGATCCTTACATAAACGTAGACCCGGGCACCATGAGTCCGTATCAGCACGGCGAAGTTTATGTTACGGAGGACGGCGCGGAAACCGATCTGGATCTCGGTCACTACGAGCGCTTTATCGACGAGGATCTGAACAGATTTTCAAATCTTACCACAGGCAAGGTTTACTGGAATGTGCTCAATAAGGAGCGCCGCGGCGAATATCTCGGCTCCACCGTACAGGTCATTCCCCACATAACAAACGAAATAAAGGATTTCGTTTACCGCGTAGGCAAGCAGACAGACGCCGATGTGGTGATAACGGAAATAGGAGGCACTATAGGCGATATAGAATCTCAGCCTTTTCTCGAGGCGGTACGTCAGATATCGCTCGAAGCAGGCAAGGAAAACAGCCTTTTCATCCATGTCACTCTCGTTCCTTTTCTGCGCGGCTCTGACGAGCATAAATCAAAGCCGACTCAGCATTCCGTAAAAGAGCTGCGCGGCATGGGCATAAATCCCGATATAATAGTTTTGCGTTGTGATGAGCCGCTGGAAGATTCCATTTTCAAAAAAATCGCGCTTTTCTGCAATGTAAAACCCGATTGCGTTATTGAAAATATCACTATTCCCTATCTCTACGAAGCTCCGCTCATGCTGGAAAAGGCAAATTTCTCCTCCGTCGTATGCCGCGAGTTGGGTATAGACGCGCCCGCGCCGGACCTTTGCGAATGGACCGAAATGGTTCACCGCATAAAGAACCGCGAAAAAGAAGTTCATATAGGTCTTGTTGGCAAATATGTACAGCTCCATGACGCCTATCTTTCCGTGGCGGAAGCCATGCGTCATGCAGGCTATACGCTGAATACTCATATACGCATACATTGGATAGATTCCGAGGCGCTCACCAACGCAAATTACAAAGAAACCCTCGCGGGACTTGACGGCATAATAGTTCCCGGCGGTTTCGGCGGCAGAGGCATAGAAGGCATGATTCTCGCGGCACGCTACGCCAGAGAAAACGATATTCCGTATTTCGGAATATGCCTCGGCATGCAGATAGCCGTGATAGAATATGCCAGAAACAAAGCCGGCATTCCCGATGCTCATTCGGGCGAATTTGACGAGCTTTGCCGCCACAAAGTGATAGATTTCATGCCGGGACAGAGCGACAATGTGGACAAAGGCGGAACACTCCGCCTCGGCGCTTACCCCTGCATTGTCGCCGAGGGCACCACGATGGCTCGCTGCTACAATGAAAAAAGCATTTCCGAGCGCCATCGCCACCGCTATGAATTCAATAATGACTACCGCGACGCACTCACCTCCGCGGGGCTGACGCTTTCGGGTCTTTCTCCCGACGGCAGACTCGTGGAAACCGTGGAGCTGACGGACAGGGATTTCTATGTGGGCGTGCAGTATCATCCCGAATTCAAATCCCGCCCGAATAAAGCGCATCCGCTTTTTGTCGGATTTATTTCAGCCGCACTGAAAAAAGCCGAAAGCAAAAAATAATTCCCCGCAATTAAGGAGGAAAGCAATGCACGATATATATGAAAATCCGCTGTGCAAACGATATGCGAGCCGCGAAATGCAGGAGATTTTCTCGGACAACCGCAAATTTTCCACTTGGCGCAGGCTGTGGATAGTCCTCGCCGAAAGCGAAAAGGAATTGGGGCTGGATATTTCCGACGCGCAGACAGAAGAAATGAAAGCGCATGCGGACGATATAGATTTCGATGCCGCCGCAAAGCACGAGCATGATGTACGTCACGATGTGATGGCGCACATACTCACATATGGCGAAGCCTGCCCGAATGCAAAGCCGATAATTCATCTCGGCGCGACGAGCTGCTACGTAGGTGACAATACGGATATCATCATCCAGCGCGACGCACTTCTCAGGATAAAAAAACAGCTGCTCACCGCCATTTCCGCTCTCGCGGATTTCGCGGAAAAATACAAATCGCTCGATACTCTCGCGTATACGCATTTTCAGGCGGCTCAGCCAACCACCGTCGGCAAAAGAGCCACGCTCTGGATGCAGGATCTCATGCTGGATCTCGAGCATCTTGATTTTGTTCTATCGGGAATGAAACTGCTCGGTTGCCGCGGCACCACGGGCACGGGCGCAAGCTTTCTGGAGCTTTTCTCGGGCGACGCCGATAAGGTAAAGGCGCTCGAAAAAAAGATAACGGAAAAGCTCGGTTTTGATCATGCATACAGTGTGAGCGGTCAGACTTATACGAGAAAGGCGGATTATTTCGTGCTTTCCGTGCTTTCGGGCATAGCCCAGAGCGCGCAGAAATTTTCGGGCGATATACGTCTGCTTTCGCATCTGAAGGAATTTGACGAGCCTTTTGAATCGGGGCAGGTCGGTTCCTCTGCCATGGCTTACAAAAGAAATCCCATGCGCAGCGAAAGAATCTCTTCCCTTTCCCGCTTTGTGATAGCCGATGCGCTCAATCCCGCCATGACAGCGGGTACGCAATGGATGGAGCGCACGCTCGACGACTCCGCCAACAGGAGAATAAGCATTCCGGAAGCTTTTCTCGCCACAGACGGCATCCTAACACTATATATAAATGTGATAAGCGGCGTCACCGTATATCCCAAAGTAATAGAAAAACATCTGCGTGAGGAGCTTCCTTTTATGGCTACGGAAAATATTCTCATGCACTGCGTGAAAGCGGGCGGCGACCGCCAGACGCTTCACGAAGCCATACGCCGTCATTCCGTGGCGGCAGGCAAAGCCATAAAGCAGGAGGGCGCGGACAATGATCTGCTCGACAGAATTGCCGCCGACCCGATTTTCGGGCTTTCCCGCGCAGATATCGATGAAATAATAAAAAACAGTTGCTTTACCGGTCTTGCAACGATGCAGACAGAGGATTATATCCGCGAGGTCCGCAAAGTACTCGCGGCAAATTCCGATATGCTCGCAGAAAAAGCCGAAGCCACTGTAAATGTATAAAAAAGGAGATTTTTAAAAATGCTTACGTCAATTGTAGGAATCAACTGGGGCGATGAAGGAAAAGGCAGAATGGTAGATCTGCTTTCCTCCGATTACGACATTATCTGCCGCTATCAGGGCGGAAACAACGCCGGTCACACAGTTATAAACGAGAGAGGCAAATTCATACTCAATCTGCTCCCCTCCGGTATCCTCCGCGAAACAACGGTGAATATCATGGGCAACGGCATGGTTATTGACCTGGAGCATCTCGTGGGAGAAATCAATTCCCTCACCGAAAAAGGCATAAAAATAACGCCTGCCAATCTCAAAATAAGCGAAAAAGCGATAATCTGCATGCCTTACCATAAAATGCAGGATATCATGGAAGAAGAACGCCTTGCAGACAAAAAATTCGGCTCCACGCGCCGCGGTATCGCGCCCGTATATGCCGACAAATATATGAAAAAAGGTCTGCGCATGGAAGATCTGCTCCATATAGATGACAAGCTCGCCGAAAAAGTACACGACATAGTGGAATGGAAAAATATCACTGTCACCGGTTACGGTCACACGCCCGTAAATGCCGATGAAATGATGGCTTGGCTCAAAAAATACGGCAGCATCGTGGCTCCCTTTGTGACAGATGTGTCCGAATATCTTTCCGAGGCTGCCGCCGCAGGCAAAAATATCATGTTTGAAGCGCAGCTCGGCGCACTCCGCGATATAGATTTCGGCATATATCCTTATACTTCGTCTTCCACCACGCTCGCTTCCTATGCGCCCATCGGCGCAGGCATTCCCGGCTTAAAGCTTGACAATACCATAGGTATAATGAAAGCTTATTCCACCTGCGTAGGTGAAGGTCCTTTCACGGCGGAAATGTTCGGCGATGAAGCGGAAGAGCTGAGAAAAGCAGGCGGCGAATACGGCGCTGCCACGGGCAGACCGAGAAGAGTAGGTCCTTTTGATGTGCCTGCTTCCCGTTACGGCGTAAAGGTTCAGGGCGCAGACTATATCGCGCTTACGAAAATGGACGTGCTTTCATATCTCGATAAAATCCCCGTATGCGTGGCTTACGATGTGGACGGTGAAATAACCACATCTTTCCCGACGGGTGAACGCCTCAACCGTGCAAAGCCCGTGATAGAATATGTGGACGGTTTCGGCGATGTTTCCGGATGCAGAACATACGAATCTCTGCCCGCGGCGGCAAAGGCGTATGTGGCATATATAGAAAAAGCTGTCGGCTGCAAAGTGAAATATGTTTCCGTAGGCGCCGAAAGAGATGAATATATACAGATGTTCTGAAAAAATGTCGGAAGCTTCTCTTGCTGGAGAAGCTTCCGATTTATTTTTTGTTTTTTCTTTGCGCAAAGATGGGCGTACTTTTCTGTGAAGAAAAGTACCAGAAGTCAAAAAGAGGAAAGCATTCCTCTTTTAAACACCTTCTGTCGCCTCACGGCGACTCGTGCGAACATACTGCCCCGATAGCCCAACCGTAGACTAAACCGGAAGTATGGTTCATACCCCCGCTTAACACAGGATTTAGTTTGTTCAAGCCAGAACTAAACCTTCCCCAACTCGATGTCCATCAAGCCATGCTCGCATAGTCGGAGTTTAGCCTATAGTGGGAAGTGTAGTTAAAGCCGCGGCAGGAGCCACCCACCCCGTCGAATCTGCTCGTTTTTTGCGGCATACTATGTTCGCACGCGCGGTATGGCTGATGATGCGCGAAAGAGATAGACAAAAGATTTTCGATTTGCTATATATAGCACTTACTTGCCGCGCATTACTTACCGCGGCTAACTCGACGGGGTGCGAGGTAGTTTGCAAAGGAGGGCGAGGAGCCTTCCTTTGATGACTTTTCCCACGCTTTTGGTCACTCAAAAGCGCGCCCCCCGTCCACGGGCGGCAACGCCGCCCGCTTCTTTTCCCGCTTTTCTGCGGGAAGAAAAAAGCAATAATGCAAACCCCCTGCTTTTGCACTATTGCTTTTTGTATTTTTATTTCAATCTCTTGTCCGATTTGCGTGAAAGCAAAGTTCCCACGCTCTGGAATATCTGCACCATCACTATCAGCAAAACAACTGATATTATGATGACAGGATAATTATACCTGTTGTAACCGTACATTATCGCTATATTTCCGAGTCCTCCGCCGCCTATTGCGCCGCTCATGGCTGTATATCCGAGTATGGTCGTCACGGCTATGGTCGCATTTGATATGAGCGAAGGCACGCTTTCGGGTATCATAACTTTGGTTATTATCTGAAAAGGCGTAGCGCCCATGCTCTGCGCCGCTTCTATTATATTCGGATTAACCTCGCGCAGACTGCTTTCCACAAGTCTGGCGACAAAAGGAAATGCCGCGATAACAAGCGGAACTATGGAAGCCACCGACCCTATGGTAGTGCCGACGATAATTCTCGTCAGCGGGAAAACCACAACTATCAGTATAATAAACGGCACGGAACGCAAAAGATTTACTATCACATTTATGATTTTCATCAGCCATTTCGGCAAAGGAAGTATACCGCCTTTATCGCCGCATACCAGTATCACTCCGAGCGGCAGACCTATTACAAAAGCGAAAAGCGTAGCTACCAGCGTGACGTAAAACGTTTCCCATATAGCAAAAGGAATATCGTTTTTCAGTATGTCGAGAGCGGCATGCAACTTTTCCGGAGAAAACATATTTCCCATCCGTCACACCTCCTCTGTAGTGATATTTTCGATGGCGCCGAGATAATCTTTCACTATTTTCGTATGCTCCGTTCCGCCCGGCACGCCTATCAGCATGGAGCCGTAGGTTTTGTCGTCTATCGTGCGGGTGGAAGCGGAAACGATATTCACCAGCACATTTTTTTCCTGTGCCATTTTGGCTATCCACGGTGTGCTTGCTGCTGCCGCGCCGTTGAATATTATACGCATACGCGTTTCATGCAGCGGATTTGAAACACTGTCGTCCGCGCCGTTCGGGAAAACAAGCCTCTTTGCCGCGGCTGATTTCGGGCTGGCAAATACGGTGCCCACGGCGCCGTTTTCCACCACTTCGCCGTTATCAAGTATGGCTACGTGAGAACATATTTCCTCCACCACGCTCATCTGATGCGTTATCACTATCACCGTAATGCCCAGTGACCTGTTTATATCGCGTATCAGTGAGAGAATGGAATGAGTGGTATTGGGATCGAGTGCGCTCGTCGCTTCGTCGCAGAGGAGCACCTTCGGATTTGTGGCAAGCGCACGCGCTATAGCTATTCTCTGCTGCTGACCGCCCGAAAGCTGCGCGGGATATGCCTTTGCTTTGTCGGGAAGCCCTACCGTTTCCAGCAGTTTTTTCGCCTTTTCCTCCGCTTCGCGTCGCGGTATTCCCGCCAGCTCCATGGGGAAACATACGTTTTTCAGGCAATTTTTCTGCATGAGCAGATTGAAGCCCTGAAATATCATCGTGATATCTCTGCGGGCGCGCCGCAGTTCCGCGGGAGAAAGTGTGGTAATATCCACGCCGTCTATCACGATTTTTCCTTCGCTCGGCTTTTCGAGCATATTTATACAGCGCACGAGGGTGCTTTTTCCCGCGCCGCTCATGCCTATTATTCCATATATATCGCCGTCGTTTATCGTCAGATTTATATTATGCAGAGCGGCTACCTTGCCTGCGGCGCCGTCAAATGTTTTGCTCAAATTTTCAATCTGTATCATTATGCAAAAATTCCCGTCCGATTATTTTTTTATGTCGTCAAGTGTTGTGTGATTGGAAGAATAAACGCCCATCGGCTCCACATGAACAGAGGAAACCGATACTATATGCGTGCCGTTTTCCGCATTGAAATTATCGAGATAAGGCGCATGCTGGAAATAGTTTGCATCGCATTCGCCGCTTTCGACTACCGTATTGGGCACAACATAGTCAGAGAAAACTTTTACTTCGAGAGTGATATTCTTTTCCGCGAGAATTTTCTTTACCTCGTCGAGGATTTCCGCATGCGGTGTGGGAGATGCGGCTACGGTGATTTTTGTGCCGGCGAGCGCCGCGTAATCCACAGTGGCATCATAGCCGTCTGTGGGATTGTCAACCGTGCTGACAACGTTTCCGCCGAATTTCTCTGCGATGAAATCCTTTACCTGCTTGCTTTCGAGAGCGGCTACGAGAGCCTTTATCGCGGGCGTATTTTCATTTCCCTCTTTTACCGCGAGAATATTCGCATAAGAGGAATACGAGCCTTCCACCGCTACGGAATCCTTTGTGGGATTGAGTCCCGCGGAGATTGCGTAATTGGAATTGATCACGGCATAGTCCACATCGCGGAGAACATTGGGAAGCTGAGCGGCTTCGATTTCGCTGAACTTGATATTGTAGGGATTTTCTTCGATATCCTTTATCGTGGCTGTGATGCCTGCGCTTGCTTTGAGTCTGATGAGTCCGTTTGCTTCGAGAACTTTGAGCGCTCTCGCTTCGTTTGTCGGGTCATTGGGGATAGCTACTGTTATGCTTTTCTTTCCGCAGGCGGAAAAAGCGATGAGCGCCGTGGCAAAAAGCGCGATTACTATAATAGCCGAAATAATTCTTTTCATTTTCATAAATTCCTTTCATTATTCAAAAAATATGTGCTTTCTTTTTATCTTTATATCACCGTACCGTATGCCTTTCGGCACATTCGGACGGAATGAAAGTTGGCTTTTGTCAGCTTTTTCAAAAGATTTTTCATAGCCTTTGCTCCTTTTTGAAAATAAAATAAACCGGAAAGCTCCGATAAGCTTCCCGGCTTGAAAAACAAAATCATCAAAATCTGCTTTCAGTCTGTGAGCTGAGAATTATCGGAAAAAGACACGTCAAAACTGCGCATGCACATACGCATGCACATCATTTTATACATCATCATGGAAAATGTCTTTTTCATGGTATTTCTCCTTTTTCACAGAATGAAATCCGTCATCAAACAGATTGTGGATATTTTATCACAGATAAATTATATTGTCAATAGGTTTATAAATATTTTTGCCGCAAATTTTATGCAAAAAAGCGCGAAACGGAGAATTTTTTTCTCCGCCCCGTGCTTTTTGCGGTATTTTATATTTTATAAATACAAGATATTGAAATATTTTTATTTATCAGCCGCCGAAGCCGCCGCCGGGACGTCCGCCGCCGCCGGGACGGTTTCCGCCCTGTCCGCCTCCGCCCATGCCGCCTTGTCCGCCGTATATCAGGCTCGAAAGGGTTACCGACTGCGACTGCGTGCCCGCGCTGATGGTATACGCTTTGCCCTGTACGAGCAGAGGCGAGCTTACCACCACATTGTTATAGCTCTTTTCGGGGGTGAAGCTTGCTATCACATTTCCCGAGGAATCCTTTACGGTCACCGTGCCTGTGACATACTGCGTGAAAGTGACCATTATACTGCCCTGAGTGGAAGCCGTGCCGAAATTCTGCGCCATTCCGCTCATTCCCGCGGCGATTACCGTGCCTCCGGTTATCGTGGCGGTGCCGTCGTAATCCAGCGCGCCGTTTCCGTTGTCCTGCGGACCGCTTATATATATTTCTCCGCCGGAAACAAAGAGATTTCCGTTTGAATCCATTCCGTCACCGGATGCGTTTATTTTTATCGTGCCGCCCGATATGCTGATATAATAGCTCGAATTTCCGCCGTTCATACCGCCGCCACCGAAGCCGCCTCCGAATCCGAAACCGAAGCTGTCGCCGCCGAAATTGCCGCCCATGCCGCTGGAATCCCTGCCACCCGCGGCATTTATGCCGTCGTCGCTCGAAACTATGCTTATATTGCCGCCCGAAATATTTACCGTGGCGCCCTCGATGCCTTCATAGCTTTTCTTTATATCCATATCGCCGCCGGAAATATTTATATTTTCGTCGGCATGAAACGCATCGTCGCCCGTGTAAACGGTGAAAGTGCCTCCGTTTACGTTTACATTCGCATTTGAGTGTACGGCGTCATCCTCGCAATTCAGGATAAAAGTGCCGTCCGATACAAGCAGATCGCCGCTCGCCTTTATGCCCTTTGCTCCCGATGTGATATTGAAGCTTCCGCCCGCTATCTGGAGATAATATTCCGCATCCACGCCGTCGCTTTCGCTTTTTATCGAGAAATCGCCGCCCGAAATGTAGATAAATCCTTTATCTTCCTTGTCGGTATTTTCGCTGTGTATACCGTCTGTCCCTGCGGTGAGGCTGAATGTGCCGCCTGATATGCGCACGCTGTCTTTGCCGCAAAGCGCATGCTTTTCCGCCGTTATCGTGTATGTTCCGCCCGTTATCACGAGATCATCCTTTGAAACTATGCCGTGACCGTATTTTGCATTCACGGTGAGCGAGCCGTCTCCGTTGAAACTGATATCTTCTTTTGCAAATATGGCGGCGTCTATATTGTTGTCGTCGATCGCCACGTATTCGCCCGTTACGGAAAGTTTGTTTTCGCTTCCCTTTGCGAGCGTGACGAATACCTTGTCGGCGTTTTTCACGTATATTGCCGCAGAGGAAGAATTTGTTATATCGACGCCGTTCAGCACGAGCTGAATTTTATCATCGTCGCCCGCGTCGATTTTTATCTGCCCGTCGGAAAGACTTCCGCTCACTATATAAGTGCCTGCCGCGCTTATCGTCACGGTATTTCCGCTTATTTTAACGGAAGAGGAAGTCGTAGTCGAGCCGCTGTCGGAAAGAACTATCTTATCCGAGGAAGCGTCGTAATCCGAGCGCGAATCCCTGCCCGAAAACATGTCGTCGGAAGAAACGGGCGTTATCACCGTGCCCGTATCCGCGGTAGCCGTACCGTCGCTACCCGTACCGTTGCCGTTGCCGTCCGGCGGGGTCGGAGGCGCCGACGGATCGGTGGTTGCAGCAGTCGCATAGGAAGCCGATGTACCGGCATTCTCCGTATTCCCGCATGAAGCGAGAGAAAGCACCAGCAGTGCGGCGCAAAGACCGCATAAAATTTTTCTGAAATTAAAGCTCATTTTCATTTTCCTCCTGTCTGAGTAATGATATTTCGAGATTTCCGTTTCTCGTGCGCAAAGCATCTATAAATTCCTTTTCGGATATGTCGCGTTTCAGCGTCACATCGTAGGTCAGCCTGAAAAGACTGCCCATGCCCGTGGTTTTCACTGCGGTCATGCGGCGCGCGGCGCAGAATGTATCGAATATATCGTCGAAAGCGCCGCTGTAATCGAGATTTTCGGGCACTGTCATTTTCAGCGTCCGCTCGGTGCTTTCAGCTCTTTTGCGGCATATCGCCGTATTGCATACGATGAGCGCCGCAGCCATCACGAGAGTGAAAAGCGCCGCGAAGGCGATATATCCCACGCCCATTATCAGCCCCGTGCACATCGCCATGAATATGGCACATATTTCACGCGCGCTTCCCTGCGCGGAGCGGAAACGGACGAGTGAAAAGGCTCCCGCCACGGCTACGCCCACGCCGACATTTCCGTTTACCATCATTATTACCACGCAGACCACCGCGGGTAGCAGTGATATCGCCATGCGAAAGCTCGATGTGCTTTTCGCTTTATGCGAATATGCCGCGCCGTAAGCTATGCCCAGCACCAGCGAAACCGCTATGCAGAGCAGAAATTTCCATACGGAAACCGTGCTTTCCGATGACGACTGAAAAATACTTCCGAATATATTATTAAGCATAAATTACCTCCGTTTCGACCGTCGCCGTTTTCTGAATATATGCGCGCCCGTATTTTGAAAATGATGTTTTGTATATGCCGTTTTGCGAAAGCGCGTGCGCTATTTCCATCGGCATCGCGCCGCCTGTTTTTATTTCCATCAGCACCGTATCCGGCGAAATCACGCGCTTTCCGTAAACTCCCGCGCGCAGATCCGTATCGTAATCGCGCCAGAGTATATCGCGGTCAAATGTTATGCGGAAATCCCTGTTTTCCTTTCCGTAAAAAGCTTCCCGCGAATATGAAATAAACATGGCGGGCATAAGATTTTCGTAAAACCGCATGAAATATTCCGTTTCGCGCGTTATCTGCGAATACGGCTCGGGATTTCTCAGGAAATCCACAGCCCGCGCGTATGTCATGGCTTCGCGCCGCTTGTATACCACGCCGAGATATTTCTTTTTCAGCTCCAGAAAAACTCCCGTTTCGTTTGTCGCCACGCCGTAGCTGCGCAGCCTCAGCTTTTCTTTGTATTCCGGTCCCTCGAGCGAACGGCGGATTATCCTCGAATCGGGCGTATCATAATATATATTGCATACCGTGCTTTTACCGTATTCGTCGGGAACAGTCGCGATTTTTGCTATTTCGCGCATTTTTTCGTATTGCTCCGGCGAAAGCAGATATTTTATTTCGTATCTTTTGAAATAATTCTGTATTTCCATCTGCTGCCCTCCTCTCTTTTTGTGACTCCATTATAAAAAGTCAAACTAAAATGAAATTTAAAAATAAAAAATTTCCGAAATTTTATTTACACATTACAAAAAAGTCGGGAGGCACGGCATTTTTGCGGCTTTCTTTGTAAATTTCATCGGAAATTATCATTTTTTACTTGAAAAATGCTTTCCTCGGTGATATACTGTATTATGGATAAAAATGGGGCATGATGTATGCCCGTATAAGAAAGGAAAGGTATCTTTTATGAATTACAACAAGAAAACCATTGAAGATATTGATGTCGCAGGTAAAAAAGTGCTTGTGCGTTGCGATTTCAATGTTCCGCAGAAGGACGGCGTTATCACGAGCGACAAGAGAATAGTGGAGGCTCTGCCCACTATAAAATACCTCATGGAAAAGGGCGCTTATGTTATTCTCTGCTCTCATCTCGGCAAACCGCATAACATTTTCACAGAGGGCTTTTCTCTCAATAAAAAGGAAAAGAAAGCCATAGAGGAGCTTCCCGCAGAGGAGCAGGCTGAAGCTAAAGCAAAGGCTCTGAAAAAAGCTCTCGGCGACAAAGAAAAATTCTCTCTTAAAATAGTTGCAGACAAGCTCAATGAATATCTCGGCGGTAAGGTTGCTTTTGCTTCCGATATCATCGGCGATGATGCAAAGGCAAAAATCGCCGCTATGAAGGCAGGCGAATGCGTTCTCCTCGAAAATGTACGTTTTGACGCACGTGAGGAAAAGAACGATCCCGAATTTGCAAAAGAACTCGCTTCCCTTGCGGAAGTTTATGTAAACGACGCTTTCGGTACGGCTCACCGCGCTCATGCCTCCACGGCAGGCGTTGCTGCTTATCTCCCCGCCGTATGCGGTTACCTCATCAAAAAGGAAATCAGCGTGATGGGCAAAGCTCTCGACAATCCCGAGCGTCCTTTCGTTGCCATCCTCGGCGGCGCCAAGGTTTCCGACAAGCTCAATGTTATAAACAATCTCCTCACAAAAGTTGATACGCTCATCATCGGCGGCGGTATGGCTTATACATTCCTCGCCGCAAAGGGATACGGCGTAGGCAAATCCCTGCTCGACGAATCCAAAATAGATTACTGCCGCGATATGATGGCAAAAGCCGAGAAGGCAGGCGTAAAGCTTCTTCTCCCGATAGATACCGTCATCGCCGCAGATTTCCCGAATCCCATAGATGCTCCCATTTCCGTAAAAACAGTTGACGCAGACAAAATTCCCGCCGATATGGAAGGCATGGATATAGGCGAAAAGACACGCGAGCTTTTTGCAGACGCCGTAAAGAGCGCCAAAACAGTTGTATGGAACGGACCGATGGGCGTTTTTGAAAATCCCACTCTCGCCGCAGGTACAATAGCTGTGGCTCAGGCTCTCGCTGATTCCGAAGCTACGACAATAGTCGGCGGCGGCGACAGCGCGGCTGCATGCGAACAGCTCGGCTTTGCTTCCAAAATCACTCATATTTCCACGGGCGGCGGCGCAAGCCTTGAATTCCTCGAGGGTCTCGAACTCCCCGGCATAGCATGCCTCCAGAATAAATAATCCGCGAAAGGAAGTATAATATAATGAACAAGGCAAAAAGAAACGTTGTCATCGCGGGCAACTGGAAAATGAATATGACTCCCGCGGAAACCACAGAATTTATGAAAGCTCTCGCCCCCAAGGTTGCCGATGTAAAGGAAGCAAAAGTAGTGCTTTGCGTTCCTTTTGTAGATATTGCGGCAGCTGTGGAAGCCACAAAGGGCACAAATATCGAAATAGGCGCCGAAAATGTTCATATAGAAGAAAAAGGCGCATACACAGGCGAAATTTCCGGCAAAATGCTTGCCGCATGCGGCGTAAAATACGTTATTACGGGTCACAGCGAGCGCAGACAGTATTTCGGTGAAACCGATGTCACCGTGAACGGCAGAACAAAAGCAGGTCTGGCAAACGGTCTCACCGTAATCGTATGCGTGGGCGAAACTCTCACGGAGCGTGAGCAGGGCGTGACATTCGAAACGGTATCACGTCAGACAAAGATAGCTCTCCTCGGCATTCCCGCAGAGGATATGAAAAATATCATCATCGCTTATGAGCCTGTATGGGCTATAGGCACAGGCAAAACCGCTACAGCCGAGCAGGCTGAAGAGGTTTGCGCATATATCCGCAGTGTTGTCGCTTCTCTCTATGGTGCGGAAGTGGCAGAGGCTACCACCATCCAGTACGGCGGAAGCATGAATGCGAAAAATGCCGCAGAGCTTCTCGCTATGGAAAATATCGACGGCGGACTCATCGGCGGCGCTTCTCTCAAGCCCGACGATTTCACGGTAATAGTAAAAGCAGCCGACTGATCCGGCATAAAAAGCAAAGAAAATCCTCATGCGGAAAACGCATGAGGATTTTTTGTATTATAATTATTACTTGTTTTCATATACAAAATGAACTGTGCCGTTGGCATTGTATTCCGTTCTTCTCGTATAATTTTCACCCTTTTCTTTGCCGGGATATTCTGTTACATATTTCGGTATTCCGCCCGCTCTGAATTCGCGCATTACGGTAAGAAATCCCTCGGCATTGTATTCGTAAGTGATAAAACCGCGCTCAGTACCGTCGGTATTGTAATTTGTTTCTCTCGCTTTTTTCCCGGTCACATCGTAAAGCACTATCGTATACGAGCTCATTCTGTCGCCGATATAGCTGTAGGCTATATAAGATACAAGATGATCGTTTCCTTTTTTGCCGGAATATTCGGATGTATTCAAAAGCACTCCCGATTTATACCTGCTCTCTTTTCTTCCGTCGGCGGTATATTCTATGATGTGGTATTCCTTTATCGTGCCATCGGAAAGCACCGTATTGCGGCGAATCTCGTTTCCGTTTTCATCATATTCGTATGTCAGTGCAGCACCCGGGATAGCCGTATCTTTTATAATCCTGCCATTTGCATCGTATTCGTATTTATGATGATATGTTATTTCACCGTCGAATCCATAGAGAATATCCTCAGTCATTCTCGGCTCTCCGTCATAATATGTGCCGAGAAATTCTCTGCGGCGACTTATTGTGCCGTCCGTGTCGTATTTTGTTTCGGAAACGATACAGCCGTTTTCATTGTATTCGGAAATACCCGCTATTTGCCCGTCCGCATAATAAAAAGTCAGCTTTTTCTGTTTCTCATGGCGTGCTTTGCCCGCCAGCTCACCTATGCTGAGCAGCACTCCGTTCCCGTCATAATTGCTGTATTTCACCATAAAGCCGTCCATGTTGTAATCGTATTCCGAATATTCTTTCAGAGAACCGTCCTCGTTATAATAGCTTGCCTTTGTTTTCTGCCCTTTTTCGTTATATTCATATTCGAAATTAACCGTGCCGTCAGGTCTGTAATATACCGCTCTTTTTACTCTGCCGTCTTTATGGCGCTCTTTTATGACAGCGCCGATAAATTCGTCGCCGTCCGTTTCCGATGTCGTTTCTTTCTGCGGTTCTTTTGTCGCTATGTCCTGCTCATTTCCGCAGGAAATTGTGAAAAGCGCGGCAAAAACCAATATTGCCGCAAACAAAAGCGATAATATTTTCTTCATGGCGTGTTCTCCTTTTTTTGATCAAAATTTGTTCACATATATTTTACCATACAATGCAAAAATTGTCAATATCATTGCCACACGGCGTTTTTTGATTTTTCCTGTTGAAATTTCGTTTTTATTATGGTATTATAATATAATAAAATAATAAAACAGAGGGGTAAAAATGGACAATTACGGATTTTACGCGCTTGTTTTCAGGCAGAAATATATACGTCGCTGGGGACTGATGAGAAATTCTCTCGTGGAAACGCTGAGCGAACACGCTTGTGAAGTGGCGGTGACAGCGCACGCGCTCGCGCTTATAGGAAACCGTTATTTCGGCAAAAATTACAATGCCGACCGCGCGGCGGCAATAGCGCTTTTTCATGATGTTCCCGAGGTTTATACGGGCGATATGCCCACTCCCGTGAAATATTTCAACGATACCACGGCAAAAAGCTATCAGAAAGTAGAGGAACGCGCGGTGGAAACTCTGCTGGAAAAGCTGCCCGAGGAGCTTCGCGCCGATTACAGATCGCTTTTCGAGGATGAAAGCGAGCTTCGTCCGCTTGTAAAAGCGGCGGATAAACTTTGCGCTTATATCAAATGTATAGAAGAAGAACGCAGCGGAAACCGCGATTTTGAAAGCGCAAAAAAGAAAACCTACGAAAAACTCGTTTCACAGAAATGCGAAGAGCTTGATTATTTCATGAAATACATACTGCCGAGTTTTGATATGAACCTCGACGAAATAAAATAAAATCACGGCAATAATAAAAAGGAGGGATGAAATTTGACAGTAATGCTGATATGTCCGGGTGACGACATGGCAAAAAAAGCCGAAGAAATGCTGATTTCCGCTTCGGACGGCAAAACAAATATCATACGTTTTTCATCCGCTCCGGATCTTTTGAAAATAGATTTCGATGCCGATATCGTTCTCGTTTTCGGCATGAATGCAAAAAAAGCCGCCACGGCTTTTGCCGCATGCGCAAAACTGAATTCCGGTTTTGTATATATTGCCGGCGCAAAAAATACGGATGAAGATATCGCCGCGCTTTATGAAATGGGTGTGCATACGGTTTTTTCGCCGATATCAAAAAGCGCGCTGTGGCACGATATGACCATAGCGGCATGCGTACCGAAACGCATTTCCGCGATGAAAAACGAAAATTCCGTGCTGGTTTCACGTCTGGCGGAAGAAAAAATCATCAGCCGCGCAAAGCTCGTTATAATGGAATATCTGAAGCTTTCCGAGGCGCAGGCACACAGATATATAGAAAAGCAAGCTATGGACCTGCGCATACCGCGTGCCGAAGTGGCGGCGCGTATACTCGAAACTTATGAAAACTAAAAGGAGATAAGCATGAAAAGCGTTATCATAACAGGCGCATCGGGCGGAATAGGCAAAGCCTGCGCGGAGCTTTTTGCAAAGCGCGGATGGAATGTTCTCGCGGGGTACAAAAGCAATGAAAAATTTGCCGAATATTTTGCAGGCAAAGAATATGCGGGCAAAATAGTGCCTTTTTACTGTGATGTATGCGATATATCTTCCCTGCGCAGCTTCGCGGCAAAGGCTGTTTTTGAATTCGGCAAAATAAATGCCGCCGTGATATGTGCGGGTGTAGCGCATGCGTGCCCGCTCTTTTCGGAAACCGAAAATGATTTCGATAAAATAATGAATATAAATACAAAAGGTGCCTTTTTTTCGGCTCAGGCGGCGGCGCGTGAAATGACCTGCGGCGGAAGCATAATATTTGTTTCCTCTATGTGGGGGATATCCGGCGCCGCAAATGAAAGCGCATACTCTGCCTCAAAATCCGCGCTCGGCGGGCTTACCCGCGCACTGGCAAAGGAGCTCGCCACGGCGGATATCCGTGTAAACTGCGTTGCCCCCGGCGTAGTCGATACCAAAATGAACGCCTGCTACAGTGAAGAAGATATGCGCATTCTCGCCGAAAAAACGCCGCTTTCGCGTATAGCATCGCCGTCAGAAATAGCGGCACCGATATATTTTCTCGCTTCCGAAGATGCCTCGTTCATTACGGGGCAGGTCATTTCCGTCGATGGCGGATTTTGCCTGTGAGCGAGAGGATTTTCTTTAAAAGAAAAAAGGCGGAAAAAATCGGGCGGCGCTTGCCGCCCGTGTTTTGTTTTTCTTTGTGCAAAGAAACAAAAAGTTACTTTCTCCTCGCAGGAGGACGGGGTGTACTTTTCTATGAAGAAAAGTACCAAAAGTCAAAAAGAGGAAGGTATTAACTCCTGTCTCGGCGACGCCGACACACACGCTGCGCGTATGTGTCAATTCCTCTTTTCATCTCCTTCTGTCGCCTTGCGGCGACCGGTGCGAACATACTGCCCCGACAGTCCAACCGTAGACAAAACCGGAAGCGCAGTTCAGATCCCCGCTTAACACGGACTTTTGCCTGTTCAAATTTAATCTTTAGCCGCCCCGACTCGATGTCCATCAAGCCCTGCTCGCTCCGTCGGAGTTTAGCCTATAGTGGGAAGCGTAGCTGAACTTTCGGCGGGAACCACCCACCCCGTCGAATCTGCTCGCTTTTTGCGGCGTACTTTGTTCGCACGCGCGGTATGGCTGATGATATGATGAGAGATAGACAAAAGCTTTTCGATTTGCTATATATAGCACATACTTGCCGCGCATTACTTCCTGCGGCTGACTCGACGGGGTGCGAGGTAGTTTGCAAAGGAGGGCGAGGAGCCTTCCTTTGATGACTTTTGCCGCTGACTCCGTCTCGGCGACGCCGTTCAGAGGTGGCTCCGCCACCCTGAACCCTCCTCTTCGTCAGTGAAAAGCGCGACCCCCTTTACGGGCTGCGCTTGCCGCCCGTGTTATTTTGTTTCTTTTGCCAAAAGAATCTTCCCGCTTGATTTTTTTGCGGATTTATGCTACAATATAATAAAGTATTTTCGGAGGTGATTTTATGAAAAGTATAAAACCGGGAAGAGGGCCTTCCATGATGAGCGGTTTCGGAGGAATATTTGCCATAATTTTCAGCATAGGATGGACTGTTATTGCCGTTTCTATGGGCGCTCCCGTAATTTTTCCGATTTTCGGTCTGTGTTTTGTCGCGCTCGCCACGACAACCACGATATATAATTTCAAAAATGCCAAGGGTAAAAACCGCTATTCATCATTTGATATAGTGGACAGCAGAGAAGAACCCGATCCGCTAAATGAAAAATACAGCGTGAAAGACAGAAGCGACGAGGGCGGCAGAACAAATTTCTGCCCGTATTGCGGCACTCCCGTAAAAGATGACCACAATTTCTGCGAAAACTGCGGCGCAAAGCTCAAATAAAATAAAATCTCCGTAAAAAGTGACAGAAATCGCTTATTTACGGAGATTTTTTTGAAAAAATAGGGCAAAATATATAGACTTTTTCTATTTTTTATGCTATAATAACCAATTGTGTAAATCATGAAAATCCAAAAATAAAGGCAGGAGATAACTGTGGTAAGAAATGATCTTCGTAATGTGGCGATAATAGCGCACGTCGACCACGGCAAAACTACGCTTGTTGACGAAATGCTCCGTCAGGGCGGAATTTACAGAGAAAACCAGGCGACGGAAGAGCGCGTGATGGACTCCAATGCACTGGAGCGTGAACGCGGCATTACAATTCTCGCAAAAAACACAGCCGTACATTATAACGGCGTAAAAATAAATATCGTCGATACGCCCGGACACGCGGATTTCAGCGGCGAAGTGGAACGTATACTGAAAATGGTAAACGGAGTAATTCTTCTCGTTGACGCGGCTGAAGGACCCATGCCGCAGACACGTTTTGTGCTTCAGCGCGCGCTGGAGCTCGGTCATCCCGTAATCGTGGTGGTAAACAAAATAGACCGTCCCGATGCCCGTCTTGATGAGGTGGGCGACGAGATACTGGAGCTTCTCATGGATCTGAATGCTTCCGATGAACAGCTCGACGGACCCGTGCTCTGGTGCTCGGGCAGAGCGGGTACGGCTTCATTTTCTCCTTACGAGCCGGGCAAGGATCTGAAACCGCTTTTTGATACCATACTCGATTATATTCCCGCGCCCGAGGGCGATGAAAACGGTCCTCTCCAACTGCTGGTTTCTTCTATCGACTACAATGATTATGTCGGCAGAATAGGCATAGGCAGAATAGAGCGCGGCGTTATCCGTCAGAATCAGGAAGCCATGATATGCAATTATCATGACAAGGATACCGCGCCAAAGAAAACAAAAATAGTCAGCATCAGCCAGATAGACGGTCTGCGCCGTATCCCCGTTACCGAGGCGAAGGTGGGCGATATTATATGCTTCTCCGGCGCTGAAAATATCACTATAGGCGATACGGTGACATCCGTGGATTGCCCCGAGCCGCTCGAATTTGTAAAAGTGAGCGAGCCGACGATAGAAATGACTTTCTCCGTAAACGACAGCCCGTTTGCAGGCAAGGAAGGCAAATATGTCACATCCCGTCAGCTGCGCGAGCGCCTTTATAAAGAATTGCTCAAGGATGTTTCGCTGCGCGTTTCCGACGGTGAAACCACGGATTGCTTCAAAGTGGCGGGCAGAGGCGAAATGCATCTTTCCATACTTATAGAAACAATGCGCCGCGAGGGCTTTGAGCTTTGCGTTTCCACGCCGCGCGTGCTCTATCATGAGATAGACGGAGTGCGCTGCGAGCCGATGGAGCGCGTGGAAATCGATGTTCCCGAGGACAGCTGCGGCGCCGTAATGGAAAAGCTCGGCGCACGCAAGGGCGAACTGGTCAATATGGCGCCCGTAGGCAGCAGAATGCGTCTGGAATACGTCATTCCTTCGAGATGCCTTTTCGGCTACAGAAGCGAATTTCTCACTGATACGCGCGGTGAAGGCACGATGAATTCCGTTTTCGACGGATATCAGCCCTATAAAGGCGATATCACGCGCCGCTTTACAGGTTCACTCGTGGCGAGCGAAGCCGGCGAATCCACGTCTTACGGCGTTTTCAATGCACAGGACAGAGGTATCATGTTCATCAGCAATCAGTGCCCCGTATATGAAGGCATGATAGTCGGCGAAAACCCGAAATCAGGCGATATCGCCGTGAACGTTTGCAAAAACAAACATCTTACGGCTATAAGAAGCTCGGGCGCAGATGAAGCGCTCCGCCTTGTTCCGCCGAAGATAATGAGCCTTGAAGAAGCCATAGAATTTATCGCCGATGATGAGCTTATCGAAGTTACGCCGAAAAGCATCCGTCTGCGCAAGCGCATTCTTTCAAACGATATGCGTTATAAGCTCGCCGGAAAAATAAAGAAAGGCGAGATATAATGGACGACCGCCGCATAAGAGAGGCTTATCTCATAGGCGACGATGCGCTGGCAAAGCTGAAAAACGCGCGTGTTGCGCTTTTCGGAGTAGGCGGCGTGGGTTCGTTTTGTGCCGAAGCACTCGTGCGTATGGGCATAGGGCATATTACTTTTGTCGATAATGATACGGTTTCCGTTTCAAATATCAATCGTCAGCTCGTGGCGCTTTCATCCACTGTGGGAGAGATGAAAACCGAAGTAATGAAGCGCCGCGCGCTTGATATCGATCCGGATGCCGATATTGAGATACGCAATATGTTTTATCTTCCGGAAACGGCGGACGATTTTGATATTTCGGGATATGATTGCATCGTCGATGCGATAGATACCGTTTCGGCAAAACTGGAACTGATAAAGCGCGCCGACAAAGCCGGCGTGCCGATAGTGAGCTGCATGGGAACCGGTAACAAACTGCATCCCGAAATGCTGGAAATAACTGATATTTACAAAACATCCGTATGTCCTCTTGCCAAAGTGATACGCGGTAAGCTGCGTGAAGCGGGAATAAAAAAGCTCCGTGTGGTTTATTCAAAAGAAGAGGCGAAAAAAACTCACCGCGATTATGCCGGAAAGGCAGCACTTCCCGAGAATAAACGGCAGGTGCCCGGGAGCATTTCGTTTGTGCCGCCGACGGCGGGGATGCTTCTCGCAAGCGAGGTTTTCGGAATTATTACGGGAATAAAATAAGATATGAAGCAAAAAGGCCGCCGATCGGCGGTCTTTTTTGTGGGTTTTTATCTTTGCCAAGAGAGGGGCGTACTTTTCTGTGAAGAAAAGTACCAAAAAAGTTCCCTTGTGCAAGGAAATAAACCACTTTTTTGGCTCCCTTGTGCAAGGGAATTAAGCAATGTGCGTAGCACGTTGCTTGGCTTCGCCGAGAAAGGGTCAGAGCTCCCGACGTAAGTCGGGTGAGGGATTGTTTTTTTCTCCGTAAGGAGAAACGGTGGTCGCGCTTTTTATAAAAGCGCAGAAAAGCTACTCTGTCCCCTGCGGGGGGACGAGGGTGTACTTTTCACTGACGAAAAGTACCAAAAGTCATCAAAGGAAGGCTCCTCGCCCTCCTTTGCAAACTACCTCGCACCCCGTCGAGTTAGCCGCAGGAAGCAATGCGCGGCAAGTATGTGCTATATATAGCAAATCAAAAAAGCTCAAGTACATCTCTCATCACATCATCAGCCATACCGCGCGTGCGAACACAGTATGCCGCAAAAAGCGAGCAGATTCGACGGGGTGGGTGGCTCCCGCCACGGCTTTTGATACGCTTCCCACTATAGGCTAAACTCCGACTATGCAAGCATGGCTTGATGGACATCGAGTTGGGGCGGCTAAAGCCAAAATCCGCACAGACTAAATCCCGTGTTAAGCGTGGATTTGAACTGCGCTTCCGGTTTAGTCTATAGTCGGACTGTCTGGGCAGTATGTTCGCACGAGTCGCCGCGAGGCGACAAAGAAAGAGTTTAAAAGAGGAATTCTTTCCTCTTTTTGACTTTTGGTACTTTTGGTCACGCAAAAGTACACCCCCGTTCTCCTGCGTGAGAAAAACTAACTTTTTCTGCGCTTTTATAAAAAGCGCGACCCCGTCACGGGCGGCGAGCGACGCCCGCTTCTCCTTCTTTTTACGAAAAGAAACAAGTATGCGACTGCGCCGCCCGCTTCCTATTCGGTGCAAATCAATGAAATTTTATTATTTTTCATGCCATTATTGAAAAACCACGCGATTTATGCTAAAATATACCCACCGATAAAATGGAGGCTACTATGAAAAAGAAATATCTTTTCTATCTCACGGGCTTTTTTTCCGGACTTTCCGTAATGGCAATAGAACTGGGCGCTTCCCGCCTCATGGCTCCGTATTTTTCATCATCGCAGATCGTATGGACCATCATCATAGGCACGATAATGATAGCTATGGCACTGGGAAATATTATCGGCGGCAAAATGGCTGATAAAAGCAAAACCCCCGACAAACTTTTTATCTGGATTTTCGCCGCAGCTACATGGACTATGCTCATACCGCTCGCAGGCAAATTCATAATATCGGGCGTGGCTGTGCTGCTGGCACTTTTTGTTTCTCACAATTATCTTATATGGGCTGCTTTTGTATCCTGTATACTTGTTTTTGTTTTCCCGCTGCTCGTGCTCGGCATGGTAACTCCCAATCTGGTGAAATTTGCGGTTTCCGGTCTTGAGGAAAGCGGCAGGACAGTCGGCATCATCGAGGCATGCAATACCGTGGGCAGTATCATAGGTACATTCCTGCCGACATTTGTCACTATTCCTTTTGTCGGCACGGCTCTTACTTTTGTCATATTCGCGTCGCTTCTCTATATCGTATGTATAATATATTTTGTTTTAAGAAAGAAATTTATCATACGCACCTCGGTTATAGCGGCAATCGCGCTCGTGCTCGGTATACTTTCGATGAATATAGGCGTCGCCTTCTGGGCGGACAATATACTTTACGAGGGAGAATCCGTTTATAACTATCTGCGCGTGGAGGAAAACGACAGCTCCGTCATTCTTTCCACAAATGTGCTTTTCGGCGTGCAATCCATAAAACGCAAAGGCGACGGGCTCACGGGCATGTATTACGATTATGCTCTCGCCGCACCGGTAATGGCAAAAAGCGGTGAACCGGAGGATATATCCGTATGTATACTCGGACTCGGCACGGGTACATTCGCTTCGCAATGCGAAAAATATTTCGGCATAAAAGATATCGACGGCGTGGAAATAGACAAAAAAATAGTCGATCTGGCTTATAAATATTTCGATATGTCGGAAAACGTGGATGTTTATGTCGGCGACGGCAGAGCTTTCATTTCGCAGACGGATAAAAAATATGATGTGATAATGGTGGATGCATATCAGGATATCACTATTCCTTTTCATATTTCGAGCCGCGAATTTTTCGGCATGGTCCGCGATCATCTCACCGAAAACGGCGTAATGGTGGTAAATATGAATATGTATACCGAAAACGAAGGCGGGATAAACGATTATCTTACCGGTACGATACTTACCGTTTTCGACTGCGCGTATACGTACACCACGGGAGGAACGAACATAGAGCTTTTCGCCTCCTGCGGATTTGACTGCCGCGAGAAAATGGAAGAAAATATTGCTTCTCTTTCCGAAAATCTTCAGCCGTTTTTTACCGGCGTATATAATTCGCTGGAAAAAAAGGAAGCAAACGGCTATATTCTCACCGATGACAAAGCGCCTGTGGAACTGCTCGGCATGCGTGTGCTGGATGAAATGATATCTGACGAGCTTTCATCGGTAAAAGAAATGATAAAAGGCAAAAGCCTCGGCGAGCTTTTCGACATGCTCATCTCCGGCAAACTGGTATAAATTTTAAATGAGGTAAAAAATGAACACAAAAGAAATTTCCGAAATAAGAAAAACTTTAAATCCCGACAGGAGTACGATATCATCCGTTTGCGGTTGCTATGTAAACGCAAGCGGCGAAATAATAGCGGAATTTTCCCGCCCGCTCGGTCTGATGAGCGAGGATGAGGCGGAAAAATATCTTTTTATTTTCAAGAAAACGCTTTCCGGCTCTCTTTCCAAAAATCTTTTCTGCATGGATTTTTCGACAGCTCAGGTTTCGGACGGCGCGGAATATAAACTGCTGTCGCGCCTGCGCACGAGCGAGCTTGCCGATGCGGAAGCGCTGAAGGATTTCTATGCTCTCGTATCGAAATCGCTGACACTGAAAGATAATTATGTGATACTTCTCACCCATGCAAAATACGACGTGCCTTTCCGTCATGCGGACGGAAATACTCTCGCCGATGATTCGAGCGAAATATTTTCGCATATAATCTGCTCGATATGCCCCGTGAAAGCTTCCAAAGCTTCGCTTACTTACGATCCGGCGGAAAAGCTTTTCATAAACAGCGCGGGAGCAAGCGCCGTATCGGCACCCGAAACGGGATTTCTTTTCCCCGCGTTTGACTGCCGCAGGACAAATATTTACGGCGCGCTTTTCTATACCAGAAATACAAAGGATTCTCATTCCGATTTTACAAATGCGATTTTCGGAAATGATATCCCGATGCCTGCGGATGTTCAGGAAGAAAATTTCCGCGCGCTCGTTTCCGAAACGCTCGCGGATGCATGCGATCTGACGGCGATAAAGGAAATGCGCCGCCGCATAGAAGAAAAAACCGAGGAGCACAAGGCGAGCGGCAGTGATGAACCGCTCATGCTCACCGGCACGGAAATAAAAGAAATACTCACCGATTGCGGCGCGTCGGAAGAAGGGCTTACCGCTTTTTCCGAAAGTTTCCGTGAAAATTTCGGCGATATGACGGAGCTGGATCCCAAAAATCTGATAAATACGAAAAAATTTGAGCTTCGCACCCCCGATGTGATAATAAAAGTAGCGCCCGACAAAAGCGATCTCGTGCGCACACAGGTGATAGGCGGCGCAAAATACATAATGATACTCGCCGATGAAGGCGTGGAGCTCAACGGGCTTGATATGAAAATAGGCGAATGAGCGAAAGCATTTTTCTTTTAAAAAATGAGAAAAAAAGAAGCGGGCGGCACGTGCCGCCCGTGTTTTGTTTTTCTTTGGGCAAAGAAACAAAAGTTAATTCCTCCTCACAGGAGGACGGGGTGTACTTTTGCGTGACCAAAAGTACCAAAAGTCAAAAAGAGGAAAGCATTCCTCTTTTGAACTCTTTCTGTGTCGCCTCGCGGCGACTCGTGCGAACATACTGCCCCGACAGTCCGACCATAGACTAAACCGGAAGTATGGCTCAAATCCACGCTTAACACGGACTTTTGTCTGTGCAGATTTTAGCCATAGCCGCCCCGACTCGATGTCCATCAAGCCATGCTCGCATAGTAGGAGTTTAGCCTATAGTGGGAAGTATAGCTAAACTTTCGGCGTGGCACCATCCACCCCGTCGAATCTGCTCGCTTTTTGCGGCATACTTTGTTCGCACGCGCGGTATGGCTGATGATGTGCTAAAGGGATAGACAAAAATATTTTTGATTTGCTATATATAGCACATACTTGCCGCGCATTACTTTTTGCGGCTGACTCGACGGGGTGCGAGGTAGTT